>JBOHLR010000079.1:0-10793 GCA_050729555.1 Allostellaceae bacterium
ACGAGATGTGGCTGTGGACGCGCGGCTACGAGGGCGGCGGGCCGCAGGTCGAGCTCCTGCGCCGGATCGTCTATTGGTTGATGAAGGAGCCCGAGCTCGAAGAAAACGATCTGCGTGCGAAGATCGACGGCAACAAGCTGACGGTGACGCGGCAATCGCTTCAGCCCGACGACTCGCCGGTGCAGCTGACGTTGCCGGATGGCAAGACCACGAGTTTGACGCTGACGCCCACCGACGGCGGGCGCAGCGTTGCGACGCTGGGAATCGACGAAAGCGGCCTCTACCGCATCACCGACGGTCAGCGCACGGCGCTGGCGGCGGCGGGTTCGCTCAATCCGGTCGAGATGGCCGACGTGCGCACCACCGACGAGAAGGTCAAAGCCGATGTCACCGCCACCGGCGGCGGCATCTTCTGGACCGGACCGGGCCGCGTGCCCGACATTCGGTCCATCGATCCGGGGCAGTCGGCGACCGGACGCAATTGGATCGGCTTGCGCCGCAACGGCGACTATGTGGTCACCGGCGTCGGCGAGACGCCGCTGGTGCCGGGCGTGCTGGCCTTGCTCTTGGCGCTCGGACTATTGATCCTGGCGTGGCGGCGGGAGGGACACTGATTCATGCTCGGCGGCTGGCACGATTTTTACGCCATCCTAGGGATGGTGGCGGGGACACTGCTGGGCGCGATGTTCATCGTCGCCTCGATCAGCGGCCGCAACATGAACAAGACGCGCGCGGCCGCGGTGGCATCGTTCGTCACGCCGACGGTGATCCACCTGTCGGTCGTGATGAGCGCCTGCGCGCTGCTGGTCATGCCGACCCTTTCGCTCCAGACCTTGGGCACAATCGGCATCGTCGGTGGGTTTGTTGGCTTGGCCGCCGCAACGCGCATCTGTTGGCGGGTGCTCCATGCCAAAATCGAGCATATCGACCGGGTTTGGTACGGCGGCGTGCCGCTGCTCGGTTACGTCGGCATCGTTGCCGCTGCGGCGATGATCCTGACCCAGACTCGTTTCGGCCTCGAAACCCTCGCGGCCGCCTTCGGCCTGCTGATCGTCGCCAGCATCCGCAATGCCTGGGACCTGATTATCTTTCTGGTCGGCCAGGAGGGCGGCGCGCGCTAGACGGTGGCCGCCGATCGCTGTGGGCTAAGCCCTGTCGGATTTGCTAGGGTCCGCGCCCAGGAGGAACCCCATGTGGCGCCGGGCCTTGCCGCCCATCCATCCCGATGGCTGGCGATTCGTTGCAATCTTTGCCGTTGTGACGCTGATCCTGTTCTGGATCGCGCAGCCGCTCGGCTGGCTGGGCGTGATCGCGACGATCTGGTGCGTGACGTTCTTCCGCAACCCGTGGCGTGTCACGCCGCAGCGCGACGGCCTGGTGGTCGCGCCCGCTGACGGCGTCGTGGTCGCCGTCGACGAGGCCGTGCCGCCGCCCGAGCTGGATATGGGCGACGCGCCGATGCGGCGGATCGGCATTTTCCTGTCGATCTTCGACGTGCACGTCAACCGCGTGCCGGCCGCGGCGCGCGTGGTGAAGACCGCCTACCGCAAGGGCAAGTTCGTCAACGCCGCGCTCGACAAGGCGAGCGAGGACAACGAGCGCATGGCGATCCGCCTGGCGTTGCCGGACGGTACTGAAATCGCCGTCGTTCAGATCGCCGGCCTGATCGCGCGGCGCATCCTGTGCGAACTGACCGAAGGCCAGAGCGTTGTAGCGGGACAACGGCTGGGCCTGATCCGGTTCGGCAGCCGCACCGATCTCTATTTGCCGCAATCGTGGTCGCATTTCGCCATCGTCGGCCAGCGCATGGTCGGCGGCGAGACGGTTCTCGCCGATCGGCGCGCCAACGAGAGCGCCCGGTCGGGCCTGTTGCACTGATGCCGCTGCATCGCCCGCGCGTCCGCGTCCGGCCGATGGGGGCGTTCTCGCTCAACCGGATGATTCCCAATATCCTGACGCTTCTGGCGCTGTGCGCGGGCATGACGGCGATCCGCCTCGCTTTCCTCGACCGCTTCGAGCAGGCAGCCGCCGCGATCATCATCGCCGGGATCCTCGACGGTATCGACGGAAGGATCGCGCGGTTGCTGAAGGGAACATCGAGCTTCGGCGCCGAGCTCGATTCGCTTTCCGACTTCGTCAGCTTCGGCGCCGCACCGGCGATCATGCTCGACATCTGGACGATGGATTCGCTGCACGGCATCGGCTGGGCGCTGGCTCTGTTGTTCGCGGTATGCACCGCGCTGCGCTTGGCGCGGTTCAACACCCAGATGGGCGCCGAGCTGCCGCCTTACGCCTACAATTTCTTCACCGGCGTGCCGGCGCCCGCCGGCGCCGGGCTGGTGATGATTCCGATGTTCCTGAATTTCGAAAGCGGCATCGACTTTTTCCGCTCGCCGATCCTGTGCGGCGCCGTCCTGGCGGCGGTGGCGGCGCTGATGGTGAGCCGTGTGCCCACTTTTGCGTTCAAGAGTTTCCGGATTCCGCGCGAGTGGGTCCTGCCCACGCTACTGCTGGTGGGCACGTTGGCGGCCTTCCTGACGACCGAGCCGTGGCTCACGTTGTTGATCATCGGCGCGCTCTATATCGCGTCGATCCCCGTCAGCATCCGTGCCTATGGGCGATTGCGGCGCGCCGCGGAAGAGCTGCGGGCGCCGCGCCTCGGTCAACCCTGAGCCGCTCATCAAGCGGCTGTGATCGTCGCCCGCGGCGCGCGCATGCTAGAAGCGCCGGACGCTCGGGATCACATCGGAGGCATACCATGACGCATCGGACCATCGCGGCCGCGGCTGCGTTTGTCGGGCTCGGCCTGGTTCTGACGGCGCCGGTCGTTGACGCGCAAGCGCCGGCGACCCCGCCAGCCCGCGTGCGCGGCACCATCAGCGCCTTCAACGATCATTCGCTGGCGGTCAAGACGCCGGCGGGCGCGCTGGTCACAGTCGTGCTCGCGCCGAACTTCGTGGTGCGGACGGTGGTGCGCAAGCGCCTCACCGACATTCACGACGGCGATTTCGTCGCCTCGACCTCGATCCGCGGCAAGGACGGCAATCTTCACGCGATCGAAGTCCATATCTTCCTGCCGGCCCAACGCGGCGTCGTTCCCGAAGGCCAGATTCCCTGGGACCTCGCGCCCAACAGCCTGATGACGAATGCCATCGTCGAAGGCGTTGCGACGGTCAAGGGCGGCCGGGTGCTGACCGTGACGTACAAAGGCCAAAGCACCGACATCGAGGTCGACCGCAAGACGCCGATCGTCATCTATGCGCCCGGCGATCCGAGCATGCTGAAAGCCGGCCGTGCGGTCTTCGTCATCGGGCCCAAGAGGCCGGACGGCACGGTGGCGGCGAACAACGTCACGGTCGAGAACAAAGGCGTCAAGCCGCCGATGTAGTGGGTAGCGAGGGCCAAATGCGCGTTGACACGGAGCTTTCCCAGACGGTCTGATCTTGCCGGGGAATCGGATGGTTTCGCGCGCACCTGTGATCGTCATCGGCGGAGGCCCGGCCGGACTCGCCGTCGCGGTCGGTCTCGCACTCCAGAACGTCGCCGTCGCCGTTTACGAGACCGAACCGCGCCTGCCGCGCGACCTGCGCGCCGGCAGTTTTCATCCGCCGACGCTCGAAATGCTCGACGGCATCGGCGTCGGCCAGGATTTTTTGGCGCTCGGCTATCGCGTGCCGCGTTGGCAGATCCGCGGCCGTCGCGAGGGCGTGGTCGTCGAATGGGACCTGTCGCTGATCGCCGACCTGACGCCTTATCCGTTCCGCTTCCACTGCGAGCAATTCAAGCTCACGCCGCTGCTGCTGGCGCGGTTCCAGGCGCTGGGCGGCACGGTGCACTGGCAGCGGCGTTTCCTCGACGCGACGCAGGATGGCGATGGCGTCGTCGCGCGCTTCGCGACACCGGACGGAATCGAGACGGTGCGCGGCAGCTATCTCGTCGGCGCCGACGGCGGCCGCAGCGCCGTGCGTCACGCCATGAATGTCGCCTTCGAAGGCTTCACCTGGCCCGAGCGGTTTCTCGTCGCCGGCATCGACCGCGATCTGGCTCCCGAAGGCTTCACCATGAACGCTTATGTGTCGGACCCAGTCGATTGGTCGGCGATCTTCAAGATGCCGCACGATGGGCCGCCGGGCCTGTGGCGTGTGCTGTTCCCGACGGACGCCGAAGTTCCCGAGGAACAGGTGTTGGACGCCGGCTTTGTCGAGCGGGCACTGCAGAATTTTCTGCCATGGAACCGGCGCTATGGCGTCGAGCACAAATCGACCTATCGCGTGCACCAGCGTGTCGCCAGCGAATTCCGTCGCGGCCGCATGCTGCTGGTCGGCGACGCGGCGCACGTCAATAACCCGCTCGGTGCCTTCGGCCTCAACGGCGCGCTGCACGGCGCATTCAATCTGGTGGAAAAGCTCGGCCCGGTGTGGCGCGGCGAAGCGCCCGATACCCTCCTCGACCGTTACACGCGGCAGCGGCGGGCGGCGAATATCGAGTTCGTACAGGCGCAATCGATCCGCAACAAGGAGCTGTTGCAGGAACGCGACACCGGTCAGCGGGCGCGCCGGCTCGACGAATTGCGGCGGATCGCGGCCGACCGCGCCAGCCACAAGGCGCACTTGGTGAAAAGTTCGATGATCTGGAGCGTGCAACGCGCGGCGGAAGTCGAATGACTGCGATCCAAACTGGGGCGCGGGGCGGGCGGCGGGTTTCGCCTTATGTCGTGCTGTTGATCGTTGTCTGGACGGCCGTTATGGCCGCGCGGCTTTATCCGCAATTCGACAGAACGCTGCGCATCGACGGCCGCATCACGACCGTCGACAATTACATCGCCGATCGGTGCGACGCGCGATTGGGGCCGGAATCCGCCAACTGCCTGGCGACGGCGCACGACAAGGCGCGAACGCAGCTGCGACGGGAACAGGCCCGAACGGTGCTGATCATCGTCGCGCCCGGCGTGCTATATTTGCTTTATCTGGCGCCCATGGCGTTGGCCGATGCGCGGCGCCGGCGCGCGGCGAAGCGAAACAGGGACACGCGATGAGTCGGTTGCGCATCATCCTCGGCGGTTTGGCGCTCCTGCTGCTGGTGTTGGCGCCGGCTTTGGCCGATCCGCGGGGCGAGAGCGAAGCGGTCTGGTCGGTCGCGGACCGCTGCACCCGCGAGGCGGCGCGCCTGTTCCCGGATTACACGCCGCAAGGCAACATCGCGCGCGAGAATTACCGCCGCGCGTGCCTGCGCGCCAACAACGACCCTGCGCCCAACGGGAGCGCCACCACAACCATCCGGTGATTCGGGCGTCTAGCCGACGTGACGCAGCGCCACCGCAATGCGGCGGATCTCGGCGTCGACGTCGATGGCCGCCGACGAAGTGATCTCGAGCCGCTGGTCCTCGAGAACGTGCACCTTGCCGCGGCGGCGACGGCGAAAATCCATCACCGACGCATCGCGCTCCGCCAACAGCCGGGCGAGCGTCGGCCTGAACAAGCCGAACATCGCCGTGAGCCAGCGGTCGAGCGCGCTCGCCTGTTTGCCGTCGATGACGAAGCGGTCGAGCGACGCCGCGATGTCGGCCGCGGCGTACCAGGTCTCGCCGGTCACCCACCGGTTGGTGGTGAACAGCCGAAGCGGCCGGCCGGCCCGGTCCATCGTGATCGCCGCCAGGTGAATCCATGGCGCATCGGGTTCGCCGGCGGGTGCCGGCGCGGACGGCGCCGCCGGCGCCGGCGACGCGGGATGGCCGGCAATCGCGAGTTCGGGCATCACCAACGGCCGCGCGCCCGGCTTCAGGCCGCGCGCCCGTAGGAAGGCGTGGAAGTGGCCGTGCTCACCGTGCGCCGCGGCGCGCGACTGCGGCGGGTGCGCATGATAGAAATACTGCGCATGCGTCGCCGGGTCGTATACGTCGCCGGCCGGATAATGGCGCCAATGGAAAATCCGCGTCGCACCGCCGAGGGCGGCCGAGACGACCGTGCGGCCGTCACGCGTCAACGCGTCGCGCCAACGGACGACGGCCTCGCCGTAGCGCGCCTGCCGCTCGAGCGCGGCCCGATCGGCAGCGTGCGCAGACACGGACGTCAAGGCTGCTTCGCGGACCGCGGCAAGGAGTCGGCGACCCAGGCCGGTACGTCATGCAACGCGCGATGGCTAGCGGCGTCGAATGCCTCGACCACCGCCGACACGGTGTTCCGCGTCGCCGGCACCGTGGCCGCGAACTGCCGCTGCGCGAGGATATCCCCGTCGGGCATGCGTAACAGCCGCAGATCGAGCATCACCCGCACCTGCGGCAGCGTGCCGGCGCCGTAATCGGCCTCGAAATGGTCGAGCGCGCCGAGCACGACGTAGTCGGCGCGCAACGCCAGGGAGCGTTGTGCCACCCGGCTGAAACGACCGGCATGCGCAAGCGTATCGAGCAGCAGATTGTCGATCAGCACCGGCGCGCGGTCGGTCCATTCCGCATCGGCGAAATATTCGAGGCGCGTCGCTCTCGGGCTGAGCGCGATCCGCGCGGTATCGAGCGCGCCGGGCGCGTCGACGTTGCCGACGAGAATCTGAGCCTGGATCGGCGCACCGGCCGCCTGCACGGCTTCCGCCGGCGACAGGCGGTACAGCTTAGGCGGTGGCGGCGGTGCCGGCAGCAGCCCGCCGCTGCAGCCCGCGAGCGCCAGGGATAAGAGCAAGATTGCAACGCGCCGCCGGGCCATCACTGGGGAGTATAGCCTTGCAAGCGGTTGCCGTAGATCACCCGCGACGGATCGCGATTGAGCGAATCGACCAACCGCGTCAACTCGGCGACCAGGACACGCGAATCGGCCAGCAGCTGCTGCAACTCGGGCAGGCCACGGGTCGTGAAGTCACTGACCGGCTTCTGGCTGGTGCGCATCATGCGGTCGAGATTGTCCGCCGCCTGATCGAAATGCTTCACCGCCGCCGACAGGCCGCCGAGACTCGCGTCGAGATCGCGCGAATGCGCCGCCAGGATCGCGCTCACCTGGCGCATATTGGCCAGTGTCTCGGTCAGCGCCTTGCGGTTATCGGCACTGGTGACGTCGTTGAGCTGGTCGGCGAGCGTCGACAGCTTCTGGATGAGGACGGGCATGCCGTTGAACAACTCTGTCAATTGCGACGAGCGCGATCGAATCACCGGATAGGGTTGGCCTTTTTCGGCGATCAGCGGCGGCGCTGTGCCGCTGACGCCGGCGATCTCGACATAGGCCGTGCCGGTCAGGCCTTTGACCTGCAATTCGGCCACACAATCGTTTCGGATGATAATGTTCTGATTGATGTCGACGGTCACGCGCACCTGAGTCGGCCGTTGCGGATCGAGCGTGATCGTCGCCACGCGGCCGACCAGGACGCCGTTGTAGCGTACGTCGGAGCCGACATCGAGGCCGGAGACCGAGCCGTCGAAATAGATGTCGTAGTGTGCGGCGCTGACCTTGAACGGCGCCTGCACGAACCACAGCAGCACCACCGCCAGCCCGGCCAGCAGGACGAGCACGAAACCTCCGACGAGCACGTATTCGGCGCGTGTTTCCATGGCCCTACCCGCTGGCCGCTTCGGCGATTCGCGCGGCGCGCCCGCGCGGGCCGCTGAAATATTGCTGAATCCACGGATCCGGATTGCGCAGCAGTTCGGCAAGCGTGCCGATGACGAGATGCTGGTCGACGATCACCGCGATGCGATCGCAAATCGCCGTCAGACTGTCGAGATCGTGCGTCACCATGAACACCGTCAGCCCGAGGCTTTCCTTGAGATCCCGTACCAAACCGTCGAAATCCGTGGCGGCGATCGGATCGAGCCCGGCGGTGGGCTCGTCGAGGAACAGCAGCTTGGGATCGAGCGCGAGAGCGCGCGCCAGCCCGGCGCGCTTGCGCATGCCGCCCGACAGCGCGGCCGGCATCTTTTCGGCCGTGTCGGGCGGCAAGCCGACCAGCGCGATCTTGAGCGCGGCGATCTCGTGCATCAGCGCCGGGGAAAGGTCGAGCTGTTCGCGCAACGGCACCATGATGTTCTCGGCGACAGTCAGCGAGCTGAACAGCGCGCCGTCCTGAAACAGCACGCCCCATCGTCTGCCGAAGCGCCGCAGATCGCCCTGCCCTGGCCGTCCGAGCTCCTCGCCGAAAATCGCGACCGCGCCGGCAGCCGCCGGCGTCAGGCCGACGATCGTGCGCAGCAGGACCGACTTGCCCGACCCGGATGCACCGACGACGCCCAGTACTTCGCCGGATCGCAAATCGAAGGTCGCGTCGCGCAACAGAACACGGCCACCGGCCCTGGTGGCAAGACCGCGCACCCGCACGAGCGCGGCGGCCGCGGGATCAGATTCCGATCGCATTGAAAAAGATCGAGAAGAGCGCATCGAGGACGATGACCAGGAAAATGGCTTGGACTACGGATTGCGTCGTGCGGCGCCCGACGCTTTCGGCGCTGCGGGTCACGAGAAGCCCCTCGTTGCAACCGATGAGAGCGATGCAGGCGGCAAAAAATGGCGCTTTTATGATACCGAGAAACACGCTCCACAGCGATACCGCGCTGTGCAGCTGCGCCAGAAACATCGTCAGCGGGATATCGAGCGATATCCGGCAGATAACGGCGCCGCCGGCGAGACCTGTGAAGTCGGCCCAAAAGGTCAGAAACGGCAGGGTCAGGATCAGCCCGAGGATGCGCGGCGCCACCAGAACCTCGATCGGATCGAGGCCGAGGGTGCGCATCGCGTCGACTTCCTCGTTGACGATCATGGCGCCGATTTCGGCGGTGAAGGCGCTGCCGGAGCGGCCGGCGATGATGATCGCGGCCAGCAACCCGCCGAGCTCACGGAGGAAACCGACAGCGAGAAGGTTGACGGTGAAGATTTCGGCGCCATAAGGCTTCAGCTGCTGCGCGCCGATATAGGTCATGACGATGCCGACGAGGAACGACAGCAACCCGACAATGCCAAGCGCCGAAACGCCGGCGCGTTGCATCTGCGCCACCATCGGCGTGAAACGCAGGCGGCGCGGCTGCGCACCGGTGCGCAGGAACGTGATGGCGACCGCGCCGAAGAACCCGAGTAACGCGCGCGACAACCGCAGGAACTCGACCGTGCGGAAGCCGATATGCGCCAGCAGCACAATCAGCCCGAAGCCGCGGTGCGTCCGCTTGATCGGATCGAACGGATGTTTCTCGATTTGAGCGAACAGCGGCGCCAACTCGGCGCCGACGTGATCGACGCTGACCGCGGCGCCGCGCGCCTCGAGACCGCGCTTCAGCCGGAACAGCAGCCAGGCACCCGTCGTATCCATCGCCTCGACGCCGGCTAGGTCGATGCGCACCCGACGGACCGCGCCGGCCCGCACCTCGGCCAGGCGCTCGTCGAGCGCCTGGGCATCGGCAATCACCCAACGGCCGCGCGGGCGCAGCACGAGCGCGTCGCCGTCACGGGTCTGCTCGATGGACTGGGCCATCCCCTCCCTCGGCCGGGTTTTCCGCCATTCTAGCGCAAGACGGCGCTTTCGTACCGGCGCGCTGGCAGTCTAAATTGGGCCGCAATTTCCGTCGGGGCGGGGGCAATGGACCTGAAACAACACATCCGAAGCGTGCCGGATTTTCCCAAGAAAGGGATTCTTTTCTACGACATCTCGACCCTGCTCGCGCACGCGAAGGCGTGGCAGGCGACGGTCGAGCGGATGGAAAAAGCGCTGGCGCCGCATCGGCCCGAAATTTTGGTCGGCATCGAATCGCGCGGCTTCCTGGTCGCGGCGCCGCTGGCGCTGGCGCTGGGCATTGGCTTCGTCATGGTCCGCAAGCGCGGCAAACTGCCGGGCGCCACCGTTCCGTACACCTATGCCCTGGAATACGGCACCGACACGATCGAGATTCAGGCCGATGCCATCGAGCGCGGCCGGCGCGTCGTCGTGCTCGACGATCTGCTCGCCACCGGCGGCACGATGGCGGCGGCGATCAATCTCTGCCGCCAGGTCGGGGGCAACGTCGCCGCCGCCGCCTGCATCATCGAGCTCAGCTTCCTCAACGGCCGCAAGCGGCTCGAGGTGCCATTCACGTCGGTCGTGGCCTACGACGCCTGACGGCGATCGCGCGGTCGCAGCGTTTCAGCCGCTCGTTTCTTCTTCGGCGTCGTGGAAGTGCTCGTAATCGACGGTGAGCCGGCCATCCGAGGTGCGGCCGATGATATCGGACAGGCGCCACCCCCAGCGGATATTGTCCGGCCGGTAGCTCTTCCGCGCATAAATCGTCTGGGCGAAACTTTCGTCGAGGCCGCTGATGCTGGCGATGATCTCCGCCTCCTGCGCCCGCAGCGTCTGGTCGCTGGACTTATATAACGGACTGGCCTCGTCGATCGGATGCATAACGGTCCAGGTCAGCACGAACGTCGGGTTGTGATGCCGCGCCGCCTTCAGGTCGTAGAAGCGCCGCATCACCTGGCCCTCGGCAGTGATCTCGTTGCGCACCAGCATGAGGCTCGCCGATGCCTCAAGAATCCGATTGCGGCGCTGATTGGCGGCGCGAAACATCAGCGTCTGCACGCCGTCATATTGGCTGACGACGGCGACGTCGCTGAACATGACGCGCGCCGTCGGCCGCGAGAAGCGCGCGAAAATCAGACCGGTGGCCAATGCGAACCCGGTCATGCCGAGCAGGACCTCGACCGTGACCACGGCGTTGACATAGAACGTCGCCGGATGCATGTCGCCATAGCCGATCGTCGCCATGGTTTGGACGCTGAAAAAGAAGGCGTCGGCGAAGGAACCGGGCTTGGCGTTGGCAATGCCGCCTTCCTGCGCGAAATAGAGCAACGCAA
>JBOHLR010000080.1:0-10725 GCA_050729555.1 Allostellaceae bacterium
AACCCTATCCAGTGGATAGTCGTCGGCGTTATTGCCGCAACAGCAGTCATTGCAGTTATTTTCGCGCTTGGCCGGCGGCCTTCTTGGCAAAAGGCCGTAATTGGCGGTGGCGCACGAAACGCGGTTGGCCAAGACCTACAGGGAAACGTTGAGCGCTTAATCAAGCTCGCCTGGGGTGCGCGCGAGGACACAGCGAACATCGACCTTGTTCTCAGTTCCGAAAAAGTCTCTACGATTGTGCCGCGTGAAGAGTTCATACAATTCCTTCTGAATCACACCCGCCGCATAGCACCCAGTCTCTCCGTGCCAATGATGACGCCACGATTGGTGATCGAGGAAACGCCTTTGGCAGCGGGACGATTTGTTGAAAATGACGGTTGGGTGAAAATCTCAGTCGGAAAAAATTTTATGCTCGATCCGAAATCAGCCCGTGCGATTTTGTGTCATGAATTTTGTCATTATGTACTTGAGGCAAACGGGATTCGCGAACCAACGACGCACGCCAATGAACGGCTGACTGATGTCGCAATATTCGTTCTTGGATTGGGAGATATATTTTTGGCGGGTTATCATCGCGAGGCTGAAGTCAACTACCGTCCGGGACATCGGCTTGGATATTTAAATGATACAGAATATCAATACGTCGATGATTTGGTTTTTAACCTTCGGTTATCCGGAAAGAATCAGCCGACAAAAGCTGCGGGGCTTGAAAGGCGATACAAAGCAGCGATCCCAGACGCTGGTGCAAGAAAGCGACTACTTGATAACGCACGTACAAAACACCCGGGGGAACCAGAAGCAGAATTAATCCAGCGTGTTCTAGAAGCCTACGAACGCGATCGCCGCTAGATAGTTAATCCGGCGCCTCTTTGGGCCGTGACGACGGGAACTTGGCGTCACTTGATCGCCATCGGATTGACCGGCGAGCCCACGGCCTTGGTGATCGGCAGCGGCGGGCCGCAGAAGAAGAACTCGTAGACCTTGTCCTTGGCGCAATCGTCGGCGAGCTCCTCGAGATAGAAGATTTCGCCCATGGTGAGGCCCATCATCGGGATCACCACCCAGTGCCAGGGCTGGAACGCGTCCTTGGTCTCGTTCGGCCGCACCTCGCAGCCCCAGGTGTCGGTGCAGATCGCGGCGATCTCGGTCTTGTGAATCCACTCGCAGGTCTCGAAGGCGAGGCCTGGCGCGTCGCCGCCGGCATAACCGCCCCAATCGCCGGCCTTGAGCCGCTGGCCCATCTGGCCGGTGCGGACGATGACGAAATCGCCGCGCTTCACCGCGACCTTCTGCGCCTTGGCGGTTTCGATCAGATCGTCGGCGGTGATGGCAGTGCCGTCTTCGAGGCAATCCACCTTGCAATGCCGCGCGACGTCGAGCAGCACGCCGCGGCCGACCATCTTCGCCTTGGTCTTCTCGATGCCGTTCTTGGCGGCGCCGCTGGAATCGACCAGCTTGGCGTCGTAGCCGTTCCACATCTTGTCGTCGTAGAAGATGTGGCCGAGCGCGTCCCACTGCGTGCCGCATTGCAATGGCATCGACACCGCGTCGTCGGCATAGCGGATGCCGCCTTTGTCCTGCGCGCCCGCGACGGCGTCGGTGCCGGTCGCCAGCATCGTATGCACCGGATTGTGCCGATTGCCCCACAGGCCCTTCTGCGGACCGTTGCTGTCGTAGGGCAGCGCCAGCGAGAACACCTTGCCCTTGCGAATGAGCTGCGCCGCCGCGGCAATGTCTTCCGGCTTCACGTAGTTGAGCGTGCCGATCTCGTCGTCCGGCCCCCATTTGCCCCAGCTCTTGAGCTTCTCCGCCGTCTTGCGGAGATGAACCATGTCGAAGGTTTTGGCGTTGTGGCGTCGCGGCATTGTCGCCCTCCCCGTGCGTCTCTTATTCGTGGTACCGAGGCTAGCGGCACTGCGCGACGGCGGCAATTTTTTCGTCGCGCCGCACCGCCCGGCGCGCGCACTTCAAGCCTGCGTGAGCGGCTGTTGCCTTCGACCCACCGCGGGCCCAGATTCAGGGTCGCCCGCCGCCAGCAACGAAACCGAGGAGAGCGCGCATGTGGATGGCCCGCAAGAAGACCGAGATGCCCGCGCCCGACGAGACGCTGCCCGGCCGCGCGACCAAAATGCGCGTGCCGGAAGCCCACACCGTCAGCGGCCGACGCATCGTGCCGCCCTTCCCGGCCGGCATCGAGACCGCGCAGTTCGGCCTCGGCTGTTTCTGGGGTGCCGAGCGTGCGTTCTGGCAGCTGGACGGCGTCTACGCCACGGCCGTCGGCTATGCCGGCGGCACGACGCCCAATCCGACCTACGAGGAAGTCTGCTCGGGCCGCACCGGCCACGCCGAGATCGTGCTGATCGCCTATGACCCGAAGAAAATCTCCTACGAGCGCCTGCTCAAGGCGTTCTGGGAGAGCCACAACCCGACCCAGGGCATGCGCCAGGGCAACGACGTTGGCACGCAATACCGTTCGGCGATCTATTGGACAAACCCGGCACAGCAAAAAGCGGCCGAAGCCTCGCGCGACGCCTATGCCAAGGCGTTGGCCAAGGCCGGCCATGGCGCCATCACCACCGAGGTCAAGCAGGCCGGCGCGTTCTATTACGCCGAGGATTATCACCAGCAATATCTGGCGAAGAATCCCGGTGGCTATTGCGGCCTCGGCAGCACCGGCGTGAGCTGTCCGGTCGTCGTCGCGGCGGCCTAGCCGCCGCCATCACACCACGCCGTCCTGCTTGAGCTTGGCGATATCGGTTTCGGCATAGCCGAGCTCGCGCAAGACCTCGTCGGTATGCTCGCCGCGCTCGGGCGAGGCGCGCCGCAGCGCCCACGGCGTGCGCGACAGATTCACCGCCTGGCCGACCAGTTCGATCTCGCCGAGCCGCGGGTGTTTCACCTTGCGCGCCACGTTCAGGTGCTTCACCTGCGGATCGGCGAAGACCTCGTCCATCTTGTTGATCGGACCCGACGGCACGCCGGCCTTGGTCAGCAGCTCGACCCATTCGGCCGAGCTTTTGCCCGATGTCACGCTGCCGATAAGCGCGTTGAGTTTGTCGCGATTTTTGCGGCGCGCCGCGGCGGTCGCATAGTCCTTGTCGGTCTTGAGGCTGGGCTTGCCGAGCGCGTCGGCCAGGCGATGCCACAATTCTTCGCCCGCGGTGGCGATATTGATGAAGCCATCCTTGGTCGGAAACATGCTGGTCGGAATGCTGGTCGGATGATTGTTGCCGGCCTGGCCCGGCACCTCGCCCTTCATCAGCCAGCGCGCCGCCTGGAAATCGAGCATCGCGATCTGCGATGCCAACAGCGAGCTGTCGACATATTGCCCCTCGCCGCTTTCTTCGCGCTCCAACAGCGCGATCAGCACGCCGATGGCGGCGAAGAGTCCGGCCGTCAGATCCGCAATCGGGATGCCGACGCGCATCGGCCCGTGGCCGGGCTCGCCGGTGATCCACATCAGCCCGCCCATGCCCTGCGCGATCTGATCGACGCCGGGCCGCTCGCGATAGGGACCATCCTGGCCGAAGCCCGAGATGCTGGCATAGACGAGGCGCGGATTGACCGCCTTGAGGCGGTCGTAATCGACGCCGAGACGGAATTTGACGTCGGGCCGGAAGTTCTCGACCACGACGTCCGTCTGCGCCACCAGCTTCTTCAGGATCGCGACGCCTTCGGCGTTCTTAAGGTTGAGCGTTAGGCTGCGCTTGTTGCGGTGGATGTTTTGGAAATCCGGGCCGTCGCGCTCGCCGCCCAAACCGGAATCGCCCCTCGGGTCCTCGATCTTGATCACGTCGGCGCCCCAATCGGCGAGCTGCCGCACGCAAGTCGGACCGGCACGCACGCGCGTGAGATCGACCACCTTGAAGCGAGCCAGCGGCAGCTTGCTCATGCGGTCAGTCGCCGTGCTCGGTCTTGGGTACCAGGAAACACAACACGTTGCCGGCGAGCACCGACGCCGCGAGGAAATAGAACACCGAGATCAGACCGAACCGGTCGGCGAGGAACCCGCCGACGAGCGGCGCCAGCGCCGACAGCATCGCCTGGACCGTAAACAGCGCGCTGGTGATCGCCGCCAGATGCTCGGGCGGCGAGCGGTCGACCTGCCAGGCCTGAATCACCGGCCGCATCGCATAGAGGAAAAATCCGAGCACCGAGATGCACGCGACGTAGGCTGCGTGATTGGTGATGAACGTCATCACGACGACGATGAGCGTCGTGCTGAACATGCCGGCCATCACGATCGGCCGCCGGCCGATGCGATCCGACAGGATGCCGGCCGCCGGCGTCGCCACCATGCCGCCGAGTTGCAGCACCATCATCGCCACGCCCATCAGCATGGGACTCATGTGCAACTCGTTCGCCAGGAACAGCGGCAGGAAGGTCAGCAGACCGGCCTGCGTCATGGTGCGGAAGCCGGACATCAGGAAGAAGCTCCATTGCGCCCGCGACTTCAGCAGCAGGGCGAGGCCCTTCCAATAATTTTCGCCGGGATGCCGCTTCGGCGCCGAACGCGGATCATCGCGACCGCAAACCAGGATGATGAGTCCGGCGCACAGCACGCCCATCAGCGCGTTGATCTGCGCGGCGTGCTGCCACGAAAAGCTGAGCAGCAGCCAGCCGGCGGCAAGCGGCGCCGCGGCGTCACCGATATGTGCGCCAAGCGAATGGATGGCCATCGCGTAGCCGCGATTGCGCGGCAAATGGAGCGACAGATACGAAATCGCGGCCGGATGCCACATCTGGTTCGATGCGCCAAGCAGCGCCAGGCAGAACCACAGCGCGACAAAGCTCGCGGTTGTACCGAGCATCGCGAGCGACGCGCTGCCCAACAGCAACGCCAGCAGTTGATACCGGATGCGCTTGCCCGTCAGATCGACGACGATGCCGCTGGGCAGATTCGAAATCATCGAGCCGACGTAGTACGCCGTCGCCAGCAACCCGGCTTCGGTGTAGCTGAGGCCGAGGCTGCGACTCATCGCCGGCAACAGCAGGAAGAACGTCGCCGCCGCCCAATGCGTCGCGCCGTGGCCGAGGCTGACGGCGCCGACCAGCGTCTGGGTGCGCAACGAACGCAGGGAAGAAACGGTTTCAACCGTCATGATCGGAGCGGAAGGATACACGTCCGCTGGCTCGTGCCCAAGCCGCGCGTGGCGCGGCCCACCGCGCGTGTGGCGCTGCAACATGAGGCCCGCACCGCACGGTAATTTTTTGCCGCCGTGCCGAATCTGGGCTCGACGTTTGAAACGGAGCATGTTCTGATCGCAGGACCCTTCGGGCGGGACCGGAGGAAACGCATCGGGCATGAACGTTCAGCACTTTATTGCCACGCATGGCGCGTGGACATATCCGATCACCTTCGTATGGACCTTCTTCGAAGGCGAGACGTTCGTGCTGTTCGCGGCGTTCGCGGCGGCGGAAGGTTTGCTGAACGCGCCGCTGCTCGTGGTCGCCGCCGGTCTTGGCAGCTTCGCCGGCGATCAGTGCTATTTCTGGATCGGTCGACGGTTCGGCCTGCGTGTGCTGGCGCGGCGGCCGCGGTGGCGCGAGCGCGTCGACAGTGCGTTGGCCTGGCTCAAGCGCTTCGACATCTGGTTCATCCTGAGCTTCCGCTTCATCTACGGCGTGCGCAATTTCTCGTCGTTCGCCCTCGGCATCAGCGGCATCGACTGGCGCCGATTCATGGTCCTCAATTTCACGGCCGCCGGCATCTGGGCGGTCGTTTTCGTCGGCGCGGGCTATCTCTGCGGCCGCGAGCTGCGGACGTTGCTGGGGCAGGTTGCGCGCGATTTCGGCTTTGCCATGTTGGCGGGCTTCGCTTTGCTGCTGATCGGCGCGCAGGTGGCGCACCGCCTCCATCGCCGGCGCCGGCGGCATCCCGTTGCGCACCGTTCGTCATCGGCATAGAGTTTGGTCAGCAAGAGGGGGACCCATGTGGTTTAAGCGAGGGGTGGCGACGCTGGCGGCGTTTTTGCTGACGGCGAACACCGCGTTTGCGGCATCAAGCTGTTTCCAGAAGGACGCGCTCGAGGCTTGGCAGGCGGTGCGCTACATGACGGAGCTGATGGTCCTCAACGACACCTGCCACGTGCACGTCTACGAAGGCTTCATCAAAACAAATTTCGCGGCGCTCGATGCCTACCATAAGGAGTTGGTCGCGCATTTCCGTGAGGCCGGCGACCGACATCCCGATGATACCGTCGACCGTTACGTGACGCATGCGGCGAACGAAGTTTCGGAAGAGGACGGCCAGACGCCGACGGCCGAGCTTTGCGCCGAGAAGGCGAGCTATTTCGCCGACGCCCAGTCGCTCGCCGGCGTGAAATTCCGGCAGTTCGTGGCCGACCTCGTGAACAAGCAGCAGAGCGATTTCCGGCCCTGCGTCGACCAACACACGGCCGCAACCACACACTGACCGACGGAATTAGCGCCGCTGCCAGCGTTCGCTGTCGAGCGCGCCGGTGAGGATGCGCCGGGCGAATAGCGCCGGTGTCAGCGCTTTGAGACCATAGGCGAAATGCGGCGCGAGGCTGGCGGCAACCGGCGCGAGACCGCCGGCATCGGCCGCCGCCAACACCGCACCGACGCGCCGGACCAGATCGAGCCGCGTCGCGATCATCAGGGTCGCGCCGAGGCGTCCCGCCCAGGCGCCGAGGGCTTCGGCTTCGGCGGCGGCGAGATCGGCCGGCAAGGCCAAAACGATCTCGGCGTCGGCCGCGCTCTTCAACTGCCGTAGACGATCTTCGGCGCCGGCATCGCCCGGCGCGACCGCCGGCGTATCGACAATGACGGTGCGGTGATCGGCGCCAGCGACCATGGCGCGCAGCGCGCCTGCATCGTCGGCAACCGCCAGCGCCATACCCAGAACCTTGATGTATTCCTCGAGTTGCGCGAGCCCGGCGACATTGCCGGTATCGACGCTGGCGGCCAGCGCGCGGCGCGGATCGAGCCGTGCCACCAGTTTCGCCACCAAAGCGGTCTTGCCGGCACCGGGCGGACCGACAACCAGCAGGCCGGGTAGACGCAACGCGTCGTCGAGCGGCCGAAAGCGATAATGCGCGCCAAGCGCGTGTTCGAGCCGCTCGGCCGGCGACAGCGTGCGATCGGGCGCGGCGGCATGCGCGATCAGGCGCTCGATCAGCGGCTGCGGCGTGTGCTGCGTGCGCAGCGCCTCGGCGAGAAAGCTGAGATCGTCGCTCGGCCAGGCGAACGGCGCGGCACCCGTGCCGCCGAGCAGCGGCCGGATGCGCCGAATGTCGAAACCATCCTCGCCGGAACGCAACGGCGCCGACGTGCGGTTTTCCTGCGATGCCGCCATGGCCGAATCATGCGGGCGAGGCGTTAAGAATTGGTGGGCGCCGCCGCCCGCAGCCGTTTCAGCGTCATCGCGGCCACCGCCGATGCCGCCGACAAGATCGCCATCGCCAGATAGGCGCGGCCGCCATAGGCGCTGTAAAGCGCGCCCGACAGGGGCATGGCGATGCCGTAGCCGACGCCGGAGATGATCGCGACGTTGATCGCCTGAACGGTGGCCATGCGCGCCGCTGGAATCGCCCGGCCGAGATAATGGACGGCGCCCAGACCGGCGCAGGCGATCGTGCCGGCATGCAGCAGCTGCGCCAACGCCAGCAAGCGCCAATCGCCGGTCAAGGCCAGCACGGTCCAGCGCACCGCGCCGCTCGCCGCGCCCAGCACCATCATCGGCACCGGGCCATAGCGCGTCACCGCCCGCGCGCCGCAATAGAAGAACACGGCCTCGGCCGCGGCACCTTCGGCCCACAGCCCCGCGATGGCGGCGTCCGAGAAGCCTTGCGCCTGCCAACGCAGCGAACCGAACGCGTAATAGACGCTGTGGCTTGCGGCGAGCAAGGTTGTGGACGCGAGGAACGTCAGGAACTGCGGCGTCATTATCAGCCGCCAGGTATTGCCGCGGACCAGCTCGGCGCCGAGATGCGTCGCGCCGCGCGGCAACAGAAAACAGCTGATGACGTTGAGCGCGACCAGCGCGACCACCAGTTCGAGAATGATGTCGGCGGCGCGGCCGTTGACGACATGGCCGCCGAGCAAGGTCGCGACGACGAACGCGATCGTGCCCCACATGCGCACGCGGCCGAAATCGATGTGACCGCGCTGGGTCGCGGTTGTCGCCAGCGAGTCGGCAACCGGCAGCAGGGCCGCGAGGCTCCCCACGGCGAGTGCGTTGAGCATCGCCAGCGCGACAAAACCGTGCGCCCGAAAACACGCCGCATAGCCGGCGACCCCGACGATCGCGAGCACCAGCATGACGCGACGCGGATCGCCGCTGCGGTCGGCGACGCCGCCGGTCACCAGCGTCGCCGCGACCTTGGCCCATTGACTAATGGCCAGCAGGACGCCGATTTCGCTTGGCGACAAGCCGCGCGACGTCAGCCACACCGGCCAGAATGGCGACAAAATGCCGCCCGACAGGAAGAAGCCGCCATAGAAGACCGACAGGCGCAGCGCGAGCGACACGGTCGCGGAGTGTGATGGGCGTACGGCGCCGGCGCAACCCCGCCCGGGCGCCTTGACAGACTCGGTGCCCGCCCGCCACTCATCGCCGATGGATTGGGCCATCGCCGATTGGGGCGCGCTCGGCGCCTTGGTTTCGGTCGTTCTCATCGACGTCGTGCTGGCGGGCGACAATGCGATCGT
This sequence comes from Allostellaceae bacterium, assembly GCA_050729555.1. Classification (GTDB taxonomy): domain Bacteria; phylum Pseudomonadota; class Alphaproteobacteria; order ATCC43930; family CGMCC-115725; genus REEB95. The sequence continues at coordinate 8,674 of JBOHLR010000080.1, forward strand.
CGTCGGCCTGGCGACCGCCCTGGTGCCGCGGGAGATGCGCCGCAAAGTGCTGTTCGCCGGCATCGGCGCGGCGGCGGTGTTGCGCATTCTGCTGGCGCTGGCGGCCGTCGACCTGCTGGCGATCATCGGCTTGACGCTCGCCGGCGGCATCTTGCTGCTCTGGGTAGCGTGGAAGCTCTACCGCGACCTCGCCGCCCGCACGCCGCACGATGCTGCATCCACAAACCATCGCCGACACAGCGTCGGCGGCGCGGTGACGCGCATCGTCATCGCCGATCTTTCGATGTCGCTCGACAACGTGCTGGCGGTCGCCGGCACGGCGCGTAATCACCCGTGGATCCTGGCCGGTGGCCTGTTGCTGTCGGTGGCGCTGATGGCGGTCGCCTCGCAGCTCCTGGCGAAGCTACTCGAGCGCCATCGCTGGATCGCGTGGCTCGGCCTCGCCATCGTCGCCTATGTCGCGCTGCGGATGATCTACGAAGGGTCGATCCAGGTCGCAGCGGTATCTTAGGCGGTTTTCTGCGCCGCTCCGGACGGCGCGGCGAAGAACTGCATGTTGTAGAGCTCGGCGAAGGTGCCGCCCTTGGCGATCAGCGTGGCGAAGCTGCCCTCCTCCGCGATCGCACCGTCCTTGAGCACGACGATGCGGTCGGCGTTGCGCACGGTCGACAGCCGATGCGCGATAATGAAGGTGGTGCGGCCGAGCGTCAGGCGGTCGATCCCCGCCATCACCAACGCCTCGGTTTCGACGTCGAGCGCCGAAGTCGGCTCGTCGAGAACCAGGATTGGCGCGTCGCGCAGGATCGCGCGGGCGATGGTGAGACGCTGCTTTTCGCCTTCCGACAGCGTCGCGGTATCGCCGAGCACGGTATCGTAACCTTGCGGCAGCCGCGCGATCACATCGTGGATGCGCGCGAGCCGCGCCGCTTCCTCGATTTCGCGGTCGCCCGCCTCGGGCCGGCCGTAGGCGACATTGGCCCGCACCGACATCGGAAAGATGAGCGGCGGTTGCAGCACCATGGCGATCTGCCGGCGCAGCGACTTGAGCGTGTGCTCGCGCAAATCGACGCCATCGATCAGCACGTTGCCGGCCGACGGATCGAAGAAACGTGGCACGAGCGAAAGCAGCGTCGACTTGCCGGCGCCCGACGGCCCCACCACCGCGACCTTGGTGCCGGCCGGCACGCGCAAATCGATCCGGTGCAGCACTGGCATGTCCCGGCGATAGCCGAACGCGACGCCGCGCCATTCGACGTCGCCACGGGCGCCCGCCGCTGGAAAATCGCGCGTGCCGTCTTTCAGATCGGCTTCGACTTCGAGAATCTCGAAGCAGCGCGTCGCGCCGACCCGCGCACCGGCGATCAGGCCCCAGCTTTGGGTGAGCTGGTTCACCGGCGCATAGAGCTGCGCCAAATAGGCGATGAACACGACGAGCTGACCGATGGTGAGCTCACCCGCCAGGACGTTGCGCGCGCCGACATAGATGACACCGGCGGTGCCAACCGCGACCAGACCGTTGACCGCGGCCGAATAGAGCGTCTGCCAGCTATAGAGTCGCAGCGTCGCGCCCAGGCTCGCCTCGCTCGCGCCCATGAAGCGGCGGTACTCGCCCTCCTCTTGGGTGAAGGCCTGGACGATCTTGATCGACTGCATCGCCCATTGGACCAGCGAATAGACCAGCGTCTCGCGCTCGCGCACATCGATCGCGACGTCGTTGATCTTGCGGTTGAACGCGCCGATCAGCACGAACAGCGCCGGCACCACGGTGAGCGACAGCGCGGTCAGCCGTGCGTCGAGCGGGATCAGCACGATCAGCATGCCGCCGAGGAGGATCACCGCGGACAGGATCGGCAACAGCCCGTTCATCAGCATGGTCTGCACCGCGAACGCGTCGGCGGTGATGCGATGCATCAGGTCGCCGACCTTCTGCCGGCTGTGGAAGGCGAGCGACAGGCGTTGCAGCTGGGCATAGAGCGCGCCGCGCAGGTCGTTGACCATGTTCTGGCCCACCGCGATCGTCGTGCGGTTGTGCAGGAATTCGAGCAGGCCGGC
>JBOHLR010000081.1:0-10714 GCA_050729555.1 Allostellaceae bacterium
GGCGACGACAAGTCGGCTGCGGCGGCCGAATAGCGGGATTGTGGTGGATCGTACCCGGGACAAAGTCACCGCTTCGCCGACGACGGTCACCGAGCATGCCGCCACGGCGGCCCAGGTGGTCGCGTATCTGAAGTGCCACCCGGACTTCTTCGCCGAGCATCCCGAGATTCTCGACTTGCTGACGCCGCCGGCCGCACGCAACGGTACCGGCGTAGTCGACATGCAGCAATTCATGCTCAAGCGGCAGCGCGACGACATCGCCAAGCTCAAGGGCCAGCAGAAACAGCTGATCAGCACGACACGCGCGAACCTGGCGAGCCAGACGCGCGTCCATAGCGCGGTTCTGACGCTGCTGGCCGCCAACAGCTTCGAGCAGCTGATCCAGATCGTCACTACCGACCTCGCCATGCTCCTCGATTCGGACGTCGTCACCATCGGCGTCGAAAGCAACGGCGGCTCCAAGCCGCGCCTGCCGCATCCCGGCGTGCAGATCCTCGAAACCGGCACCGTCGATCGCGTGCTCGGTCCGGAGCGTGACGTCGCGCTGCTTGCTGACACCACCGGCGATCCGACCTTGTTCGGCGCCGGCGCCGACCTGGTGCGCTCGGCGGCGGTGCTACGGCTGGCGGTGAGCCGGACGGCGCCGGCCGGGCTGCTGTGCATCGGCGCACGCCGGCCGGGAAAATTCCATGCCGGCCAGGGCAGCGAGTTGCTGGGCTTCCTCGCCCGTGCGCTCGGCATCACCATCGCAGCATGGCTCGACCTCCCGGCGTAAAGGGCACGCGCCCGCTTCCCCGCTCTCTCCGGCCTGAGCCGGTTCCGCTGGTCCGTTTCGCCGCGTCGCAAGAGTTGATCGAGGCGATCGCGCTTTGGCAGGGCTGGCTGACCGGCGAGCGGCGCGCGTCGCCGCATACGATTGCCGCCTATGGCCGCGACCTTGCCGGCTTTCTCGATTTTCTCGTTGCCCACCGAGGCGGTGTGCCCGGATTGGCGACCCTCGCCGCGCTCGAGCCCGCCGATTTCCGCGCGTTTCTCGCCCGCTTGGCCCACAACGATGCCGCGCGCGGCACGACGGCGCGCAAACTTTCGGTGCTGCGCGGCTTTTTCCGCTTCCTCAGCAAGCGGAAGATCGTCGCCAACGGTTCGCTGTCGGCAGTCAAGACACCGAAGCTCGGCCGCGGCGTGCCCAAGGCGCTGACCGAAAGCGAAACCAAGGCGGCGCTCGATCGCGTCGCGCTGCTCGATACGCGGCCGTGGATGGCGCGGCGTGATTTGGCGATCCTGATGCTGCTTTATGGCTGCGGGCTGCGCATCGCCGAGGCCTTGTCGCTGACGCGCGGCACGGCGCCCGAAACCGACGGCATGCTGCGCATCGTCGGCAAGGGCAGCAAGGCGCGGCTGGTGCCGGTTTTGCCGGCGGTTGCGGACGCCGTGCGCGATTACCTGGCGCTCTGTCCCATCGACCTCAAGCCTGACGATCCGCTGTTCGTCGGCGCGCGCGGCCGCGTACTCAATCCGCGCCACGTGCAGGCGACCATGGCCAAGCTGCGCCGCGCGCTCGGCCTGCCGGAACATGCGACACCGCACGCGTTACGACACAGTTTCGCGACGCACCTGCTCGCCGGCGGCGGCGATCTGCGCGCCATTCAGGAACTCCTCGGCCACACAAGTCTATCGACGACGCAGCGGTATACCGCGATGGACCCGACGCGCCTGCTCGCGGTTTACGACAAGGCGCATCCGCGGGCGCGGGATTAAACGCCGCGGATCGCGAACAGCGCGGCGAACGAGCCCGCCCCCATGGTAAGAAACGCCAGGCCCCAGGCGAGATAGCTGTCGCCACCGGCGAGATCAAGCACCAACCCGACCGCAAGCGGCCCGACGACGGCGCCGCTGAAACCGAGGACCGAATGCACCGCTAGAGTGGCGCCGCGCTGGCCGGGCACCGCGCTCACGACCGCACCACCCGTGAGCGCAGCCGAATCGGCCATGATCAGCATCGAATAGGCGCAACATAGCGCTGCAACGAGCCAGACCGGCAGGCCGCTGCTGAAGCCCGCCGCGACCGCGGCCAGCACCGACAGGATCATGACGCGGCCGATGATCCGCCGCCGGTCGGCGCGCGCCGCGACCTCGGCGCCATAGACGCTGGCACCGCTGCTGACGAGCACGACGGCGGTCGAAATCCAACTCGCCAGCGAGACATCACCGGCGCCGCCGCGAACACGATCGGCATAGATGAGATAGGCATTGAGCCAGCCGCGCAACGCGAAGAGTTCGAAGCAATGACCGGTATAGCCCAGCACGAACGCCATGGCGGCCCGGTTCTTGAAGACCGGACGGAACGCAAGCTGGCGCAGGCCGCCGTTACGCGTCGTTGGCGCAGTGCCCGATGGCACGAGGGACCAGACCAAGGCGTAGGCCACGAGGGAACCCACGGCGGCGCCGGCAAAGGCGACGCGCCAACCGAACCACGCGGTCATCTCGCCGGTGAAAGCGAACGAAACCGCCGTGCCGATACTGAACGCGACGGTGTAATAGGCGATGTACCGGGCCTGGCGCGGACCGTCGTAGCGGTCGGTCAGGAGTTTGAGGCCGGGCATGTAGGTGCCGGCAAGGCCCATACCCGCAAAGCCGCGGATGATCGCCGCCGACCAGAAGCCCTGCGCCAGAAGCCCGTAGGCCACCGATGCGGCGCCGCCGAGGACGAGGGAGCCGAGATAGACCTGACGCGGATCGACGTGATCGGTCGAGCCGACCAGCACGGGAACGGCCGCGACGTAGCCGGCGAAATACAATGCGCCGATCCAGCCTGCTTCGATGTTGGAGAGACGCCACAGCGTCTCGAAGTTCGGCAGCAAAGCGGCGAAGCTCGAGCTACCGAACATGCCGAGGATCATGGCCGCATTCAGGATCGCGATCAGCGCCTGAGGCGACGGCCCCCGAATGGGCGCCGGTGCGTCAGATATGGATGGCGTGGCCATCGACCGCGAGCGCCGCTTCCTTCACCGCCTCCTCGAGCGTTGGATGGGCGTGGACGGTGCGCGCGATATCCTCGGCCGAGGCGGCGAATTCCATCGCCAGCGCCGCCTCGCCGATCATCGTGCCGGCGTCGGGCCCGATGATATGGACGCCGAGCACGCGATCGGTCTTGGCATCGGCGAGGATTTTCACGAAGCCCTCGGTGAAGCCGTTGGCGCGGGCGCGGGCATTGGCGGTGAACGGGAATTTGCCGGTTTTGTATGCCGTTCCGGCTTGTTTGAGCTGTTCTTCCGTGCGCCCGACCGATGCGACTTCGGGCCAGGTATAGATCACGGCGGGAATGGCGTCGTAATCGAGCGGCGGCCGGCCGCCGGCCAGCGTCTCAGCCAGCACGACGCCCTCCTCCGACGCTTTGTGCGCCAGCATTGCGCCGGCAATCGCATCGCCGATCGCATAGACACTGGGTACGTTGGTGGCGAACCGGCCATCGACCTTGATGCGGCCCTTGTCGTCGAGCGCCACGCCGGCTTCTTTCAGGCCGAGATCGGCGGTATAGGGCACGCGGCCGACCGCCACCAGAACGACATCCGCCTTGAGGTTTTCGCGCGCGCCGCCCTTGGCTGGTTCGAGCCCGAGCGTGACGCCGTCCTTAGCGGTCTTGGCCTCAACGACCTTGGTGCCGAGGCGGAATTTGAGTCCCTGACGCTCCAGGCTGCGCTGCAACGCCGCCGACAATTCGCCATCCATGCCGGGCGTGATGCGATCGAGGAATTCGACCACCGTGACGTCGGCTCCGAGCCGGCGCCACACCGAGCCCATCTCGAGTCCGATGTAACCGCCGCCGATCACCACCAGATGCGTCGGCACCGAAGCGAGCGCGAGAGCGCCGGTCGACGTGACGATGCGCTGCTCATCGATCGCGATGCCGGGCAGGCCGGTGCTGTCGGAGCCGGTCGCCAGCACGATCGCTTTCTTGGCGCTGAGCTCGCGCTTGCCGCCGGCATTGAGCGTGATCGAGACGCGGTCGCGCGCCGCAAGCCGCGCGGTGCCCTTGATGTATTCGACCTTGTTCTTGCGGAACAGGAATTCGACGCCGCGCGTGTTATCGGCGACGACCTTGTCCTTGCGCGCCAGCATCGTCTTGAGATCGAGCGTTACGCCGACGATTTTGACGCCGTGCGCCGCCAGCTCGTGCTGCGCGGCAGCGAAATGCTCGGACGATTGGAGCAAGGCCTTCGACGGGATGCAGCCGATATTGAGGCAGGTGCCGCCCGGCGCGTCGCGCTTGTCGACGCAGGCGACGCTCATGCCGAGCTGCGCCGCGCGGATCGCCGCGACGTAGCCGCCGGGTCCTGCACCGATGACGATGACGTCGAACGCGTCGGCCATCGCCTAGACGCCGAACAACAGGCGTTCGGGGTCTTCGATGCACTCCTTGACGCGGACCAGGAAGGTGACGGCTTCGCGGCCGTCGACCAGGCAGTGATCGTAACTCAGCGCCAGATACATCATCGGCCGCGCGACGATCTGGCCGCCGACAACCACCGGCCGCTGCTGGATCTTGTGCATGCCGAGAATTGCGGATTGCGGCGGGTTGAGGATCGGCGTCGACATCAACGAACCGTAGACGCCGCCGTTGGTGATGGTGAAGGTGCCGCCCGACAGCTCTTCCAGCTTCAATTTGCCGTGGCGTGCGCGCCGGCCGAGATCGCCGACCTGTTTCTCGATGTCGGCGAAATCGAGCCGATCGGCATCGCGCACCACCGGCACCACCAGCCCCTGTTCGGTGCCGACAGCGACACCGATGTCATAATGATTCTTGTAGACGATGTCGTCGCCGTCGATCTCGCCGTTGGCCGCCGGAATCTCCTTGAGCGCGACGATGCACGCCTTGACGAAAAACGACATGAAGCCGAGGCGGACGCCGTGTTTCTTCTCGAAGCTTTCGCGGTAGCGCTCGCGCAACGCCATCACCGCGCTCATGTCCGCCTCGTTGAAGGTGGTGAGCATGGCGGCCGTGTTCTGCGCTTCTTTGAGACGTTCGGCGATGCGCCGCCGCAGGCGCGTCATGTGCACGCGCTCTTCGCGCGGGCCGGCTTCGCGCGCAGCGGCCGGGACCGCCGTCTGGACAGCGGCCGGCGCCGACGCGGCGGCATCCTTCTCGAGCGCCGCCAGCACGTCCCCCTTGGTCAGACGGCCGTCGCGGCCCGACGGCGGAATACGCGCCGGTTCGATCTTGTTTTCGTCGATCAAACGGCGCGTCGCCGGACCCGATCGCTTGGCGAGGTCGGCCGCGGGTGCAGCCGGGGCGGCCGGAGCCGCTTTCGGCGCCGCGGCCTTCGGCGGTGGCCCAGCCGGCGCGGGCTTGCTTTCGGTTTTGGCCGCGGGCTTGGCCTTACCGTTGCCCTCGGTGATGCGGCCAAGCACGCCGCCGACCGCAACGTTGCCGTCCTTCGGCACCAGCACTTCGGCCAAGGTGCCGGCGGCGGGCGCGTTGACCTCAAGCGTCACTTTGTCGGTTTCGAGCTCGACCAACGGATCGTCGACCGCGACCGAATCGCCGGGCTGCTTGAGCCAACGCGCGACCGTGGCTTCGGTAACGGATTCGCCGAGCGGCGGAACGATGATGTCGGTCGCCATGACTCTCCTGCGGTCAGGGCGCGAGCGCTTCGTCGACCAGCCGCGCCTGCTCGGTGTTGTGGCGCTTCAACAGGCCGGTCGCGGTCGCGGCCGCCTCGGGACGACCGACATAGCGCGCGCGCTTCGCCCTCATATCGAGCGAGCTTAGCGTTTTTTCCAGGCGCCGGTCGACAAAGCTCCACGCGCCCATGTTTTCGGGCTCTTCCTGGACCCAGACGAATTCGGCATTGCGATAGCGCATCGCCTCTTCGGCCAGCGGCTTGACCGGGAACGGGTAGAGCTGCTCCACCCGCAAGATGGCGACATCATCGATCTTGCGCTCACGCCTGGCGTGCAGCAGGTCGAAATAGACCTTGCCGCTGCACAACAGCGTGCGGCGCACCTGGGCATCGGCGGCGAGCTCGTCGGTCTCGCCGAAGACGCGGTGGAACGACGTTTCCGGCCCCATATCCGCCAGCTTGGCGGCGACCGCGGGATTGCGCAGCAGCGATTTGGGCGTCATCACCACGAGCGGCTTGCGGAAATTGCGCCGCACCTGCCGGCGAAGCACGTGGAAATAGTTGGCGGCCGTGGTCAGATTGCACACCTGGATATTGTCCTCGCCGCACAGCTGCAAGAAACGCTCAAGCCGGCCGGACGAATGTTCCGGTCCCTGCCCTTCGTAACCGTGCGGCAGCAATAGCACGACGCCGGACATGCGCAGCCATTTAGCCTCGCCCGAGGCGATGAACTGGTCGATGATGACCTGGGCGCCGTTGGCGAAGTCGCCGAACTGGCCCTCCCAGAGCACCAGCGAGCGCGGATCGGCCAGGCTGTAGCCGTACTCGAAACCCAGGACCGCGGCCTCGGAGAGCGGGCTGTCGATGACCTCGAATTGCGCCTGGCCGTCGCGGATGTGGTTGAGCGGCACGTAGCGCTCCTCGGTCTCCTGATCGTAGAAGACGGCGTGGCGCTGCGAGAAGGTGCCACGGCCGGAATCCTGACCGGACAGGCGGACACACGTGTTTTCAGACAAGAGCGTGCCGAAAGCCAGCGCCTCGGCGGTGGCCCAATCGATGCCCTCGCCCGTGTCGATCGTATCGCGCTTGGCGTCGAGCTGGCGCGCGATCTTGCGGTTGAGGTTGAATCCCTGCGGCACGCGCGTCAAAGCGGCGCCGACATCCTTGAGCAACGCCAGGTCGACCGCGGTCACGCCGCGGCGGTCGTCGCTGCTGGCGGTGGTAAAGCCTTTCCACTCGCCTTCGAGCCAATCCGCCTTGTTAGGCCGATAGCTCTTGGCCGCTTCGAATTCGCCTTCGAGCCGTGCCATGAACGCCCGTTCGATCGTGTCGGCGTCGGCGGCGCCGAGCAGGCCTTCGTCGATCAGCCGCTGGCGATAGATCTCGCGCGTGGTCGGGTGCGCCCCGATCGTCCGGTACATCAGCGGCTGCGTGAACGCCGGCTCGTCGGTCTCGTTATGGCCGTGGCGGCGATAGCAGAACATGTCGACCACCACGTCTTTCTTGAAGCGGTGGCGGAATTCGGTGGCGATGCGTGCGACATGCACGACGGCTTCGGGATCGTCGCCGTTAACATGAAAGATCGGCGCCTGGATGGTCTTGGCGACGTCCGATGGATAAGGGCCCGAACGCGCCTGAGCCGGGCTGGTGGTGAAGCCGATCTGGTTGTTGACGATGACGTGGATCGTGCCGCCGCTGCGATAGCCCCTGAGCTCGCTGAGCTCGAGCGTCTCGGCGACCAAACCCTGGCCGGCGAAAGCGGCATCGCCGTGCATCAGCAAGCCGACGACTTCGTCGCGCGACTGATCGGCGCGCTGCCGCTGCTTGGCGCGCACCTTGCCGAGCGTCACCGGATTGACTGCCTCGAGATGCGACGGATTAGCGGTGAGCGACAGATGCACGACGTTACCGTCGAAATCACGGTCGGACGACGTGCCGAGGTGATATTTGACGTCGCCGGAGCCCTGCACGTCTTCGGGATTGGCGGAGTTGCCCTGGAATTCCGAGAACAAGGCGGCATAGGGCTTGGCCATCATGTTGGTCAGCACGTTGAGCCGGCCGCGATGCGGCATGCCGATGACCAGCTCCTTCATGCCGAGCTGGCCGCCGCGCTTTAGAATCTGCTCGAGTGCCGGGATCAGCGCCTCGGCGCCCTCGATGCCGAACCGCTTGGTTCCGGTGTAGCGTTTGTCCAGGAAGCGCTCCAGGAACTCGGCCTCGACCAGCCGCTCGTAGATCGTCCGCTTGCCGCGCTCGGTGAATTCGGTCTGATTGCGCGGCACTTCGATGCGCGCCTGGATCCACTGGCGCTGCTCGAGCTCCTGGATGTGCATGTACTCGACGCCGACATGGCCGCAATAGGTCGCGCGCAACGCCACCAGGAGTTCGCGGATCGTCGCGGTTTCGAAACCGAGCATGCTGTTGACGAAGATCGGTCGGTCGTAGTCCGCCTCGGTGAAACCGAAGGTCGCGGGATCGAGGTCGGGGTGATAGGTGCGGCGATCGAGGCCGAGGGGATCGAGGTCGGCGATCAGGTGGCCACGCACGCGGTAGCTGCGGATGAAATTCATCGCGCGGATCGAATCGAGCGCCGCCTGATGCACGTCGGCGGGCAGTGCCGTGATCGCAGCCGCGGCCGGCACGGCGGCTTCCGCCAGATGGCCGTTGCCCAGCATCGTCGGGCGCTTCGTGCCCCAGCCTGGACCGTCCATCTCCTTCAGGAAGACTTTCGGCTCCTCGCCGAGCTCGGCGAAGAATTTTTGCCAACTCGTATCCACTGACTGCGGATCGGCCAGAAACCGTCCGTAGAGTTCGGCGATGAACGCCGCGTTTTGGCCGGTCAGGAAAGTGTCGTTCGCAAGGGGCGGCATGGTTTTCAAATTCGTCCGGCAGGCATTCGGCGGCAGAAAAAGGTGGTCCGCCTCCGTTTTACCGGCTCAAGCCTTAAATAAGATGACGAGCGGGCGCTGCCCAGCGTTGCGCCGCTCATGGCTGCCATGAACCAGTGGGGCGGGAATTGACGTGACTTTGCAAGGCGTTAGCCTAGGATTTCGTCTCGGCGAGGAGCTTCTTCGTGGCTTCGAGCAAGGTTTTGACGGCGCTGACGGACTTATCGAACGCCGCCTTCTCGTCGGCATTGAGCGCGATCTCGACGACGCGCTCGACACCCTTGGCGCCGAGTACGACCGGCACGCCGACATAGACGCCTTTGACGCCGTACGGACCGTCGAGCCATACGGCACATGGCAGCACGCGTTTCTTGTCGCGCAGGTAGGATTCCGCCATGGCGATCGCCGACGCCGCCGGCGCATAGAACGCCGAGCCGGTCTTCAGCAGGTTGACGATCTCGCCGCCGCCGTCACGCGTGCGTTGCACGATCTTGTCGATGCGGTCCTGCGTCGTCCAACCCATCTTGACCAAGTCCGGCAACGGAATGCCGGCGACCGCTGAATAGCGCGCCAGGGGCACCATGCTGTCGCCGTGGCCGCCGAGGACGAAGGCGCTGACGTCCTCGACCGAGACCTTGAACTCGTCGGCGAGGAAATAGCGGAAGCGCGCGCTGTCAAGCACGCCGGCCATGCCGACGACCTTGTGATGCGGCAGGCCGCAGGCTTCGCGCAAAACCCAAACCATCACGTCGAGCGGATTGGTGATGCAAATGACGAACGCGTTGGCGGCATGTGCTTTGATCGCGGCGCCCACGTGGCGCATCACCTTGGCGTTGATGCCGATCAGATCGTCGCGGCTCATTCCCGGCTTGCGCGGCACGCCGGCGGTGACGATCACCACGTCGGCGCCGGCGATCATAGCATAGTCGTTGCTGCCGGCATATTTGGCGTCGAAGCCTTCGACCGGCGTCGCCGCGACCAGGTCGAGCGCCTTGCCCTGCGGCACGCCCTCGACGATGTCGCAAAGGACGACGTCGCCGAGCTGCTTCAAACCGGCGAGCAAGGCGAGCGTGCCGCCGATCTGGCCGGCTCCAACCAGCGCGATCTTGTTGCGTGCCATCGAAGACCTCTTTTTTGGGAAATGCGGGCCGCGCGGAGAGCGCAGAACGTCGCGGGTTTAGCGCGATTTCGCCTCTGCGGCAAGGGGACGACGGTTACAACCGATTAACCCGGGACCGCGGCGATATATTCCTGGCTTTGCATCTCGTGCAGGCGTGACGCCGTGCGCTGGAATTCGAACGCGCCGTCGCCTTCCGTATAAAGCCGATCCGGCGGCACGTCCGCGGACATCACGATGCGGCCATGCGCATCGTAAAGCGTGTCGATGAAAGTGTTGAAGCGTTTGGCCTCGTCGCGGCGCGTCGAGTCTAACAGTGGCACGCCGTCGATGACAAATGTGTGATAGCGCCGGCACAGTTCGAGATAGTCGGCCGGGCCGAGCGTACCGCTGCATAGTTCTGCGAAACTGAACCAGGCGACGCGGCGCGCGGCGCGCGGCACAATCAGCTTGTGGCCTAGCACGGTGAGTGTCTGAGCATGGGCCGACGCGTTGTCGGTCAAAGCCATGAAGGCACGCTCGAGCGCCCGGTAGGCGCGATCGTTGGCCGGCGTGAAATAGGTCTGACGGCCGATCAGACGGGCCATGCGGTAATCGTGTCCGCTGTCGAGCGGGACGATCTCGAGCCGGCTCTCGATCAACGCAATGAACGGCAGAAAGCGCTCGCGCTGCAAACCGCCCTCATACAACTCGTCGGGCGCACGGTTCGACGTGGCGACGACGACGACGCCAAGGTCGAGCAGCACCTCGAACAGACGCCCGAGGATCATGGCGTCGGCGATGTCGGTCACGTGAAACTCGTCGAAGCAGAGCAGCACCGAGTCTTTGGCGAACGATGCGGCGATCTGCCGGATCGGGTCGTCCTTGCCCGCCTGCAACGCATGAATGCGATCATGCACGTCGGCCATGAAGGCGTAGAAATGCGTGCGCCGTTTCGCGGCCAAGCTGACCGATCCGAAGAATATGTTCATCAGCATGGTCTTGCCGCGGCCGACGCCGCCATGGAGATAGATGCCTTTTTGTGGTGCCGCCTGTGGGCGGACTAGGCCCAGCCGAGCGCGCCAACCGCGCCGCGCGCTGATCATGCG
>JBOHLR010000082.1:0-10702 GCA_050729555.1 Allostellaceae bacterium
TCGCCTTGCTGCCGGACAGCGATCTGCCGCCCGGCGAGGTCACCGTCGCGGTCGAATATTCGACCCTCAATTACAAGGACGGCATGATCCTGCAAGGGATCGGCAAGCTGGTGCGCAAATATCCGCACGTGCCGGGCGTCGATTTCGCCGGCACGGTCGAAAGCTCGACGTCGGCGGACTGGAAGCCTGGCGACAAGGTCGTGCTCACCGGCTGGCGCGTCGGCGAGAGCAGCTGGGGCGGCTATGCGCAGAAGGCGCGCGTCAGGGCGAGCCAGCTCGTGCGCTTGCCGGCTAGCCTCAGTACCAAACAGGCGATGGCGATCGGCACCGCCGGCTTCACCGCGATGCTGGCGGTGATGGCGCTCGAGGACAACGGCTTGACGTCCGGCGCGGGCGAGGTGCTGGTGACCGGCGCCGCCGGCGGCTTGGGCAGTGTCGCCGTCGCGATCCTGGCGAAGCTCGGTCACGCCGTCGCCGCATCGACCGGCCGGCCGGCAACGCACGACTATCTGAAATCGCTCGGCGCCAGCGTGCTGATCGACCGCGGCGAGCTCGCCAAGCCGCCGGCGCGGCCGCTCGACAGCGAGCGCTGGGCCGGCTGCATCGACAGCGTCGGCAGCACGACCCTGGCGACCGCGCTGACCCAGCTCAAATACCGCGCCGCGGCCGCGTCCTGCGGACTCGCCGGCGGCAGCGACCTGCCGGCGACGGTTATTCCGTTCCTGCTGCGCGGCGTGCGCCTGATCGGCATCGATTCCGTGATGTGTCCACTGCCGCAGCGCCAGGCCGCCTGGGCCCGGTTGGCGCGCGACCTGCCGCTCGATAAGCTCGACGCCATGACGGAAACCGCGCGGCTGGCCGATCTGCCGGGCCTGGCGCCGACCATCTTAAAAGGCGGCATTCGCGGCCGACTGGTCGTCGACGTGCGTCGCTAGGAATTAAAAATCGTCCATCTATTCAGATAGATATGGACATCTCCTAAGCTTTAACCTAATTTTCACCGCCAAGTGCTTGAACGTCCCTATGGGAATCGCTGTCAAGCGAAGGGATTCGGCCTTGTCGCGCGTAACCATCGACCGCCGCCGCTTTAACCAGTTCGTCGCCGCGCTCGCCGCTGGCGTCAGCGTGACGCGGATTCAGCGCGCTCTGGCGGCGACGTCCGCGCCGTCGAGCTTGCCGTTGATCGTGCTCGACGCCGGCCATGGCGGCGTCGACCCGGGCGCCATCGGCGTCATCGGCACGTATGAAAAGAACATCGCACTGCCGACCGTGCAGGAACTGGCGCAGCAACTGACGGCAACGCGGCGCTATCGCGTCCAGCTGACGCGCCGCAACGACGAATTCATTTCGCTCGAAGGCCGCGTCGCGCGGGCGCGTGCTGCCGGCGCCGACCTGTTCCTTTCGGTGCATGCCGACGCACTGCCGGAACGCGGCGCGCGCGGCGCGTCGGTCTATACGCTGTCGGAACAGGCATCGGACCGCGAAGCGGCGATGCTCGCCGCCAGCGAGAACCGCGCCGACTTGGTCGGCGGCGTCAAGCTCGACACGCACGATCCCCAGGTCAACGGCATCCTCATCGATCTGGCGCGCCGCCAGACCAACAATCTGTCCATCCATTTCGCGCAAGACGTGGTTAACGAGCTCGGCCGGCACGTGGTGATGCTGACCAACAGTCATCGCTCGGCGGGGTTCGCGGTGCTCAAGGCGCCGGACATACCGTCGGCCTTGGTCGAGATCGGTTGCCTGTCGAACCGCACCGAAGAACTCGATCTGCGCCGGCCGCCGTACCGCACGGAAGTGGCGCGCGCCCTGACGCGCTCGATCGGCGACTATTTCGACCGCATCGGCGCGTGATTAGCCATGCAACCTTAAGGGATCGACGCGACTTAATAATTTGTTGAGAATTTGCGCCGTATAACCACCATGCGGATTGGGACTCCGGTCCCGCCGCAAGTCCTTCGGGCTTTTCCTCCCTGAACTTGGGCCGCGCCGCAAAGCGCGGCCCATTTTTCTTTGCGGCGGTTCCCGCTAATATCCCGCCTCGGGTATGCGCCGGCGCGGCGGCTTGCCGCGCCGAAAGGGGAGGCTGCGGTTGGCAGAACGCGCTCGATCGACCGCCCGGGACGCCATTCGGCCGTTGCGGGTGCTGTTGGCGGCGGCCATCGCCACGCCGATCCTGCTATTTACCGGCGCCGCCTGGCTGAATTACCGGTCGACCATCGCCGACGCGCAGGAGCGCATCCGCCGCCTGGCGGACGTCGCCGCGCAGCAGGCGCAGACCGTCTTCCAGACTGACGCCTTCGCCGCCGACCGCATCGCCGACGACACCGCGACGATGAGCTGGCAGCAGATCGCCCAGTCGCCCGAGCTCAGTCAATTTCTCAAACAGATCAAGGCGAGCCTGCCGCAGGCGGCGGAAATCCGGCTGGTCGCGCCGGACGGCCGCGTCGTCGCAACCGACGGCCAGTTTCCGGTTCGCGCCGTGGTCGCCGGGCCGCAACCCGATTTCCGCGCCGACCGTCAGGGCACGGAAACGCTGCTGATTTCGCCGGTCGCGCGCAATGCGCTGGACGGGCAATTCGAATTCGTCGTCGCCCGCCCGAAGCCCGACCGCGCGGCGCTGGGCGGCTTGATCGAAATCGTCATGAACCCGGCCTACTTCGCCCGGTTCTATGCGGCGCTCGCCGAGGAGCGCGATTCCCGCACCAGCCTGGTACGCGCCGACGGCGTGTTGCTGGCGCGCGATCCGCCGCCGGACGGGCCGATGCGCTTGGCTGCCGACAGCCCACTGATGCAGGCGCTCCACGGCGATCCGGTGTTTGGCAGTTTCGCCGGCGATGCGGATTCCGACGGCACTGAGCGCATGTTCGCTTACGAGCGCGTCGGCAATTTTCCGATCTATGTCGTCGCCAGCAAGGACTGGTCGGCGATCGTCGCAGCCTGGGCGCGTTATATGGCCAGCTATCTGGTCTATGGCATACCGGTGACGCTGTCGCTGATCGCGGCAACGATGATCGCGCTCCGTCGCACGCGGCAGATGGCGGACGAAATCGAACGCCGCGCGGACCTCGAGGAACAGTATCGGCAGGCGCAGAAAATGGAGGCGATCGGCCAGCTCACCGGCGGCGTCGCGCACGACTTCAACAATCTTTTGACCGTCATCCTCGGCAGCCTCGAGCAACTCGAGCGTCTGGTGCCGGCCGACCCAGCGCGGCGGCTTATTCAGGCGGCCATGCGCGGCGCCGAGCGCGGCGCGCGCCTGACCCAGTCGCTACTTTCCTTCGCGCGGCGCCAGTCGCTGCGGCCCGAGACCGTCAACCTCAACCGCGTCATCAAGGATTTCGGCGACCTGCTGTGCGGCGCCGCCGGCGACCACGTCCAGGTCCAGTTTCTGCTCAGCCCGACCGTCGATCCCTGTCGCGTCGACCCGGCGCAGTTCCAGGCGGCGCTGCTCAATCTCGTGGTGAATGCGCGCGACGCCATGCCGGAAGGCGGCGGGCGGGTCTCGATCGAAACCGACAGCGTGGAGCTCGACGCCGCCATCGGCGTCGCAGCCGGCCGTTACGTACGCGTGACGGTCAACGACACCGGACGCGGGATGCCGCCTGAGGTGGTCGAGCGCGCGTTCGAGCCGTTCTACACCACCAAGGAAATCGGCAAAGGCAGCGGCCTCGGCCTGTCGCAGGTGTATGGCTTCGTCAAGCAATCGGGCGGCCATATCGAGCTCAGTTCCGAGCCTGGCATCGGCACCACGGTTCGGCTTTGTCTGCCGCGCGCCGACGAGATGCCGGCCGAGAATGCCGAGGCGGCGGTGCGGACCGCGGCGGCCAAGGCCGAGATCGTACTGGTGGTCGAGGACGACGCCGAATTGCGCGCAATGGTTGCGGACAATCTGCGCGCCCTCGGCTATCGCGTGCTGACCGCCGCCAACGCACCGGCGGCGTTGGCCGTGGCCGAGCGCGAACCGCGGCTGGATTTGCTGTTCAGCGACTATTCGATGCCGTTCGGTATGCTCGGCGACGAGCTGGCGCGGCGCATCCGGCAGATCAAGCCCGGGCTCAAGGTGCTGCTGACGTCGGGCTATGCGGTCGCGTCGCCGCAGATCGCCGGCACCGATTTCAATCTGTTGCAGAAGCCCTTCCGCCCGGACGAGCTCGCCCGCGCCATCCGTCAGACGCTCGACCGCGCGTAGTTTGCGCTATGCTGCCGGCCGATGAGCCAGCCTCCTGTCCAATCCACCGGGGCCGCCTTCGCCGGCGGCCCCGCGCTTCATCCGCAATTCGACGCATTAGCCCGGGAGCTGCACGCGCGGCCCTATGGCGTCGTCGCGGCCCCGGCGCGAATCATCCACTTGGCGCTCACCGGCGGCGACAGCGCCCTCGAACGCGCCGCTTTGGCGCAGTTCTGCGCCGTGCATCGCGCGCCCGTACCATCGGCCGCCGAATCGCATGTTCAGCTCGAATGCGACGGCTTCCGCCTGACCTGGGAACGGCACGCCGAATTCGCGACCTATACCTTCGTACTGCCGTGGCACGGCGGCGAGCTGTTCCCGCCGGTTCGCGCGTTGCCGTTGCCGTACGATTGGATCGCCAAACTGCCCGGCCAGGTCGTCGCCGCGGTGCAGATGGCGCTGGGCGAAGGCGAGCCGCCGGCGCCGGCCACGGTCGCCGAGCTGTTCGAAGGCGGCAATATCGTCGGCGGTTTCGCGGCCGGGGGTTTGGCGCAGTTATGGACCGATCTGCGGCCCGACCGCGATCATTTTGTGCGCATGATCGCGCACAACGGCACCATGACCTCGCCGCGCCAGGCCGGCCGCCTGGTGCAGCGCCTGCTCGAGATCGAGACCTACACCATGATGGCGCTGCTGGCGCTACCGCTGGCGCGCGAAATCAGTCCGGCGGTGACCGCGATCGAGCGCCACCTCGCCGGCATTGCCGAAGCCACCACCGGCGCCGACGCGCTCGAAGACGAACAGGCGTTGCTCAAGCGGCTGCTGGTCCTGTCGGCCGAGCTGGCGACGATCGGCGCGGGCACGGCCTATCGCTTCGGCGCTGCGCGCGCCTATTACATGTTGGTGCAGAAGCGCATCGAAGAATTGCGCGAACGCCGTATAGAGGGCCGCCAGACGGTCGGCGAATTCATGGAGCGCCGCCTGTCGCCCGCGATGCGCACCTGCGAGACCATGGAGCGGCGGCTCGAATCGCTGTCCGAGCGCGTCGCCCGCGCCAGCGACATGCTGCGCACGCGCATCGACGTCACGTTGGCGGCGCAAAACCGCGACCTGCTGCTGTCGATGAACCGCCGCGCCCGCTTGCAGCTGCGGCTGCAACAGACCGTCGAGTTCTTCTCGATCGCGGCGATCACCTATTACGGCGCTGGCCTGGTCGGCGACGTCGCGCATGGTGCGGCGGTGCTCGGCTTCACCGTCGACGAGCCGCTGGCGGTAGCGATTTCGGTGCCGGTGATCAGCGGCTTGCTGGTGCTCGGCTTGTGGGCATTCCACGCATGGCTTGGCCGCGATTGAACGCGGGAGGCGAGGGATGACGACAAAACCAGCGTTTGCGCCGCCGGCGCGGATCGCGCTGATCGGGCTCGGCAACATGGGCGTGCCGATGGGCGCCTGTCTCATACGCGCCGGCTATCGCGTGACGGGGTTCGATGCGGCCGCGCCGGCGCGGCAACGATTTGGGACGGCCGGCGGCGCGGTGGCGGACACGCTGGCAGCGGCGGTGTCCAATGCTGAACTCGTCATCGCCATCCTGCCCAACGGCAAGATCGTGCGCGACGTCGTGCAGGCGATGCGGCCGCATTTGCCGCCGGGCTGCATCATCGTCGATATGAGCTCGTCCGATCCGGTCGGCACGCGGACGCTCGGCGACGAGCTGCTGCGCGCCGGCTTCGAATTCGCCGATGCGCCCGTCTCGGGCGGCGTCCGGCGCGCGGTCGACGGCTCGCTGGCGATCATGGCCGGCGGCGACGCCGCGACCCTCGATCGCATCGAGCCCGTGCTGAAGACGATGGGCCGCGCCATCTTCCGCACCGGCGCGCTCGGCTCGGGCCACGCGATCAAGGCGCTCAACAATTACGTCTCGGCTGCCGGCCTGGTCGCCGCCGTCGAAGCCATCGCGATCGGCCGTCGCTTCGGCCTCGATCCGGCGCTGATGACCGACATTCTCAATGCCTCGAGCGGCCGCAACAACACCACCGAGGTCAAGCTCAAGCAGTTCATCCTGTCGGAGAAATTCGACGCCGGCTTTCCGCTGCGCCTGATGGCCAAGGACGTGCGCACCGCCGACGATCTGGCGCATGCCGTCGGCGTGCCGTCGCCGTTGGCCGATGCTGTCGCCGATCTGTGGGATGCGGCGGCGCGCGACTTGACCGAAGCCGCCGATCACACCGCGGTTGGCCGTTATCTCGCCAGGCTGCCGCCAAAAAAGCCCAAGGTTTAGGCGATCGGATCGGCGTCGAGCCGTACGGCGACGCCGTCGAGCGCCCGGCTCGATGCGGGGTAGCGGTCCATCACGAGAGGATCGTGACCGGGAACGATATGCCGCGGCGAGCTCGCCAACTTTTGCAGCGTCCGATGGCCTTCGAGCATGTCGGCGACGTTATAGACGATCGGAAAGACGCGGCCTTGCTCGAGATGGGCATAGAGGTGCGCCGCATCGGACGCCAACACCACCCAGCCGCGCCGCGTCATCGCTCGCAGCGACTGCAAGCCCATGGTGTGGCCGCCGATGAAATGCAGCCACAAGCCCGGCGCGATCTCCTCAGCGCCATCGTGAAATTGCACTCGTCCCGCAAAGAGCCGCCGCACCATACCGACGACGTCATCGGCTTCGAAGCCGCCGCGAATGGTCTCGTGGCACATGCAGCGGCCGGTGACGAACTGCATCTCGCGGTCCTGGATGTGGAAGGTCGCGTTCGGAAACAGGTCGAGATTGCCCGCATGATCGTAATGCATGTGGGTGATGATCACGTCATCGACCCGCGCCGGATCGATGCCGAGGCTCTTGAGCCCGTCGGCGGGCGAACGCAGCAGCTCCCGGCCGCGTTGGCGCGCCTGCGCCGCGCCGAAGCCGGTGTCGACGACGAAGGTCCGGCCGCCGCCGCTCACCGTCCAGACGTAATAGTCGATCGGCATCGGCCCGTTGTGCGGATCGCCACCGAGGAAATTCTCGCTGGCACGGCGGTCGTGCCGCGCATAGCGGATGGCGTGGATTTCGTACTGCGGCGTGTCGGACATGATGCTTTTCCGTCTATGAGCCGGCCGGCGAGACCACGCCGCGCTCGATGGCGAAGACCCGGTCGAATAGATCCTTGGCATGGATCTCGCTCGATTCCGCAATCAGCACGGAAAGCCCGGTCTCCTTGAGCTTCAACAGAATGTCGCCGAAGCGCTGCGCGACGACCGGCGCCAGTCCTTCAAAGGGTTCGTCGAGCAGCAGCAGCCTGGTGCCGTACATCAACGCCCGCGCCAGCGCGAGCATCTTCTGTTGGCCGCCGCTGAGCTGGTTCGCCGGGCGCTTGGCGTTGGCGGCGACCTCGGGCATCAACTCGTAAATCCACCGCAGGCGTTCGGACGCTTCCGCCGCATGCGTGATCCATGCCGGCAGCAGGATGTTCTCTTCGGCGTTCAGATGCGGCATCAAACGGCGGTCTTCGGGCAGATAGCCGATGCCGACATGTGCGCGCGCGAAGGCGGGCATCGCGCGCAGATCGCGTCCGTCGAAGTGGATCGCGCCGTCGCGCGCCGGAATCAGCCCCATCACCGCGCGCATGAAGGTGGTCTTGCCGGCGCCGTTGCGTCCCACCAGACCGCACATCTTGCGCGCCGGCACGGCGAGCGTCACGCCACGCAGGATGGTCGCCGGACCGATATCGACGTTGAGGCCGGCGACGGCGAGCGCCGTATCGCGCTGCTCCTTCATGCGTGCGCGCCGTGGCGATAGCGCTCGCCGATGATATAGCGGCGGACTTGCGGATCAGCGATGACGCGCTGCGGCACGTCGTCGGCGACGATGGTGCCTTCGTAAAAGGCGAGCAGGCGGGTCGCGAACCGCGCGACGATCTCCATGTCGTGCTCGACGAACAGGATAGTGACCCTCTGCTCGCGCAGCGCCGCGACGACCACGTCCATGATCGCGAATTTCTCCTCGACGCTGACGCCGCTGGTCGGTTCGTCGAGCAGCAGAAGCTGCGGCCGGTGCACGGTCGCCATCGCGATGTCGATCAGCTTGCGCACGCCTTGCGAGACCTTGCCGGCGAGCTGATGGCGATGGCCGACGATGCCGAAGCGCTCCAGAATTTGCGTCGCGGATTCGACCAGATCGGCGCGCCGCAGCGGCCGCCACACCGGGAACCGGCCGTCCTGGGCGATGCCGAGCGCGATCAGCACGTTGTCGAAGGCGGTCGCGGTCGCGAACAGCTGCGGCACTTGGAACGAGCGCGAGATGCCGGCATTGATGATGCTGCGCGGCGGCAGGCCGGTGATGTCGCGGCCGCCGAAGCGGATGGTGCCGCGGCTGGGCTTGATGTAGCCGGTGACCATGTTGACGAACGTGGTCTTGCCGGCACCATTGGCGCCGATGATGCCGACGATCTCGTCGCGCGCGACCGCGACGCTGATGTCGGCGGCGGCAATGACCGAGCCGAATCTCTTGTCCAGACCCTGAACGTCGAGGATCGGCTCCACGTCAGTGCGCCCGCGCCCGCCTGCGGAACAGCGACCACAATCCGTCGGGCAGGAACATGATGATCAGCAACAGCGCCACGCCCAGCACCATGTGCCAGACGTGCGCCGCATACTGCATCGCGTAGCTGCGCAGGACTTCGAAGATGATCGAGCCGAAGAACGGCGCGGCGACGCTCGCGGTGCCGCTGAGGATCGCGACGAAAACGAACTCGCCGGCCGTCGTCCAATAGGCCATGTCGGGATCGATGTGGCCGACCGCCATCGCCACCAGCGCGCCGCCGGCGCCGCCGAGCATGCCGGCGAGCACGTATTTCACATGGATGGCCTGACGCACCGAAAATCCGAGATATTCGACGCGGATTTCGTTGTCGCGGATCGCGGTGGTGAGATGCCCGGCGGTCGATTTCTGATAGCGGTCGATGAGGTAGGCGGAGGCCAGGACGATAGCGGCGGTGAAGGCGAGCAAGATCGTCTGTGCCGTATCGGCGCCGGGCTTATAGCCGACGAAGGTCGGCACCGAGATGACGAAGCCGTCGGTGCTGCCGAGCGCTTCGCTTTTGACCAGAACGCCATAAAGGATCATGGCGAAGGCCAGACTCAGCATGGCGAAGAACAGGTCGCGATAGCGCGCCAAAAGAAAGCCAATCACGAACGCGACGAAGCCGGCCACCGCCACGCCCAACAGCACGCCGACGAAGGCATCGGTCAGGCCCCAATAAAGGTGCGCGAGGCCGACGGCATAGGCGCCGAGCGCGTAATAAAGCGACTGGCCGAACGACACCAGGCCGGTGCGCCACAGCACCATCAATCCGAGCACGACGAGCCCCTTGGCCAGGCTGATGACGCCGATGAACACCATCCAGGCCGGAACGAAAAAGCCGGCGACGGCCAATGCCACCGCGACGACGCAGAGTCCGATGATGGTGCGATCGGCCGTCATCGCTCAGATCCGCCGCAATTGTGCCGGTCCGAACAGGCCACGCGGCCGGAACGCAAGCACCAGCGTCATGACGCCGTAGATCACGAACAGCTCGACCGATGGTAGCAGGTGGACCGCGGCCGCGTGCGCCAAGCCGACGAGCAGCGAGCCGATGACGGCGCCGGCGATGCTGCCCATGCCGCCAATGACGACGACGGCGAAGGCGAGGACGATCACCTCGATGCCGATGCCCGGCGAAACCGAAATGACCGGCGCGGTCACCGCGCCGCCAAGCGTGCCAAGGATCGCGCCGATGACGAACGTGACAGTGAACAGCCGGGCGACGTTGATGCCCAGGAACACGCTCATCTCGCGGTCGTGGATCACCGCCTGGAGAAACTTGCCGCGGTGAGTGTGATTGAGCACCCACCACAGGATGCCGCCGATCAGCACCGCGAGCGCGATCAGCATCAGGTTGTAGTTGGGGAAGGGCAGGCCGGCGATGTCGGTGTTGCCCAACAGGGCGCTCGGCTGATAGGCGAAATACGGATCGGTGCCCCAGATCAACAGCACCGAATCCTCCAGGATCAGCAGAACGGCGTATGTGACGAGAACGATCACGACTTCGTCGCGATCGTAGAGCCAGCGCAGCAAGCCGCGCTCGATCAGCAACCCCAGAACCACACCGACGACGATGGCGGCGCCGGCGAGGACGAAATAGCCGCCGGCGTCCGGCCAGCCGTGGGTGAAATAGATGCCGACGCCCCAGGCCGCGGCATAGGCGCCAAACGAATAGAAGCTGCCATGCGCGACATTGAGCACGCGCATGACGCCGAGGACGAGAGTCAGGCCGACGGCGACGAGAAACAGCCAGGATGCATAGACAAGACCGTCAACGCCGATGGCGACAAAGGTGAGCATGCAGGCTCTGAATGCACGGGGTGCGGGCCGGAAGCCGCGCCTCCGGCCCGCCCGCTCACGTTAATTGCACTTGGCCCCTTTCATGCCGCCCGCGATCCAATCGGCGCTCTTCGCGCCCGGCGGCGGATTCACGCACCATTCGGGGTAATAGGCGACGTTGACGATTT
>JBOHLR010000083.1:0-10680 GCA_050729555.1 Allostellaceae bacterium
GTCATGATGCTGGCGTTCGGTCATGTCTATTTCGCGCCGTGGCGGCGTTTCCAGCGTGCGCTCGACGGCAGCGACTTGCCGGCGGCCACGGCGCAGCTCAAACGGATCCGCTACATTGTCTTGGCCAATCTGATTCTCGGCTTGGTGGTGGTTTGCATCGGCGCGACCGGGCCGTATTGGTGACGCAGCGCGATGCTCAAGCTCTTTGATCTCGCCGGTGCCGACGACAACCGCCGGTTCAGTCCGTATTGCTGGCGCGTCAAGCTTGCGTTGGCGCACAAAGGACTGCCGGTCGAGACCGTTCCCTGGCGCTTCACCGAGAAAGATCGCATCGCGGCGTCGGGGCAGGGACGCGTGCCGGTGCTCGTCGACGGCGATAAGTGGATCGCCGATTCTTGGGCCATCGCCAATTACCTCGAAGACACCTATCCCGATCGTCCGTCGCTGTTCGGCGGCGGCGCCGGACGCACGCTGTCGCACTTCTATGTCGGGTGGGCGGACACCGTCCTGCAGCCGGCGATGGCGCGGCTAATCTTGCGCGACGTCTTCGACCGCGTCCATGCGAAGGACCGAACCTATTTCCGGCAGTCGCGGGAGGAGCGCTATGGTCAGACGCTGGAACAGATCGTCGCCGACCGCGACAAGAATCTGCCCGCCTTCCGCGCCAAGCTGTCGCCATTGCGCGTCGCCTTGCAGGGCCAACCGTTTCTCGCCGGCGCGTCGCCGCTACAGGCCGATTACATCGTCTTCGGCAGTTTCCAATGGGCGCGCGCCACCAGCGCGTTCGAACTGCTCGCCACCGACGATGTCGTGCACGCCTGGCGCGAACGCATGCTGGACCTCTACGACGGATTGGCCCGTAAGGCGCCGGCGGAAGCCGCCTGAGGTCTACGATTCGCAGGTATCCCACGGCTCGAAGGCCGACACCGTTGAAGGGCTTGAGAATCGCGCGTCCCGTTGCCAATAATATGACCACGGGCGACAGGCGGCGGCGCAATCCGTCGCAGAAGGGGGGAGTGCCGTGGCAAATCATCAACCCAAAAAGGGCGGTTGGAGCTGGTGGTACCTGATCTTTATCGGCCTGTTCTTGGTTGCGCTCTGGGTGCCGCTCTATAACCGCATCGATCCCACCTTCATCGGCCTGCCCTTCTTCTATTGGTTCCAGCTGCTGCTGATTCTCATCGGCGCAGTTCTGACCGCGATCGTCTATTTCGCCACCGAGGCCTAGCGCTCGGCGCGCTGACGCCGTTCGGGTTTAGAACAGTTCTGGGGGGGAGAACGCCGTGAAAGACGTCAATTGGGTGGCACTCGTCGTCTTCGTTCTGCTGTTCGGCTTCATCACATGGCTCGGCTTCGTGGCCGCGCGCTGGCGCAAGGGCGATCTCGATCTGCTGAGCGAATGGGGCCTCGGCGGCCGTCGCTTCGGTACGGTCGTCAGCTGGTTCCTGATCGGCGGCGACCTCTACACGGCGTACACGTTCGTCGCGGTGCCGGCGCTGGCCTTCGGTGCGGGCGCCATCGCGTTCTTCGCGGTGCCCTACACCATCATCATCTATCCGCTGATGTTCCTCGCGTTCCCGCGCCTGTGGCGCGTCGCGCACAAGCATCAATACATCACCGCCGGCGATTTCGTGAAAGGCCGCTACGGCAATCGCTGGCTGGCGCTCGCCATCACCGTCACGGGCATCGTCGCCACCATGCCCTATATCGCGCTGCAGCTTGTCGGCTTGCAGGTCGTGATCGGCGGTCTCGGTATTTCAGGGGCCGGCTGGGTCGCCGACTTGCCGCTGATCATCGCGTTCGTGATTCTCGCCGCATTCACCTATACCAGCGGCCTCCGCGCGCCGGCCGCGATTGCCATCGTCAAGGACACGCTGATCTACTTGACGGCGTTCGTCGCTGTCATCGTCGTGCCGATTCAGCTCGGCGGCTTCGGCCACATCTTCGCCGCCATACCGCCGGCGAAGATCCTATTGGCGGCGCCGACGGGCAATTCGACCGGCGTCTATGGCGTCTACATCACGCTCGCCGTCGGCTCGGCGATGGCGCTGTTCCTCTATCCGCATTCGATGACCGGCATGATGAGCGCATCGAGCGCCCACGCCGTCCGGCGCAACGCGGCATTGCTGCCGGCCTATTCGCTGATGCTCGGTCTGTTGGCATTGTTGGGATTCTTTGCCGTCGCAGCGGGCGTCACGCAAATGCCTGAATTCGCCGCCGGCTTCGCGCAGTACAAGGCGAACTTTGCCGTACCGGCGCTGTTCATCCACAGCTTCCCGTCCTGGTTCGTCGGCATCGCGTTCGCCGCGATCGGCATCGGCGCGCTGGTGCCGGCGGCGATCATGTCGATCGCATCGGCCAATCTCTACACGCGCAACATCCACCGCGAATTCTTCAACTCGAATCCGAGCGACAAGGAAGAAGCGCAGATCGCAAAATGGGTATCGCTGATCGTGAAGTTCGGCGCGCTGGTCTTCGTGTTGTTCGTGCCGACGCCATACGCGATCGATTTCCAGCTGCTCGGCGGCGTCTGGATCATCCAGACGTTCCCGACCGTGATCCTCGGTCTCTACACGCGCTGGTTCAACGATTGGGCGCTGCTGATCGGCTGGGCGACCGGCACGGTCGCCGGCACGGCGATGTCCGCGGCGGTTCAGTTCAAGCCGACTTGGCCGCTCGTGCTCGACGGCTGGACGCTGCCGGGTTACACGGCGTTCTATACGGTGATTCTGAACTTCGCTGTCGCGATCGTGCTGACCCTGGTGTTCAACGCCATGGGCGCGGCACGGCGCGATCAGACCGCTGCGGCCGACTACCGGGCGTAACTTCGGGTCACTGAATTGTCACGGGGGGCTTCGAGATAAGGCCCGGCGCGGGCACGCGCCCGCTCGGGTCATAACGTGCCGGCAAACCGCCTAGGCGCGCAGGGTCATCACGACCAAGGAGGCGAGGACAACGCCGGCGAATTCCGCGCCGGCCGCAATTTGTCCGACCAGGACGCCGAACAGCGTGCTGGCGAGGGTGACGCCTCCGATCAGGGTGCTCATGGACTTCGCCGCTCCCGTTTGTTGGCAGGACAACGGGGCGTCGTGGCGCTTTATTCCGATTGATGTTGCGTGCGGCGTTTCGCCCGCTGACGGCCGGTTGTGCCGCGAAAAAGCCTTATTTAGGCGTCGATTTTCGCGGTCACCGCCAACTTGGCGAGGGCCTGCGGTGTATCGATATCGGTCAGGACGCCGTCGCCTTCCATTTCGATCTCGGCGACCAGCTCCGGATAGGCGCCGATCAGGTGCCGCGCGCCGACGTCGCCGGCGACGGCCCGCATTTCGGCAAAGAACTGCCGCGCCCAGAGCACCGGATTGCCGCGCTTGCCGTGGCGCGTCGGGACGATGATGGCGCGGCCCTCGCGCGGATCGAAGGCGCCGGCGAGGCGCTTGAGTTCGGCGGCGCTGACCCGGGGCATGTCGGCGAGGCAGATCAGCGCGCCTTCGGTATCCCATGGTAAGGCACCGAGGCCGGCGCGGAGCGATGTCGACAGGCCCTCGGCATAGTCCGGATTGTGCACCAGGGTCACCGGCAGTCCGGACAGCGCCGCCGCGACCTTGTCGCGCTCATGTCCGGTGACGACGACGACCGGTGTCAGGCCGGCTGTGAGCGCGGCATCCACCGCGTGCCGCACCATCGGTTTGCCGTCGACGCCGATCAGCAGCTTGTTGACCGTGCCCATCCGGCGCGAACGACCCGCCGCCAGGACGACAGCGGCGATCCGGCGCGGTGGTGGCGCACCGGTCTGAGCGGTGACGTGCGCGACGTCGGCCCGCGGCAGCGGCCGTGACGGAATCTCGCCGAGAAGTCCGCCGACGCCCATGCCGCGCACGGCGGCGGCATCGATCGGCAAGCCAGCCATCAATCGGCGCAGGACCCAATCGAAACCGTTGACCTGGGGCGAACGCGCGCAGCCCGGTAGGCCGAGCACGTCGATCGCGCCGATCCGGCCGACGAGCAGCAGATTGCCCGGATCGACCGGCATGCCGAATTGTAGGATCGTGCCGCCGGCGGCTTCGACCGCGGCCGGAATGACGTCGCGGCGATCGAGAATGGCGGAGGCGCCGGCCAACAGCACGAGATCGGCGCCGTCCGCGAGCGCGGCTTTGATCGCCGGCGTCAACGCTGCCGCGTCATGGGCGACGCGGCGTTCGCCGATCAAGGCGCCGCCGAGCGCCGTCAGTCGCGCGCGGGTGATCTCGACCGTCTTGTCGAGGACGCTGGGTTTGATTCCGGGCAGCTCGGTTTGGATCAGGACCGCACGCTTGGCGAAAAAGGGCGCCACCGCGATCAGCTGGGTCGCCTCGGCGAGCGCTTTCTCGCAGGCGGCGAGGCGCTCGCCGGCAACGGCAAACGGAATGACTTTCACCGTCGCGACCATCTGTTTCGGCGCGACCACCGTGTCGGGTTCGAGCGTCGCCAGCGTGATCGCTTCGTCGATCGCATTGAGCCAGTCGACGGCGGCGCGGTCGATGCGGCACAGCCCGGCCGTCTCGGCAAACAGATTGGCGCGGCCGGTGAAAGCCGGCGCGGCGGTGATGCCGGCGCCGATGAGCTTTCGGGCGATGCGATTGGCGGCTTCGTCTTCGCCGACGTCGCCGGGTTCGAGCCGCGCGGCAACGACGCTCGCGAGACCGGCGGCGCGCAAAGCCGCGACATCGTCCGCCGTCAGCGTCCGGCCTTTCCGGAACGCGCGACCGCCAAGCTTGAGATTGTGCGCCAAGGTGGCGCCGGCAGCCTGCTCGAGCGGCGTATCGCCGAATTTCATGTCAGGCCGCTTGCCGGCTCTTGAGCCGGCTGGCACGCAGCGTCGCCGTGATCTGCGCCAGGATCGAAACGGCGATCTCAGCGGGCGAGATCGCGCCGATATCGAGTCCGACCGGACCGTGAATGCGCGCGAAGTCGGCATCCTTGAAACCGGCATCGGCCAGTCGCTTGAGCCGCGCGGCGTGCGTTTTCTTCGAGCCCAGCGCGCCGATATAGAAGGCCTGCGATTTGAGCGCCGCGGCCAACGCGGGATCGTCGACCTTGGGATCGTGGGTGAGGGTGACGATGGCGCTGCGCCGGTCGGGCTTGAGCCGCGCCATCGCGTCGTCCGGCCATTCGGTCGACAATTCGACGCCCGGAAACCGCTCGCCGCTGGCAAAGGCGCTGCGCGGGTCGATCACCGTGACGGCATAGCTGGCCATCGCCGCCATCCGCGCCAGCGGTTGCGCGATATGGACGGCGCCGACGACTATGAGCCGCAGGGGCGGGTTGAAGACCTCAATGAAAACCTTGCCGTCGGGGGTATCGACCAGCGCGCTGCGGTCGTCGGCGAGTGCCTGCCGTACCGCCGCGTCCAGCGACTCGCTTCGTTTCAGATTTCCTTCAAAAACAGAATCTTGAGACAGGCTTTGCAGGCCTGACTTGAGGTCAGTAATCAGCGCCGCCGGCTGTCCGGCGGCCGTCGACTCGACGGCGCGCTTGAGCAGTTCGAGCTTCATTCGGCGCGCTCGACAAAAACCTGGATCTTGCCGCCGCAGGCGAGGCCGACCTCCCAGGCTTGCTCGTTAGTGACACCGAAATCCAGGAGTCGCGGCTTGCCGTCCGTGATCGCCGCGAGTCCTTCCTCGATCACGGCGCCTTCGACACAGCCGCCGGACACCGATCCGACAAAGGACCCGCTGTCATCGACCGCCAGCTTGGCGCCGACCGGCCGGGGCGACGAGCCCCAGGTCGAAACCACGGTCGCAACCGCGACGCCTTTGCCCTGGCCGCGCCATTTAGCGGCCTGATCGAGAATGTCGGCGTTATCGTCGCTGTTCATCGCCATGATCAGCCTGCCTTTCGCATCTCCGCCCATTCCGCCGCCGCGCCGAGCCGCCGTGTGCCGCTTTCGGCCAGCGCCGCGACGACCGCTTTCAGGCTTTCGAGATTGTGCACCGGCCGGAATTCGTCGACATGCGGCAGGATCGCCTTCATGCCGAGGGATTTGGGGGCGAAGCCGGCATAACGCAACAGCGGATTGAGCCAGATCAGCCGGCTGCACGATTTGTGCAGGCGTTCCATCTCGCGCGCCAAGCCAACGCCGGCGTCGCGGTCGAGCCCGTCGGAAATGAACAGCACGACTGCGCCCTGGCCGAGCACGCGGCGCGACCAGCGGTGGTTGAATTCGGCCAGGCATTGACCGATGCGCGTACCGCCCGACCAGTCCTCGACCGCCACCGCCACTTTGTCGAGCGCCTCGTCGACGTCGCGCGTGCGGAGCGGCCGCGTGATGTTGGTGAGCCGCGTGCCGAACAGGAACGCGTGCACGCGGTCGCGGTCGTTGATCACGGTATGGAGGAAATGCAGGAAGATCCGCGTATAGCGGCTCATCGAGCCCGAGATATCGCAGAGAACCACGAGAGGCGGCGATCGCGTCGCGCGGTCCTTGCGCTTGAGCGCGATCAAGCCGCCGGCGCGGAGTTGCGCACGCAGCGTCGCGCGCATGTCGACGCGGGCGCCGCGCGGATTGGCAGCAAAGCGTCGCGTCGGCTTCTCGGCGAGCGCCAGCGCTAGCTTTTTGACCGCGGCGCGCGCCGCGTTCATCTCGGCGGTCAACATTTTCTCGAAGTCCATGGTTTGCAGGACTTCGCGCGGCGAGAAGGTCATCGCCGCGTCGAACTCCGCCTTGTCGTCGTGCGGCCGGCCGGCGCCGTCCGCCTGGCCCGCGCGCAGCGCCTCGGCCAACCGCCGGCTCATCTCCGCGCCGTCCTGGCGCGGCGCCTGCAACTCGGGCAGCAGCAGGCCCAGCATGCGTTCGAGCAGCTTCGGATTGCGCCAGAAGACATGGAATGCCTGGTCGAAGATCAACCGCTGGTCGCGCCGGTTGACGAACACGGCGTGCAGCGTCCAGTAGAAATCCTCGCGGCTTTCGATTCCGACCGCGCGCACCGCCTCGACCGCTTGCAGCACCTTGCCGGGGCCCACCGGCAATCCGGCGGCGCGCAACGTCCGCGCGAAATACATGATGTTGGCGACCAGATTGCCGCCGCCGGCCGATGGCGTGGCGCCGTCCATCACGGCGCCGCGGCGAGCTCGGCCTTTACTTGCGCCAGCAGGCGCTCGGCCTCACTGCCCTGAATCTTGGCGATGTCGTCCTGATACTTCAGTAGCACGCCGAGCGTGTCGTTGATCGCTTCCGGCGTCAATGCAAGCACATCAAGTTGCGACAGCGCATGCGCCCAATCGATGGTCTCGGCGATGCCCGGCTGCTTGAAGAGATCGCCGGCGGTGCGCAGCTTCTGCACGAAGGCGACGACTTGGCGCGACAACTCGGCCGGCGCGCCGGGCGCTTTGAGGCGCAGGATTTCGAGTTCGCGCGCCGCGTCGGGATAATCGATCCAGTAATAGAAGCAGCGGCGCTTCAACGCGTCGTGAATCTCGCGCGTACGGTTGGAGGTGATGACGACGATGGGCGGCGCGGCAGCTTTGACCGTGCCGAGCTCGGGGATCGACACCTGATAGTCGGACAGCATCTCGAGCAGGAACGCCTCGAACGGCTCGTCGGTGCGGTCGAGCTCGTCGATCAGCAGCACCGGCGGTCCGGCGAGGTCGGGCTCGAGCGCTTGAAGCAGCGGCCGCTTGATCAGGAATTTCTCGGAGAAGATTTCTTCCTCGACCGTGCCCTTGCTTTCCTGGCCGGTCTCGGCGAGGCGGATTTCGATCATCTGGCGCGAATAATTCCATTCATAGACCGCGCTGGCGACGTCGAGCCCTTCGTAACATTGTAGGCGGATCAATTTGCGGCCGAGCCGTTCCGCCAGCACCTTCGCCACTTCGGTCTTGCCGGTGCCGGCTTCGCCTTCGAGGAACAGCGGCCGCTTGAGGGACAGCGCGAGATAGACCGCGGTCGCCAGGCTACGATCGGCGACATAGCGGCCCTTGGCGAGCAACGAGAGCGCGTCGGCGACGGAGGTCGGCAGGGAAGCCATCGGAATCATATCCACGCGATGAGAGCGAAACGCTTATTTTTAAAGGATTTCGCCGGGCGGGTCCAACCCGCGGAACCCGCCTCATTGCTGCCATGCGTCAGGGCGCAAAGCGCTCGGTGGCGTAATTCGCCATCTCGCTCGCGGTCTGGCTTTCGCCCATGACGACGCGCCCGACCCCGTGAGCCTTGAGCCACTCGGCCTCGTCGCGGCTGTGGGTGCGGGCGACGACGTCGAGCTTGGGGTTGATCGCGTGCGCGGCAGCCAGGATGCGGCGCACCGCGCTCTTGTCCGGAACCGCGATCACTAGCAGCCGCGCGCGATCCGGTCCGGCGGCTTCGAACACTTCCGGCCAGGCGGCGTCCCCATAAATCACCGGCACGCCTTCCTGCCGCAGCTGCTCGGCGAAGCGCAGATTCTGCTCGATCACGATATAAGGCACGCCTTGCTGGCGCAGCGACTCGGCGATGACGCTGCCGACGCGGCCATGGCCGATGACGATGGCGTGGCCAACGAGCTCGGGCAGCACGCTGCGACGTTTGATCTCGCGCCGGCCGGCGTGCCACGCGCGCAGGAAGCCAACCTTCTCGAACGGTGCGCCGAGCGCCCCGGCAAGGCGCAACATCAGCGGCTGGAGCAGAATCGAGATCAACGCCGCGGCCAGCACCAGGCTACGGCCGTCGCCCGGCAGCAGGCCGCTGCTCGCCGCGGTGCCGCTGAGGATGAACGAGAACTCGCCGACTTGCGCCAGCAGTGCCGCGACTTCGAGCGCGCTGCGCGGCGCCACGCTGAGCGCGAATAGAACGATCAGTGTGATCAGCGCATTGCCGACGATCACCATCGCGGTGACCGCCGCCACCTGGAGCGGCGCCCGCAGCAACACGCCGGGATCGAACAGCATGCCGACCGACACGAAGAACAGCACGGTGAAAATCTGCTGCACCGGCACGGATTCGCCGGCCGCCTGATGGCTGAGGTCGGATTCGGCGATGATAATGCCGGCGAAGAATGCACCCAGAGCCGGCGACACGCCGACCAGCGCGGCGGCGAGATAAGCGATGCCGAGTGCCGACACAATGACTCCCAAGCGGAACAGCTCGCGCGAGCCGTCGCGCGCGGTCAGCGTCAGGATCCAGGGAATGAGCCGCCGGCCGAGAGGGAGTATGATGGCGACGAAAATCGCCGCTTCGACCAATTTGATCGCGCCGACGGCGATGGGCGCGCCGGCGAAGACGAACGACGACGGCTTTCCGCCGGGCAGCACGACCAGCACCAGGACGACGACCAAGTCCTGCATGACGAGCCAGCCGAGCGCGATGCGGCCGGCGTCGGTCATCAAGCGTCCACGCTCTTCGAGCGCGCGCGTCGCGACGACGGTGCTGGCGACGGCGAGAGACATCGCCAGCGCCGCCGCCGGCTCGGTGCCGAAGCCGATCAGCCGCGCGACGCCGAACCCGAGTGCGAAGGACAGCGCGATTTGCAGGAGCGCGCCGGGCACGGCGACGCGCCACACCGTGCGCAGGTCGCCGAGCGAGAAGTGTAAGCCGACGCCGAACATCAGCAGCACGACGCCGATCTGCGCCAATTCCTCGACCGCGTGCGGATCGGCAACCAAGCCGGGCGTCGACGGACCGACGACGACACCGGCCAGCAAATAGCCGACGATCGGCGGCAGGCGAACGGCCCGCGCGGCGAGGCCGCCGACATAAGCGACGGCCAAGCCAACCAGCAAGGTAATGACGAGCGACGGCGCGCTATCCATGCCGCAAAGCATGCAGGACGGCGCGGACGCTGGCTAGCGCGGCGCTTTTGCCGTGCGGCTCGCTACTGTCGGCGCGCGGAACTGTAACGGCGGAGACTTATCCTGCCGCCTGGACGGCCCGCCGCGCCATCACGCCGACGAGATGCGCGCGGTATTCGGGGCTGGCGTGGATGTCGCCGTTGAGGCCGCCCTGCTTTTGGGCGATCGATTTGATCGCGTCGACCGAGAAGTTCTTGGCCAGCGCAGCTTCCATGTCCTTCTGGCGGAAGACGCACGGTGCCGCACCGGTAACGGCGACGCGCACGCCGTCCTTCTGCTTCGCCACGAACACGCCGACAATGGCATAGCGCGACGCCGGATTAGGGAACTTCATGTAGGCGGCTTTCTCGGGGATCGGGAAGCTCACCGCCGTCACGATCTCGCCGACTTGCAATGCCGTTTCGAACATGCCCGTGAAGAATTCGTCGGCCGCGATCTTGCGCTTGTTGGTGATGACGGTGGCGTTCAACGCGACCAGCGCCGAGGGATAATCCGCCGCCGGATCGTTGTTCGAGATCGAGCCGCCGAGCGTGCCGCGATTGCGCACCGCCGGGTCGCCGATATGGCTCGCGAGATGGGCGAGGGCAGGGATCGCCTTCTGCACGTCGGCAGATTCCGCGACTTCGATGTGTCGCGTCATCGCGCCGATCACCACCGCGTTGCCCTCGCGCTTGATGCCTTTGAGCTCAGGCAGCCCGTTCAGGTCGACGAGGTCGCTCGGCTTGGCGAGGCGCTGCTTCAAGGTCGGGATCAGCGTCATGCCGCCGGCGACGAGCTTGGCCTCGCTCTTCTGCGCGATCTGCGTCGAGGCGTCCGCAACCGATTTGGCTTTGTGATATTCGAAATTATACATCGCTGGGTTCTCCGTGAATGCGCGGC
>JBOHLR010000084.1:0-10578 GCA_050729555.1 Allostellaceae bacterium
CCCGAGGCCAAGGCACGCGGCTATGGGCCCGGGCGGTTTTCTTTCAACGTCAAAGGCGGACGCTGCGAGGCGTGCGAGGGCGACGGCGTCATCAAGATCGAGATGCACTTCCTGCCCGACGTCTACGTTCAATGCGACGTTTGCAAGGGCAAGCGCTACAACCGCGAAACCCTCGAAGTCGAGTTCAAGGGCAAGAGCATCGCCGACGTGCTCGACATGACCGTCGAGGAAGGCGCCACGTTCTTTTCGGCGGTGCCGTCGATCCGCGAAAAGCTGGCGACGCTGGAGCGCGTCGGTCTTGGCTATATTCACATCGGTCAACCGGCAACGACGCTGTCCGGCGGCGAGGCGCAGCGCGTCAAGCTTGCCAAGGAATTGGCGCGGCGCGCAACCGGCCGTACGCTCTACATTCTCGATGAGCCGACCACCGGGCTGCACTTCGCCGACGTCAGCAAACTCCTCGAGGTGCTGCACGCGCTCGTCGACCAGGGCAACACCATGCTGGTGATCGAGCACAATCTGGAAGTGATCAAGACCGCCGACTGGATCGTCGATCTCGGACCCGAAGGCGGCTCAGGCGGCGGCCGCATCGTCGCATCGGGCACGCCGGAACAGATAGCTGCCGCCAAGGGCAGCTATACCGGCGACTACCTCAAAGCCTATCTCGCGCGCAATTCCGAGAAGAAGCGCAAGCGGGCGTAACTCCTGCGTATCGAGACCTCCGGGCAATTGCGCCGTGGCGCAGTTTCGCCCAAGCTGCGGAGCACAGTTTGTGGAGGGACCCGATGCTCAAAGAATTCCGTGATTTCGCCATGCGCGGCAACGTCGTCGATCTGGCCATCGGCCTCATCATGGGCGCCGCTTTCGGCAAGATCGTAAACTCGCTGGTCAGCGACGTGATCATGCCGCCGATCGGCCTGCTGCTCGGCAAGGTGGATTTCTCCAGCCTGTTCGTCAGCCTGACCGGCACCCATTACGATTCCATCGCCGCCGCCAAAACGGCCGGCGCGGCAACGCTCAACTACGGCGCGTTCATCGACACCGTCGTCAACTTCGTGATCGTCGCGTTCGCCGTGTTCCTGCTGGTGAAGCAAATCAACAAGCTGACCGCCAAATTCTCGCCGGGCCAGGCGCCGCCGTCGCCCACGACCAAGGAATGCCCCTATTGCATTTCGACGATCGCGCTCAAGGCGACGCGCTGCCCGCACTGCACGGCGGCGCTCGCCTGAAGCGGATCAGAGCCGGCCGCGCCGCGCCGCCAGGAGCAGCCGCAGCCCACGCCACGGATCGAGTCGCAGGATGCGCGGCGCGAACAGGTCGTAGCCGGCGCGTTCGATCTGCCCGAGCCAACGCTCTGCCACCAGTGTCGGCAGCAGCACCGGCATCGCCGCCTCCGGGATATCGGAGCTGAGCGACCGTGCCTTGGCAAACCGGGCATATGCGGCCTCGGCAATTGTCGCCGCCGCGTCGCACAAGGCCGGCGTCGCCTTGCCGCCTAAGGCATGCCGGTCGGGATCGAGCTCTGTTGGAATGTGCGAGAGGCCGAACCGAGCGTTGAACGCCGTGGCGCGCAAGATTCCTGCCAGCGCGTAACCAACGCCGACATGGCGCGCCGCAATCGGCGCCGCGCCCTTGCTGTCCTTCACCGCCAAGGCCTGCAGCGCCAGATAACTGAGACCGCCGCCGGTGGCTTCGGCATAGTCTTCGATCTGCGTGAACGTCGTCGGCGGATCCGGCAGCAGATCCTGCTCGCGCGCGTCAATCATGCGCGTCAACGTCGATTGCGACAGATGATGGGCGCGGATGACGCGCGCCAGCGGCTCGGCCACCTCGTGATGCCGCGGCGGCTGACCCGCAGCGATCTCGGCAAGCGTGTCGCGCCACCATTGCAGCCGGACGCGGCCCATCATTGGCTCGCGCACGCTCTCGCGCACCTTGGCGAGCTCGTAATTGAAGGCGTAAAGCGCGAACAGGTTTTCGCGGCGATGCTCGGGCGCGAGCATGGCGGTCGCGAAACGGTCGCGGTCGTGTTGCCGCACCAGCGCCGCGAGCGATGCCGGTGTTGATGCGTCAGATTCAACCACCGACGTCATACGCAATTGCCTCCCGGCAAAATCGAGCGGGGACAAACACTCCAGCGCTATTGGATGCTGCGCCTTGCGAACGAGCGGCCGCACGCTGACGAGTCTTCACCCCTTCGTCAAGGCTGGGTGGTTAACATGCCGGTAACAACGCCGCGGCGACGCGCCGTTCTTCGGCCAACAGGACGTTGTAGGTGCG
Source organism: Allostellaceae bacterium (assembly GCA_050729555.1). GTDB lineage: Bacteria > Pseudomonadota > Alphaproteobacteria > ATCC43930 > CGMCC-115725 > REEB95. The sequence continues at coordinate 2,281 of JBOHLR010000084.1, forward strand.
GCACGCGGCGCCCGTGTCCATCGCGTCAACCACGATGCCCTTGGCCTTGAGCGCGGCGCGCAGGGCCGGCGGTACCGGCACCATGCGTGGGCCGCAGCCCAAGAGCAGGATCTCGATGCCGCGGCCGAACAACGTGCTCAGGCTATCGGGCGTGATTTCGGCGAGCGAGCCGACCGGCCACGCGGCAGTAGCGTCGGCGGTGACCAGGATGGCGCCTTCGTAGGCGACGCCGCTGACATGGAACCCGTTGCGTCCGTAACTGTCGACGACCTGGCGCACGGCGGGGATCAGGGGCGTGACATCGGTCACGGCGCGCCGGTCTTGGTCCCCGGTGACGGATGGGCCGCAGCCGATGGTGACGGCGCGGGTTCGCCGCCGCGGCCGTGCACACCCTTGGGCCGGATGTAATAGAGGATCGGCGCGGCGATGAAGAGCGACGAGTAAGTGCCGACGACGATGCCCCACAGCATCGCAATCGAGAAGCCGTGCAGCACCTGACCGCCGAAGAAGAACAGCGACAACACCGCCAGCGCCGTGGTGCTGACCGTCAGGATGGTGCGCGACAGGGTTTCGTTGAGGCTTTTGTTGATAAGCGTCGAGAAATCCATCGTCTTGTAGCGGCGCATGGTTTCGCGCACGCGGTCGTAGATCACCACGGTATCGTTGATCGAGTAGCCGGCGATGGTCAGGATCGCCGCCAGCGTGGTCAGATTGAACTCGACCTGCAACAGCGCGAACAACCCGACCGTCGTGATCGTGTCGTGCAGCGTCGACAGCATGGCGCCGATGCCGAACTGCCATTCGAAGCGGAACCAGACATAGATCGCGATCGCGACCAGCGCCAGGATCGTGGCGATGGTGCCGGCGCGGATCAGCTCGGCGCCGATCGTCGGCCCGACGACGTTGGTGCTACGATAGTCGACGCCAGGACCGAGCGCCTGCTTGACCTTGGTGACCGCATTTTCCTGCGCCTGGTCGCCGCCGGGCTGGCGCTGGACGCGGATCATCACGTCGTTGGGCCCGCCGAAGCCTTGCAGCGCCACCTGGCCGATGCCGAGGCCGTCGAGCTTGGTGCGCATCGACGAAATATCCGCCGGCTGCGGCGTGCGCGCTTCGATGACGATGCCGCCGGAGAAATCGATGCCGTAATTGAGGCCGTTGACGCCGAACAGCACGATCGAGCCGATCGTCATCACCGTCGAGATCGCAAAGCCGAACATGCGCAGCCCCATGAAATCGATGTTGGGGATGCGGCGAATGACAATGAGCGGACGGAACATTGGCGCGGACCTAAATCGGAATCACTTTGGGTTTGAAGCGGCGCAGCCAGGTAACAATTTGCAGGCGCGTCACCAGGATGGCCGAGAACAGCGAAGTCAGCACACCGATGCTCAGCGTCACAGCGAAGCCCTTCACCGGGCCGGAGCCGAGCCAGAACATGAGGGCTCCAGCGACGAGAGTCGTGACGTGACTGTCCAGAATGGTGCCGAAGGCGCGCTCGAAGCCGGCTTGCAGCGACGAGATCAGCGAACGGCCGCCGCGCACCTCTTCCCGGATGCGCTCATAGATCAGCACGTTGGCGTCGACCGCCATGCCCAGGGTAAGCGCGATGCCAGCGATACCGGGCAGCGTCAGCGTCGCGCCCAGCAACGTTAGCGCCGCCATCATGATGCACAAATTGAAGAACAGCGCGATGTCGGCGAAGATTCCGAACAGGCCGTAGAACACGATCATGAACAGCACAACCAGGATGACGCCGACAATGCACGAGGTCGTGCCTTCACGGATTGAATCCGCGCCGAGATCGGGGCCGACGCTGCGTTCCTCGATCACGGTCAGCGGGGCGGGCAGCGCGCCGGCGCGCAGCAGCAGCGCCAGATCGCTCGCCGACTGCGCAGTGAAACTGCCGCTGATCACGCCCTGCCCGCCCAGGATCGGTTCGCGGATCACCGGCGCGCTGATCACCTTGTTGTCAAGCACGATGGCGAACAATTTTCCGACGTTTTCCTTGGTCGCTTCCGCGAAGCGCCGGGCGCCGACGGAATCGAACTTGAACGACACCACCGGCTCGTTTTCCTGGAAGGTCGGCTGCGCGTCTGTCAGCATATCTCCTGAAACCAGAGCGCGACGTCGGACGACATAACCGGTGGGCAGGCCCGGCCGGTTTTCCGACGCCGGCAAGTATTCGTCGCCCGGCGGCACGTGGCCCGCGCGCCCTTCGTCGGCCGACGCATTCTGATCGACCATTTGGAACGTCAGTCGCGCGGTCTTGCCGAGCAGCGCCTTGACGTGCTCGGGATTGCTGACGCCCGGCAACTCGATGAGGATGCGCTTGTCGCCTTCGCGCTGGATGGTCGCTTCGCGCGTGCCGGTTTCGTCGATGCGGCGGCGGACGATCTCGATCGACTGGTCGACGGCCGATTGCCGCCGCTTCTCGACGGCTTCTTGGGTGGGCTTAAGCGTGATCGTGCCGTCGGATGCGGTCGTGAACTGAAGGTCAGGGTCGTATTTGACGACGGCGTCGTGCACTTCCTGATATTTCGACGCATCGGTCAGCTTGACCGTAACATGATCGCCGGCAACGCCGAGGCTGGTGTAGCCGACATGGCTCGCAATCAGCGCGGTGCGAAGCTCGTCGACCAGATTGTTGAGCCGGTCACGTTCGACCGAGGCGGTGTCGACTTCAAGCAACAGATAGGAGCCGCCGCGAAGATCGAGGCCGAGACTCACCTGATGCTTCGGCAAGAAGCCCGGCCAACTTTCCACCGTCTGCGTCGAAAAGGCATTGGGCAGCGTGAAGATGACCCCCAGCGCACAAACCGCCAGGATGAGGGCGACCTTCCACGTCTGAAAATACAGCATACGTTAGCCGCCGGCTTTGGCGCTGTCCTTGGTTTCGTCCTTGGCCGCGGATTCATCGGCGGCGTCGTCGTTATCCTTGGCGCCGGCCGCCGGCGCGGTCTTGGCGAGCACGTTGACGATGGTGCTGCGTACGACACGCACGCGGGTGTTGTCGGCGATGTCGATCAGCACCTCGTCGTTGTTCACCTTGGCGACGGTGCCGATGATGCCGCCACCCGTGACGACGCGGTCGCCGCGGCGGATGGCTTCGAGCATCGACTTGGTCTCTTTCGCCTTCTTCTGCTGCGGCCGGATGAGGAAGAAATAGAAGACGACGAAGATCAGGGCTAGCGGCGCCATCTGCATAATGGAGCTTACGCTGCTACCTCCGGCCGCCTGCGCATAGGCCGGCGAAATCAAGAACATATCGGACTCCCGCGCGATGTGGAGCGCATTGGTAATGGACTTAGGTTGAAAGCGCAAGGCGAGGGCGTTGTTGACGGCGCGCGCCTGCGCGCTTAGGGTCGCCGCGAAATTTTCCCTCTCGACCAAAGGCTTATCGCCACTTCTATGAGCGCCGACAAAAGCCACGACACGCTGTTCCAACGCATCGCCGATGCGCTCGATCGCCTCGCGCCAAAGGCCTATCCGCCGGTCGATTTCGAGGCCGCCGACGCCTTCATCTGGCACGCCGAAGGCCAGTGGCTTGAGCCGGTGAAGACAGTGAACCGCGTCGACATCGAGCTGCTGCAAGGCATCGAGCGCGTGCGCGACATCCTGCTCGACAACACGCAGCGCTTCGCCAAAGGCCTGCCCGCGAACAATGTGCTGCTGTGGGGCGCGCGCGGCATGGGTAAGTCATCGCTGGTGAAAGCGGTCCACGCGGCGGTCAACAAAGAGCGGCCGCGGACGCTGGTGCTGGTCGAGATCCACCGCGAAGATATCCCGTCCCTGCCCGTCCTATTGTCGAAGCTGCGCACGACCAAGCGGCGCTGTCTTCTGTTCTGCGACGATCTGTCGTTCGACGTGCAGGACGCCAGCTACAAATCGCTCAAGGCGGTGCTCGAAGGCGGCATCGAAGGCCGGCCGGACAATGTCGTGCTCTACGCCACATCGAACCGCCGCCACTTGCTGGCGCGCGACATGATCGAGAACGAACGTTCGACCGCGATTATGCCGGGCGAAGCCGTCGAGGAAAAAGTTTCTCTCTCGGATCGCTTCGGCTTGTGGCTCGGCTTCCACGCCTGCGACCAGGAAACCTATCAAGCGATGATCCGCGGCTATGCCAAGCGCTACGGCCTCGATTATCCGTCCGACAAGCTCAAGGCGGAATCGCAGGAATGGGCGATCACCCGCGGTGCGCGTTCGGGCCGCGTCGCTTGGCAATACATCCAGGACCTCGCCGGTCGTCTCGGCAAGAAGCTCGAAACGCGCTAACGCACCGCGCTCGCCTGGCTCGCCGCCAGATACTGCGCCGGATCGAGCACCTGCGTGCCACGGCGGATTTCAAAGTGGAGCTGCGGCTCGCTGACGATGCCGGTCGAACCCACCGTCGCGATCTCCTGCCCGCGCTTCACCACATCACCGCGCTTTACGAGCAGTGTGCCATTGTGCGCGTAGGCGGTCATCCAGCCGCCAGCATGCTTGATGAGAACGAGATTGCCGTAACCGCGCAGCTCGTTGCCGGCGTAAGCCACGACACCGGAATCGGCGGCACGCACCGGCGTGCCTTTGGCAGCGGCGATGTTGATGCCGTCGTTACGCGTGCCCGCCGCCGTCGTGCCGTAATGGCCGATGACTTTGCCCTGCACGGGCCACAAGAATCGGCCGGCGCGCGGTGGCGGTGCTGGCAGCTCGGCTTGCGGTTGTTGCGCTGCGGTCGTTGCTGGCGTTTGTGCCGACGGCGGCAGGTTCGCGACCTCGGGCTTCTGCGGCGGTGGTGACGGCGGCGCGCCCAACTGCTGCGTCGTCACCGGCGCCAGCGGCACCGCCGCGATCTCGGGCTTGCCCGGCGGTGGCGCCGGCAGCGGTGTTTCCGGAGCCAAGGGCCGTGCCACCGCCGGCGGCAACTTCAACACGCGGCCCGGTTCCACGACAAAGGGCGGCGTCAGCTCGTTCATGCGCGCCAGCGAATAGAGCTCGACGCCTTCCGCATCCGCGATCGAGTACAAGGTCTCACCGCGCTGCACGACATGCGTCGGCGTCCGCGGCACAACGAGCGTCTGGCCGGACGTCAGACGATAAGGCGGCCGCAGATGATTGGCGTCGATCAAGTCGCGCACTGGCGAACCAGTCTGTTGCGAGACCTGATAGATCGTTTCGTTGCGCCGTACCAAGAATTGCCCGCCCGGAATGTTGCCGGGATTGGGCGGCGGCGGTGTCGGATTTTGCGCGACCGCCGGCCCGGTCGATCCGGCAGGCGGTGGTGCGCCCAGCCGCACACGCGCGTTCTGGCAACCGGCGAGCGCCGTCGCCAGAGCGAGTGCGATTATCGAAGCGCGCCGTCGCCGATCGCGCGGACTCATCGGCGCAGTTTATGACGCGCGCGGCGGCCGCGACAGGCCTTCGCGCGCTCGGGGCAATCCGGCAACCAGCGGCACGAATCGGACGCCGCCAAGGTCCTCGACCGCCAAGTTGCCGTTCTTCCGCCGCACGCGCAGTAATTTCTGTTCGCGCCGGGCCGGCCCGACCGGCGCCACCAGGATGCCGCCTTCGGCAAGATGCTCGAGCAGATTGTCCGGTATCTCGGGCGCCGCCGCGGTGACCATGATGCGGTCGAACGTCTCGTGCTCGGGCCAGCCCTTGGTGCCGTCGCCGAAGCGCGTCGTCACGTTATGCAGCCGAAGCTTGGCGAATCGCGCCTCGGCCTCCTTGAGCAGCGCGCGATGCCGCTCGATGGTGAGCACGCGCCGGCACAATCGCGCCAGAACCGCCGCCTGATAGCCCGAGCCGGTGCCAACTTCGAGCACCTTGTGACGGTCGGTGAGCTCGAGTGCCTGGGTCATCAGCGCGACGACGTAGGGCTGGCTGATGGTCTGGCCGTGGCCGATCGGCAGCGCGACGTTCTCGTAGGCCTGCTCGCGGAACGTCGCCGGCACGAACAATTCGCGCGGCGTGCGTTCGATGGCGTTGAGCACGCTCTGGTCGGCAATGCCCTCGCCGCGCAGTTCCATGATCAACCGCGCGATCTCGGACTTGTCGGCAGCGGGAGTCATCGAAAGGCCCGGCCCAAGCGCGTCAACACGCGGCGGCTTGTGAGATCGAAGAACACCGGCGTCACCGAGACGTAACCATCGACCACCGCCTTGACGTCGGTGCCGCGCCGGGTGCGCTGCTCGTCGCGCATCGGTCCGATCCAATAATAAGGCCGGCCGCGTGGATCGATGCGCTCGACGAGATTGTCGCCGATCTTGCGCCGCCCTTGCGCGGTGATATGGATGCCTTTTACCTTCCGCGGCGATAGGTCGGGAAAGTTGACGTTGATCAACGTGTTGCTCGGCCAACTGTGTTCGACCAATGGCCGCACCACCCGCGGCATGAACGCGGCGGCGGTCGGCCAGCAGAATTTCGAACCCTCAGTCGAATAAAGGCTGAAGGCGATCGCCGGCACGCCCAGCAGTGTCGCCTCGAGCGCCGCCGCGACCGTGCCGGAATAAATCACGTCCTCGCCCATGTTGCCACCAGCATTGATCCCGGAAAACATCAGTTCCGGCTTGCGGTCGCGCATTAGGCCGTTGAACGCCAGCAGCACACAGTCGGTCGGCGTGCCGTCGATGGCATAGCGTTTGGCGCCGAGCTTACGGATACGTAGCGGCCGATGGATGGTCAGAAAATGACTCGCGCCGCTTTGTTCCTGCTCGGGCGCGCACACCCACACGTCGTCGCTCAAGCTGCGGGCAAGCTTGACCAGGAGTTTAAGCCCTGGCGCCTCGATGCCGTCGTCGTTGGAGACCAGAATGCGGGCGCGGCGCAGGTTGATCGGAAAGCTAAACCCCACCGGCGATGACCTCGGTGCCGCCAACATATGATCTTAACGCTTCAGGGACCGCGATCGAGCCGTCGGCGCGCTGGTAATTCTCCATCACTGCGATCAACGCCCGGCCGACGGCGAGGCCGGATCCGTTGAGCGTGTGGACATAGCGCGTGCCCTTCCCGCCTTTGGGCTTGCAGCGCGCGTCCATGCGCCGTGCCTGATAGTCGCCGCAGTTCGAGCACGACGAGATTTCGCGATAGACGCCGGCGCCGCCATTCTCGCCCGGCAGCCAGACCTCGATGTCATAGGTCTTGCGCGCGGCGGCGCCCATGTCGCCGGCACACAACAGCATGACCCGATAAGCCAGACCGAGGCGCTTCAATACCTCTTCGGCGCACGCGATCATGCGTTCGTGCTCGTCGCTCGATTTGTCGGGATGCACGATCGACACCAGCTCGACCTTGTCGAATTGATGCTGACGGATCATGCCGCGCGTGTCCTTGCCGGCGGCGCCGGCTTCGGAGCGGAAGCACGGTGTCAAAGCGGTATAGCGCAACGGCAATTTCTCTTCGTCGACGATGTCCTCGCGCGCGAGATTGGTCAGCGACACCTCGGCCGTCGGCACTAGCCACAAGCCCGTCGTCGTGCGGAACAGATCGTCGGCGAATTTCGGCAGTTGGCCGGTGCCGAACACCGCTGCGTCGCGCACCAGCAACGGCGGTGCGACTTCGGTATAGCCGAACTCGCGCGTGTGCAGGTCGAGCATGAACTGGCCAAGGGCGCGCGCGAGCCTTGCCAAACCGCCCGACAGCACGACGAAACGCGCGCCCGACATCTTGGCGGCCCGGGCAAAATCCATTCCGCCCAGCGCCTCGCCGAGCGCTGCATGATCCTTGGGCTTGAAGGCAAGCTTGGGCTTGGCGCCGACCTCGCGCAGCAGCTTGTTGGCGGCCGCATCCTTGCCATCAGGCACGTCATCGGCCGGCAGGTTGGGGAGCGGTGCCAGCGCCGCATCGACCGCTTCGCGCAGGCGCGCGGCTTCGGCCTCGAGGAACGCCTGCTTCTCCTTGCTTTCGGTCATCTGGCGCATCAGCGCCGCCGCGTCGCCGCCTTTCGCCTTGGCCGCCGCCATTTCCTGGCCGAGCTTGCCGCGCGTCGCCTGATTCTGCTCGGCGGCGGTCTGCGCCTCGCGCCACTGTTTGTCGAGACGCAGCACCTGCGCCGACAGCGGCGCCAGGCCGCGTCGCGCCAAGCCCTTGTCGAACGCGTCAGGGTTTTCGCGAATCCAGCGGATGTCGAGCATCAGGTCTTGGCCTTGGTTTTTGGCTTCACTCCGAGCGCGGCCTCTTCGGCAGCTTCGCGCTCGGCGCGTTTCTTCTCGACTATCTTGCAGCAGACGATCGAAATCTCGAACAGGGCGAGCAACGGCACCGCCAGTGACACCTGGCTGAAGATATCGGGCGGCGTCAACACCGCGGCGGCGA
>JBOHLR010000085.1:0-10421 GCA_050729555.1 Allostellaceae bacterium
GCGCGGCGGCGCGGCCCGCAGCAACGTCTTCACCCGCATTCAGCTGGCCCTCTTTGGCGAGCTTCCATGGGCCGCGGTGCCGGAGATGCCGGTCGAGATCATGCTGCTGCCGCGCTGGTTCCCGTTCCATCTCAGCAAGGTGTCGTACTGGTCGCGTACGGTGATCGTGCCGCTGCTGGTGCTGATGGCACTGAAGCCGCGCGCCAAGAACCCGCGGGGCATCACGGTGCGCGAGCTGTTCGCGCCAGGCACGCAGGCACGGCCGCCGCGTGCGTCGGGGTCGCTCTGGGCCTGGATCTTCAATCGCATCGACGACGTGCTGCGTTTTGCCGAGCCCCACATGCCGGCGGGCCGCCGCCGGCGGGCGATCGACGCGGCAGTGAACTTTGTCGTCGAGCGCCTCAATGGCGATGACGGCTTGGGCGGGATTTATCCGGCGATCGCCAACTCGGTGATGATGTTCGAGTGCCTGGGTTACGCCAAGGACGATCCGGCGTTTAAGACCGCGAAGGCGGCACTGCGCAAGCTGGTGGTGCGCACGCCGCAGCGTTCCTATTGCCAGCCGTGCCTGTCGCCGGTGTGGGACACGGCGCTCGCGGCACACGCGCTGCTCGAGGTGAGTGACCGCGACAGCGACGCCGCCGCGCGCCGTGGGCTCGATTGGCTCGCCGGGCTCCAGGTGCTCGATCTGCCCGGCGACTGGGCGGTGTGGCGGCCGAAGGTGCGGCCGGGCGGCTGGGCGTTCCAATATGCCAACCCGCATTATCCGGACCTCGACGACACCGCCGTGGTCGCCATGGCTTTCGATCGCGCCGATGGCGGCAAGTGGCGCGAGCCGGTGGCGCGCGCCAGCGAGTGGCTCATTGGCATGCAGTGCAAGACGGGTGGCTGGGCGGCGTTCGACGCCGACAACGAATACTATTATCTCAACTACATCCCGTTCGCCGATCACGGCGCGCTGCTCGACCCGCCGACCGAAGACGTCAGTGCGCGCTGCCTGTCGCTGCTGGCGCAGCGCGGCGACAAGGGTACCGCTTTCGCGCGTGGCCTCGATTATCTGCGCCGCACGCAACTGCCCGATGGCTCATGGTTCGGTCGCTGGGGCACCAATTACATTTACGGCATTTGGTCGGTGCTGTGTGCGCTCAATGTCGCCGGCGTCGCGCGCGACGATCCGATGATCCGGCGCGCGGTCACCTGGCTCGCGAGCAAGCAGCGCGCCGACGGTGGCTGGGGCGAGGACGGTGCTTCGTATTGGCGCGACCGGCCGCGCGGCGAGGGCAAAGCGAGCACCGCATCGCAGACCGCGTGGGCGTTGCTGGCGCTGATGGCGGTCGGCGAGGTCGATCATCCGGCGGTGGCGCGCGGCGTCGAATACCTCACGAAGACGCAGCAAGCCCATGGATTGTGGGACGAAGCTTGGTACACCGCCGTCGGCTTTCCGCGCGTCTTCTATCTTCGCTATCACGGTTACCGCGCGTACTTCCCGCTGTGGGCGCTGGCGCGGTATCGCGCGCTGCGCCGCAGCGGCGCACGCCGCATCACCTACGGTATGTAATGCCTCTCGCGGCGCTCTGCGGGTTCGCGGCGGAGGCACGGCTAGCCCGACGCTTCGGCCTCATCGCATTCGCGACCGGCGGCGACGCCGTGCGCGGTCGGGTGCTCGCGGCGCAAGCAGCCGAAGCCGCCGACGGTCTGATCAGTTTCGGCATTGCCGGCGGTTTGGCGCCGCGGCTCGCGGCCGGAACCCTGTTGCTGCCGCGCATGGTGATCGCCGGCGACGACGAGCGATTGACAGTGGACGCCGGATTGCATGGCAGTGTTCTGGCGGCGCTCGCCGCCGCCGGCCTGCACGCCGAGACTGGCGATCTTTTGGCGCTCGAGGCGATCATCGTGACGCCGCAAGCCAAGGTGGCGCAGCACGCACGGCACGGGGCGCTGGCCGTCGATCTCGAATCACAGCATGCGGCGCGGGCGGCGCAGGCGGTCGGCAAGCCGTTCTTCGTGTTGCGTGCGGTTGCCGATCCCGCGAGCCGCGGCTTGCCGCCGGCGGCGTTGGTCGGGCTGCATGCTTCGGGCCACGCGGCGCCAGGCCGCGTGCTCGCGTCGCTGCTGCGGCAGCCGGGCCAAATCCCCGATCTCGTTGCGACGGCGCTCGACACAAGGCGAGCGCTGGCGACACTGCGCACCGCGCTGACAGCGATCGGCGGCACGCTGTAGCTGTAGCCCAAAAGCAAACGGGCCGCCCGATAGGCGGCCCGTCGCTCGATCAGACGATGCCTATTCGAACAGCTTCAGCGAATGAAGCAACGTCTCGATCACGCCCCACGCCAGCGGAATGCCGACGAAGAGCCATGCCAAGGTGAGCTTCAGGCCGTTGCCGGAGCTTTGTGTAGCCATTTCGATATCTCCTCTCTTTTTCCCGGTTAGGCCGCTACCTGCGCTTCCTGCTGGGCCGTCATGTGGTGACGCTTGTTCACCGCGCGGACCGCCAGGTTGCAGAAGAAGCCGATCACCAACAACACCGCCATGACATACATCGTTGTGTTGTAGGCTTGCGCTTTGGCGACGCCGTGCGTGACGTTGTACTGGCGGATGTAGTTCACCAGCACCGGGCCGAAGATGCCTGCCATAGACCACGCCGTCAGCAACAGGCCATGGATCGCGCCGACGTACCGCGTGCCGAACATGTCACGCAGATAGGCCGGAACGGTCGAGAACCCGCCACCATACATGCTGATGATGATCAGGAAGCAGATCACAAAGGCCGCGGTGCTGCCGGCAGCGCCCGTCTGCGGCACCAGGATGTAGAGGACGGTGCCGAGGATGAAGAACACGGCATAGGTGGTCTTGCGTCCGATGTAGTCGGAGAGCGTCGCCCAACAATACCGCCCGCCCATGTTGAACAGGCTCATCAGGCCGACGAAGCCCGACGCGGCGATGACCGTGACCTTGCCCGGGAAGATCTCCTGGATCATCGCCGAGGCCTGGCCGAGCACGCCGATGCCGGCTGTCACGTTGAGGCACAGCACCCACCAGATCAGCCAGAATTGCGGCGTTTTCAACGCCTCGTAGACGTAGACGTTGTTGGCCGTGACCAGTTTCTTGGGCTGCGCCGGCGCCGTCCAGCCTTCGGGCTTCCAGCCCGGCGCCGGAATGCGCACGATGATCGAACCGACGGACATGAAGCAGAAATAGATCACGCCGAGGGCGATGAAGGTTTCCGCGACGCCGACATGCGTCGGAGTCGAGAATTGGGCCATCAGCCACACCGACAACGGCGAGGCGATGAAGGCGCCGCCGCCGAAGCCCATGATGGCCATGCCGGTGGCCATGCCGGGCCGGTCGGGGAACCATTTGATCAGCGTCGAGACCGGCGAGATGTAGCTGATGCCGAGCGCGAATCCGCCGACGATGCCGTAGCCGAAATAGATGACCCAGAGGTTGTGGATATAGATGCCGATGGCGCCGATGATGAAACCGCCGCCCCACAAGCACGCGCCGGTGAACATCGCCTTGCGCGGTCCGTTCTCTTCCACCCAGCGGCCGAAGATCGCCGACGACACTCCGAGGAAGAAAATCGCCAGACTGAAGATCCAGCCCAGATCGGTCAGCAGCCAATCGCCCGGCGCCGACTTCGTGATGCCGATGAGCTTGGTCATCGGCAGGTTGAACACGCTGAAGGCGTAGGCCTGCCCGATGCAGAGATCCACGCAAAGCGCCGCCGGCGGGATCAGCCACCGGCTGTAGCCCGGCGGTGCAACCGTCCGGCTCTTATCGAAAAACGACATTTGGGTTCCCTCCGAGGTGCTTTATGGCTTGTTACGCGCCGGGCGCCTTTTGGCCGCACCCGGTCCCTACTTGGTTAGCTCCAATTGTCGCCCTCGGCTAACAATTTTTTCACGGTGGTGTACCACTGATTTTTTTCGCAAAGATATGCAGGGAAAATGCGCAGGTGACATTCGTGTAACACCTGCGAGAGTATTCATGTTTCTGCGGGGGTGTATGCGGGAGTTTCTCAATACCGCCGAGGTCGCCGACTACCTGCGACTCAAGGAGCGCACGATCTACGAACTGGTGCGCACCAAACAGATTCCGTGTTCCCGCGTCACCGGCAAGCTGCTGTTTCCGCGGCAGCTGATCGATCTCTGGGTTGCGCGGGAGACCGAATTCGCCGGCTCCGATTTGCGTCCAGCGCCGCCGGTGGCTGCTGGCAGCCATGATCCGCTGCTCGAATGGGCGTTGCGCCAGTCGGGGTCCGAGCTCGCGCTGCTGGCGGGCGGCAGCGACGATGGCCTGCGCCGCCTCGTCGCCAACAAGGCGGTCATCGCCGGCATTCACCTGCTCGATCCGCCGAGCGGCGAATACAACCGGCCGGCGGTGCAGGCCCTGGGCGACCTCGCCGACGTCGTGCTGATCGAATGGGCCAAGCGCGAGCAGGGCATGGTGGTGGCGCGCGACAATCCGCGCGGCATCGCCACGCCGGCCGATCTCGGGCGCAACGGCGTCCGCGTGCTGCGCCGCCAGGAAGGCGCTGGCGCGCAAGTGCTGCTGCGGCACGTTCTGGTCGAAGCCAAACTGCGGCTCGACGATCTGCCCGGTCCGGCGCAACCGGCGCTGACCGAGACAGACATCGCGGCGGCGATCCTCGACGGCAAGGCCGATGCCGGCATCGCCGTGCGCGCCGTGGCCCAACGCCACAAGCTCGGCTTCGTGCCGTTGTGCTGGGAGCGCTTTGATCTGGCGATGCGGCGGCGCGATTATTTCGAGCCGGCGGTGCAGAAGCTGCTGCGCTTCGCGCGCACCGTCGAGTTCACCGAACGGGCGCAGGCGCTTGGCGGCTACGATCTCGCCACCGCCGGCACGGTCAACTACAACGCGTGAGCGTCACATTGGCCCGGTGGGTACCTGGTACCATGCGGGATTGTCGTAGATGCCGGTGGTATAGGAGCCGGTGCCATACCAGTACGTCGTCTGAGGCTGCTCGGCGCCGCGGCAGGCTGCGAGGATGACGCCCAAGGCGATTATGACGGCGGTGAAATGGACTCTCGACATGACGGGTCCTGCCTAATTTCGTGGAGCGCAATAGGAATCGGGATTGTCGTATGTGCCGCCGCCGGTCCAGATCGGCCACTCGCGTTGCGGCGCCGGCTCGCATGCGGCGAGCGCGAACAAGCAGAGCATGAGCGATACGGCGACGATGCGGCGCATGGGATCGCTCCCGGACGCCGAATTATAGGTCCGGACCGGCGCAGCCGGCCGCACACATTGACGTGAGTTAAGAGGACGGCCGTGAGCGCAGGCGCCGCATCTACTCCGCGGCGGCGTCGATGCGCTCCATCGCCTCTTCGACGTGGCGCGAGAAGACATATTGCGCCGGCCGTTGCTTATCGAGGTTGATCTCGGGGTTCATCTCGCCTTCGGTCTTGACGCCGCGCATCGCGACGCCGAGCGCCTTGAGCGGATGCTTCACCGCGTCGACCACGGCGGTCGCTTCGTAGCCCGAATGGACCATGCAGTCGGCGCACTTCTCGTAATTGCCGGTGCCGTAGGCGTCCCAATCGGTCTCCGCCATCAGCTCCTTGAAGCTCTTGGCAAAGCCTTCGCCGAGCAGATAGCACGGCCGCTGCCAGCCGAAGACATTGCGCGTCGGATTGCCCCACGGCGTGCAGTGATAGGACTGGTTGCCGGCGAGGAAATCGAGGAACAGGCCCGACTGGCTGAACGACCATTTGGTGCCGTTCTTGGCGCGGAAGATGCCGCGGAACAGCTCCTTGGTCTTGCGCCGGTTGAGGAAGTGCGCCTGGTCGGGCGCGCGCTCATAGGCGTAGCCCGGCGACACCGTGATGCCGTCGAGCCCGGCTTCCATCATCGTATCGAAGAAGCGCGCGACGCGTTCCGGCTGGGCGCCGTCGAACAGCGTGCAATTGATGTTGACGCGGAAGCCGCGCGACTTGGCGAGCTTGATCGCCACCGCGGCCTTCTCATAGACGCCGTCCTCGCACACCGAGCGATCGTGCATCTTCTGGTCGCCGTCGAGGTGGATTGACCAGACGAAGAACGGATTCGGCTTGAAGCGGTCGATCTTCTTCTCGAGCAGTAGCGCGTTGGTGCACAGATAGACGAACTTCTTGCGCGCGATGATGCCTTCGGCGATCTGTTCGATCTCGCGGTGGAGCAGGGGCTCGCCGCCGGCGATCGACACCACCGGCGCGCCGCATTCGTCGACCGCCTTGAGGCATTCCTCGACCGACAGACGTTGGTTCAGGATCTTGTCGGGATAATCGATCTTGCCGCAGCCGGAACAGGCGAGGTTGCAGCGGAACAACGGCTCGAGCATCAGCACCAGCGGATAACGCTCGACGCCGGTCAGGCGCTGTTTCATCACGTAGGCGCCGACGCGGATCATTTGGTGAAGCGGAACGGACACGGGTTCGACCTCTCTTCTTAATCTCTGCGAAGCGCTCAGCCGGCGGTTTCGGCGAGCTCGGGCGGCATGCGGAAGCGGACATTCTCGGTGATGCCGGGCAGCTTCTCGCACTCAACGTCGCTCAGCTGCCGGAGCCGCGCGATCAAATTCTGCACCAGTTCTTCGGGCGCCGAAGCGCCGGCCGTGATGCCGACGGCTTTCGCGCCCTTGACCCAGGTCGGATCGAGCGCATCGGCGTCGGCGACCAGGTACGCTTTGACGCCCTGTTCGGCGGCGATCTCGCGCAGGCGGTTCGAGTTCGAGCTGTTGGCGGCGCCCACGACCAGAACAACGTCGACCTGCTGCGCCAGTTCCCGCACCGCGCGCTGGCGGTTCTGGGTCGCGTAACAGATGTCCTTGGTGTCGGGGCCGACGATGTCGGGGAAGCGCTGCCGCAGCGCGTCGATCACCGCCTTGGTGTCGTCGACCGACAATGTGGTCTGGGTGATGAACGCGAGCTTGTGCGGATTGCTGACCTTGAGGCCGGCGACTTCCTCGGCGCGCGATATCAGATGCACCTTGCCGTTGATGCGGCCCATCGTGCCTTCGATTTCCGGATGGCCGGCGTGGCCGACGAGAACGATCTCGCGGCCTTGCGCCGCATAGCGCTGGCCTTCGCTGTGCACCTTCGAAACCAGCGGGCAGGTGGCGTCGATCACCGGCAGGCTGCGGTTGGCGGCGGCGTCCTCGACCGCGCTCGACACGCCGTGCGCGCTAAAGATGGTGACGCCGCCCGGCGGAACTTCGTCGAGCTCGTCGACGAAATGCGCGCCCTTGGCTCGCAGCCGCTCGACGACATGTCTGTTATGCACGATCTCGTGACGGACGTAGATCGGCGGGCCGTACTTTTCGAGCGCCCGCTCGACGATGTCGATCGCGCGCTCGACGCCGGCGCAGAATCCACGCGGCTGAGCCAAAACCACACGCATGCAAATCCTCACTCTCCGGGAGGCGGTCACGGCCGCCTGCCGTGTCGCGCCGCATTATACGCAGAATTCGCCACCCGACTAGGGGCCTAACCCGCGGCAAAATGAGGCGAAATCGAGGCCAGGACAAGCAACTAAATTGCTTCTTACGTCGTTCTGTGTTTAACCTTCGGTCGAGGGAGGCCGCGCAACGCCGCGGCCTAACGCATTCTGGCCGCCACGACTCCATGAGACCCATGAGCACGCCGCTGTTGCGCAACGACCTGACGCCTCTGCTCGATCAAGTCAACACGCCGGCTGATCTGCGCAAGCTCGACGAGAGTCAGCTACGACAATTCGCCGACGAGTTGCGCCGCGAGCTGGTGGACGCGGTGTCGGTCACCGGCGGTCATCTCGGCGCCGGTCTCGGCGTCGTCGAGCTCACGGTCGCGCTGCACTACGTCTTCGACACGCCGAACGACCGGCTGGTGTGGGACGTCGGCCATCAAGCCTATCCGCATAAAATCATCACCGGACGCCGCGACCGCATCCGCACGCTGCGGATGGGCGGCGGTCTCTCCGGATTCACCCGGCGCACCGAGAGCGAATACGATCCGTTCGGCGCCGCGCACAGTTCGACCTCGATCTCCGCCGGTCTCGGCATGGCGGTGGGCCGCGACCTCCAAGGTCGCGCCAACAACGTCATCGCCGTCATCGGCGACGGCGCGATGAGCGCCGGCATGGCCTACGAGGCGATGAACAACGCCGGCGCGATGAACTCGCGCCTGATCGTCATCCTCAACGACAACGACATGTCGATCGCGCCGCCGGTCGGCGCGATGAGCGCCTATCTGTCGCGTCTCCTTTCGTCCAAGCCCTATCGCAGCCTGCGGCAACTCGGCGCCGCGATGGCCCGGCGCTTTCCGCGCGGCCTCGCCAAGGCGGCCCGCCGCGCCGACGAATACGCCCGCGGCATGGTCACCGGCGGCACCTTGTTCGAGGAATTGGGCTTCTTCTACGTCGGGCCGATCGACGGCCATAACCTGGATCACCTACTGCCGGTGCTGAAGAATCTACGCGACAGCGAGAACGAAGGTCCGGTTCTGGTGCACGTCGTGACGCAAAAGGGCCACGGCTACGCCCCGGCCGAAGCCGCCGCCGACAAATATCACGGCGTGGTCAAGTTCGACGTCGCCACCGGCGCGCAGGTCAAAGGCAAGGCGGCGGCGCCGTCTTATACTTCGGTCTACGCCAAGGCTTTGATCGCCGAGGCCGAGCGCGACCCGCGCGTCGTCGCCATCACCGCCGCAATGCCGTCGGGCACTGGCCTCGACAAATTTGCCGAACGCTTTCCCAACCGCGCCTTCGACGTCGGCATCGCCGAGCAGCACGCGGTCACCTTCGCGGCCGGCTTGGCGTGCGAAGGGCTGAAGCCGTTCGCCACGATCTATTCGACGTTCCTGCAACGCGCCTACGACCAGGTCGTGCACGACGTTGCCATCCAGAAACTGCCGGTGCGCTTCGCCATGGATCGCGCCGGGCTCGTTGGTGCGGATGGGGCCACCCATGCCGGCTCGTTCGACCTCGCTTATCTCGGCTGCCTGCCGCATTTCGTCATCATGGCGCCGGCCGACGAAGCCGAACTCGTCCACATGGTGGCGACGGCCGCGGCGATCGACGACGCGCCGTCGGCGCTGCGTTATCCGCGCGGTGAAGGCGTCGGCGTGACGCTGCCCGCGCAGGGTGAAGTGCTGCCGATCGGCAAAGGCCGCATCCTGCGTCAGGGCACCTCGATCGCGATCCTGAGCCTCGGCACGCGTTTGCAAGAGGCGCTTAAGGCCGCCGACGAGCTCGGCCATCTGGGATTGTCGACGACCGTTGCCGATGCGCGTTTCGCCAAGCCGATCGACACCGATCTGATCGAGCGCCTGGCGCGCGAGCACGAAGTGCTGATCACGGTCGAGGAAGCTGCGATCGGCGGCTTCGGCAGCCAGGTGCTGCATCATCTGGCGCACGCCGGGCTCTTGGATCAAGGACTGAAGGTCAGGCCGATGGTGCTGCCCGACCGCTTCATCGATCATGATTCGCCGGTGAAGCAATACGACGAAGCCGGCCTCAACGCGCGTCACATCAAACAGGCGGCGTTGGTCGCGCTGGGCCGCGCGGAGATCGAGCGCTCGGCGCGCGCCTGATTCGGCGCGCCGCGGGCGCGCTCCTGCTCATGACCGAAAAACGGCGTCTCGATCAACTGCTGGTCGAGCGTGGCTTGGCGCCGACCCGCGCCAAGGCGCAAGCGTTGATTCTCGCCGGCACCGTGTTCAGCGGCGAGCGCCGTCTCGACAAGCCGGGCGTGACCTTCGCCGCGGACGCGTCGCTCGAAGTGCGCGGCAAGGACCATCCCTGGGTGTCGCGCGGCGGCGTCAAGCTTGCTCACGGCCTCGACCATTTCAAGATCGACCCGCGCGGCCTCGTCGCGCTCGATATCGGCGCGTCGACCGGCGGCTTCACCGACGTGCTGCTGCAACGCGGCGCCGCCCGCGTCTATGCCGTCGATGTCGGCTTCGGCCAGTTTGATTGGAAGCTTCGGAATGATGATCGCGTGGTGTTGCTCGAGCGCGTCAATGCCCGCCACCTGACGCAGGATCAGATGTCGGAGCCGGTCGATCTGGTCGTCTGCGACGCCAGCTTCATCGGCCTCGAAACCGTGCTGCCGGCGCCGCTGGCGCTGGCCAAGCCGGAAGCGCGGTTGGTGGCGCTGATCAAGCCGCAATTCGAGGTCGGTCCTAATCGGGTGGGAAAAGGCGGCGTCGTGCGCGATCGAGATCTCCACCGCGAGGTCTGCGACCGCATCGCCGCCTGGCTCGCAGCGCTAGGCTGGCGCGTGCTCGGCGTGACGCAAAGTCCCATCACTGGCCCCGAGGGTAACATCGAGTTTCTGATCGGTGCGGTTCGTGACTGAAGTGGAACTGACCATCGACAGCGTCGGCGTGCGTGGCGACGGCGTCGCCCAATACGAAGGTGCACGGGTTTATGTCCCGTTTACGGCG
>JBOHLR010000086.1:0-10392 GCA_050729555.1 Allostellaceae bacterium
GGGATGCGCGGCTGGTGCCGGATGCGGCGCGGGCGCCGGACGCGGCGGCTGCGGCGGACGGGCGGCGGCCGGCTGCACCGGCGCACGCTGCCAGCCTTGCGGCGTCGGCGTGATCCGGGTGTTCTGCACCGGCCGCTGGACCTTCACCGGCGGCAAAGGATGCGCCGCAGGACGCGGTGTCGTCGTAAACGGATGTGGGATCGGCGGCGGCGTGACGCGCGGCTTCAGGGCGGCCTGACGCGTCGGCGGCGGTGACGGCGGCCGCGCCTCTGGGGTCGCGGTCTGCGGATGGGGTGCCGGCGCCGCGGCATGCGTCTCCGGCGTCGGCGGATGCGGTGCCGGCGTGGCAACATGGGTTTCCGGTGGAGGCGGCGCTGGCCGGCCCTCCGACGTCGGTATCGGCGGATGCGGCGCCGGTGTAGCGGCATGCGTCTCAGGCGTCGGCGGCGTCGCGTGCGTCGCTTCGGGCGTGGTCGGGCCACGCGGCGCGGTTTCACGATTGGCGGTCGCCGTCGGCGCCGGCGCGCTCTTCTCGGGACGCGCAACGGCCGTCGCGCTCGCCGCTTCGGGATGGGCCCGGGCGCCGCGTGCCTCGACGGTCGGCTGCACGTGCGTCAAGGTCGCGACGGTCCGCGCCTGATTGAGGTGCTGCGGATCGACCTTCTCGACCGAGCGCTGCACGGGCGCCGCGGAAGAAAACGCGTGGGCCGACACCACGGTCGCGGCGCGCGCGTTACGGAACTGCGAGGTCTGTGCCCTGCTGTAATTGTTGTTGATCACGATGTTATTGGTGACGCGCGTGTTGTAGCGCACATAGTTCACGCGCTGCACATAGGCGGTTCCAGTGTGATACCACGGATGGAACCGTTCGCCTGGCGCCAACGGTACCCAGCCGACTGGCGCGCCGGCAGCGATGGTGATGCCGCCGCCGATGAAGGCGACCAGCGCCGGCGCATAGACCGGCCGCACGTGATAATCACCCGGGCACCAGGCCCAGCGGTCGCGGATGAACGCCCAGCGGCCATAGTGGAAGGGTGCGAAGCCCCACGGCGCATCGTCGACCCAGGTCCAGCCCCAGGGCTGCACCCAGACCCAGTGGCCGTAGCGATAGGGTTGCCAGCCGGCCGGGATCGACGCCGGATACCAGACCGTGCCGTAGGTCGGATCGGTCGTCCACTGGCCGTCCTGGTCGAGATCTTGATAGCCGGTCATCGTGTTCGGCACGTACCAGGCGGTCGCCATCGGTTGCGCCTCGCGCCGTTCACGCGCCAGCGCCCAATTGTCGAACGCCGTGGCCTCGGCTTGGACGAGCTGGAAGCCCGTGCCGTTGGCGATCGCGCTTTCGCCGACTTCGACGGTCAGCGACGAACGCTGGCCAGCGACGCGGGCGCGGCCTTGCAACACGCTGACGATCATTTGGTTGGGCGGCGCGTTGTCGGGGCCGGGCTGGCCGGCTTCGACGTGATAGCTGCCGACCGTCAGCAGATCGACCTGGCCGAGCGGCGTCAACACGGCAAAGCCGCCCGCCGGCATGGCGATAACGTGGACCTCGATCACGCCCTGGTCGACACGCAGCACGGTCGCCGCGTCGTCGAGCCGGACGATATCGGCTTCGGTCGATTCGTCGAGCCGCATTTCGACGGCGCCGACCTGTATTTCGGCGCGCGATTGCGGTTGGGTCCAGAAACCGTCGCCGGTGGTGACCGGATAATTGATCACCGCTTCGGACCACTGATCCTGATCGGGTGCGTGCAGCGAAACCGTGCCGTCGATGTAGCTCAACCGGCCGACGCGGCCCGGCGGATCGGCGAAGCTTTGCGCCGCCAGCGGCGGCGCCAGCAGCAAAATGGCGCCCAGTGTGGCGGCGATGGCGGTGGTCTTCATGGCGTCCTCGTCCTGTCCCCTAGGGTCTTTACGGTCCGGTATCTCATGTCGTGCCCATGATCGACAATAACGGAAGAACTAAGGCGGCCGCATGGCGGCACGACGCCAAAACGGCGGCAGCCGCCCGGGCGGGGCGGCTGCCGTGAATGCGCGGCTTGAAAGCGCCGGCTATTCCATATGATTCTCGATCTTCCAGGGATCCTTGACCATCGGATAGGTCTCGATCGGCACGTTGGCGAGGTGACCGTTCACCTTCTCGACGCGGCAAATATAGACGTTCTGGACGATGTCGCGCGTCGCCGGGTCGATCATAATCGGCCCGCGCGGGCTTTCGTATTTCCAGCCTTTGATCGCCGCCATCGCTTGGTCGCCGTCGATCTTGCCGTGCAGCTTTTCGACCACGTGATAGATCAACGCCATGCCGTCATAGGCGCCGACCGCGAACAGGTCGGGCTCCTTGCCGGCCCCGTAGGCCTTCTGCCAGGCGGCAATGAATTCTTCGTTGGCCTTCGATTTGCGCGCTGCCGTGTAGTTGGTCGAGATCGTGATGCCGACGGCGAAATCCGGCAGGTTCTGGAGATCGTTCTCGTCGCCGACCTCGGCGCTCGGCAACAGCCGGATCTTGGCCTTGTCGAGGCCGAGATCGTGGAACGTCTTGACGAAGGTCACCGGCTGGGTACCGCCGGGAATGAAGGCGTAGAGACCCTGCGGATGCTTGTCGAGGACGCGCTGCAGGAACGGCGCGAAATCCGGATTCATCAACGGAAAGCGGACGCTGTCGACGATGGTGCCGCCGTTAGCGGTGAAGGCCCGCTTGAACGCGGCTTCGGCGTCGAGGCCCGGCGCGTAATCCGACACGGCGCTGTAGACCCGCTTCATGCCGCCTTTGGTCGCCGCCCACTTGCCGAAGATCTCGGTGGTTTGCGGCAAGGTCAGCGACGTGCGCGTGATATACGGCGACTTGGTCGTGATCACCGCGGTCGCCGCGTTCATGATCACCATCGGCACTTTGGCCTGCGTCACGTCGGGCGCGGCGGCCAACGCCTCCGGCGTCAGGATGAAGCCAGCGAGGAATTGAACGTGATCGCGCGTCAGCAGCTCTTGCGCCATGCGCTTCGAGGTATCGACGCTGCCGGCTGCGTCGCGCTTGACGAGCTCGATCTTGAGGCCGCCGACAGTGTCGCCGTGTTGTTTCATGTAAAGATCGATCGCCTTCTGCATGGTGTCGCCGAGCCGCGCGAACGGACCGGTGTAATGCAGGATGACGCCGACCTTGACGACATCGTCGGCGTGCGCCGGAGCGCCGGCAGCAAGCACGAATGCCGCGAACGCGGCAGCCACGAATTTCAGACTGCGCATGTGTCCTCCCCTGGGCGGGCGCTGGCGGCCCGTTACGTAATCATTGCGCGAAAGCGTGGCGGCGACAACGGCGGCCCCGAACGGCGCCGCCGGCCGTGGGCGGCTGCCCAAGGCGGCGCGTCAAAAGCCGCGGCCGGCCTTGAGGAATTCGACCTCGTCCGGGCTCGACTTCCGGCCCAGAACCGCATTGCGATGGGGAAAGCGGCCGAAGCGGTCGACGATCTCACGGTGCCGCTGCGCGTAGCCGAGCACGTCGGCGTCGCCGAGCGCGGCGCACAATTCGACCGAACGCGCCTGCAGCGCGCGATCTTCGGCATGCATGAAGGGCAGATAGAAGAAGTGCCGCCGGGTCGGATCGAATATGCGATCGAAGCCGAGCGCGACGGCGCGCCTTGCCGCCGCCAGCGCCGCGCCATCGGTGGCAAAGGCGTCGGGCTGATCGCGATAGAGATTGCGCGGAAACTGGTCGAGCGCGATCACCGCGGCGAGCGCTGGTTCCGGCGCCATTAGCGCGCCGGGCGGCAACCCGCGCCGCAATTCTTCGTGTAGCGCGAGGAACCGCATGCGGACCAGCGCATCGGTGCTGGCGTCGCCGCTGAACCATGCGGGCGGCGGCAGCTCCACGAACCAAAACTGAAGAACGTCGGCGGTCCAGCCTTCGGCCATGCGCTGCGCAGGATGGCGGGCCGGCCCGTGCGACGCAAGCGACGCGGCGGACGGCTTGTCGCCCACCGCCGCTTGTCTTATCGTCGCGGCCAGCGGACCCGTAGCTCAGCTGGATAGAGCGCTGCCCTCCGAAGGCAGAGGTCGTGAGTTCGAATCTCGCCGGGTCCGCCATTCAGAACTCTTTTGCGCTTTTCCCGTCCGCGCCAACCTGCGGCTTGCCGCGCGCCGTCTAGCACCTTGCAATCGCTGGCCTTTCAGGCCGACCGCCGCCTCGTCGTAACGTTGCCGTGAAGCGCGGCGATGGCCCTATGTTGCCGCGGGCCGGTCGCATAGACTTGCGCCGATCCGCGGATCGACACCGCGCGATACCAACTCGATCGAAGGAGGGTGGCATGATGCGTGTAGTTTCTCGGCGGATTGTCTTCGTACTCGCGGCGCTCGCGTGCGTCGCTTGGGCGGGAACGGCGACCGCCGCGCCGGTGAAGTTCAAGGTGCCGTTGACTGCGGCCGCGGAAACGCCGCCGTCGGGCACGCAGGGCAAGGGCGTTGCGAGCCTGACGTGGGACGCGAGCACGCGCGTGCTGACCTGGCACGTGACCTATAGCGGCCTGTCGAGCGATGCGACCATGGCGCACTTCCACAACGGCGTCGCCGGCCAAAGCGGCCCGGTGGTGCTTTGGATCACCAAGAAAGGCAGCCCGGTGAAGAGCCCGATCACCGGCAAGGCGACGCTGACGCCGGAACAGGCGCAGCAGCTCGAGGCCGGTAGCTGGTACATCAACGTGCACAGCACCGATCATCCGGCCGGCGAGATCCGCGGCCAGGTGATCGTGCCGAAGAGCTGAGGCGCGTTTAGAGGAAGTTGATCAGGATGGTGACCGCAAGAAGGCTGCCGCCGCCGACCAGGAGAGCGCGGAGCGGTCCGGCGAGTGCCGGCGCCCGCATCTCCGGCGGCAGCGTCTTGCGGCCCGTCACCATCGGCAGCACCAGGTTCTGGCCTTTGGCCATCCGATAGGTGACGACCGCGAGGATGTGCAGCGTCACCGCGGTGAGCAAAATCCACCATAGATAAGTGTGCAGCGCGTCGATCAGGTTGCTGATCCGCGCGGGAACGATTTGGGTCAGCGGGCCGTCGTCGGCGACGTCGTTGTTGATGTAAAGGCCGCTCAGGGCTTCGCCGAGCAATAGCGCCAACAGCATCAGCACCATCCAGCCGCCGGCCGGATTGTGGCCGCGCTGATAGTCGGGTTCGCGGCGGAAGATGTGCGCGAGATGCGCGAACGCGGCGCGCGGCGATGCGAGAAACGCGGCGAAGCGCGCGGTCTCGCTGCCGAAAAATCCCCAGAGCAGGCGGAAGACGACGAGCGCGAGCAGCGCGTAGCCGATCCAGACGTGCCAGTCCATCTGGTCGAACCGCCACGTCGCATAGGCGGCGGCGACCAGGATCGCGGTAAGCCAATGGAAGAGGCGCGTCGGCGTGTCCCAAATCACGACCCTGCGCATCGCCCCGCCCCCTCGGTCGCGGCGATCTTAGCGCTTGCCGCGACGGCGAACTACCAGAGCCGGACCGGCAGGCAACCGGGCACCGGCGGGCCGCGATAATCGACGCCGCCCGGCCGGGTCGGATGCAGCACGTCGCCGCATTTGACATGCCGTGCGGCGTGTTGATCGGCCGCCAACGAACGCTTGGCGTAATAATCCACCTGGCGCAGTTCGGCAGTGCATTGCTGATCCGAGGTCGCGTTTTGCGCCGCCGCAAGATGCTGCTTGGCGGCGTCGGTGTTGGGACCCGGCTTCAACTTGGTGTTCACGAAGTCGGCGGCCTGCGGCAGCTGCGCACACGCGATCGGCGATTGCGCCTGGGCTTGGCCTTGGGCCGGAGCCGGGGCTTGAGGCTGGGCCGGGGCCTGGGGTTGAGTCTGGGCTTGAGCCTGCGGCGGCGCGGACTGCGCCTTGGCGGCGGCGCGCCGATCGGCGGCCATCGAGCGCTTGGCGTAATAATCAACCTTGCGCAGTTCGGCGACGCACTGCTGATCCGAAGTCGCATGTTGCGCCGCTTCGAGATGCCGCTTGGCGGCGTCGGTATTCGGTCCCGGTTGGAGCTTGGTGTTCACGAACTCCGCCGCCTTGGGCAGCTGCGCGCACGAAATCTGCGACTGCGCGTGCGCCAAAGCCGGTGCGAGAATCAGGCCGGCGGCGAGCGCCGCGAATGCCAACCGCATGGAACCCCTCCCTCGCGCGCGAAGCGGCGCGAACGCCGATGCGATAGCGCCCAATCGCGGCGTAATTGCGGCAAGGCGCGGCGGCCTATTCAGCCGCCTGAAGCACCGTGCGCTTTTCGATATCGGCGAGCGTCGCGGTGAAGCGCACGCCTTCCGGATCGGCAAGCGCCGCGGTGCGCGCATTCGCCACCGCATCGGCGGCGATTGCGACCGGCAGCCGCCGCGCCAGCGCCGGCCGCACCACATGCTCGAAGATGGCGCGATAGTTCGCCATGCCGCGCTTCCAGGTATCGCCGCAACCTTTGATCAGGTTGGCGCATTCGGCGATCTCGAGCGCGAGAGGCGGCGACAGCGCGGCCGCGTCGGCGATCCCCGCGAGCCAGGTTTCGATCTCGCGTTGCTCGGCCTGGAAGCGGTGCGTCTTGCGGCGATAGCGCCGCAACGAGGCGAGCGCCTTGAGGCGCAGATAGCCCGCGACGGTGTGCGTCTTGATGTGCATGCCCCAATAGACGCGGCCGAGCCAGCCGCGCCGCTCGGCGAGCGCCAGAATCGGTCGCGCCAGCGCCGGCGGCAGGATGGAGCACAGCTCGTCGATGCCAGGCTTGAAATATTCGACGACGCGCACCGGATCGCCGGCCGCGGCGCCAAGCTCGGTGCGGATGCGCGCCAGCCGCGCCGGATCGGATTTGACCTGCGCGACGCGGATCACGTCCTCGAACGACATCCGCAACGCCAGATGCCGCGCTGCCGCCTGCGCCAGCTTGCCGCCCGCGCCGGCGGCGGCATCGATTGCGACCGCGCGTTTGACGCGCTCGACATAGTCCCACGCATAATCGGCGTCTTGATATTGCGCGAGACGGCGGACGCCTTCGATAGCGACTGGACGGACAGAGTCGGGCAAGGTCGCGGCTTCGGCTTCGACCATCGCCAGATCGGCCGTACCGAGACGCCAGCGTTTCGCTGGCGACTGCGGCATCTCGGACTGGCCGCGCTGCGCCGCCGCCAATCCGGCACGAAAGCCACGCAGATTGGCATCCGCTGCAAGGCCGCCTGCGGCGATCACCGCCTCGAAGGTCTCGACCGGAATCGTCAGCATGCCGGTGCCGGCGAGCGCGCCGAGCATAATGGCGTTGACCATCGCGCCCGAATCGCGCGCCAGTGACTCCAGATCGAGGAACAGGCTGGCACGGGCGTGACGCGCGATGAGCTCCGTCAGCCGCGTGTCGTCGAGCCGACCATCGGCCATCGCCATTTTCTCGGGCATGATGTAGCTGCGCGCCAGCGACGCGACGACATGCGTGCGATCGGGCGTGACGAAGCCGAGCGCAATCTGCCGCGTCGCCTCAGCCAGCTCGGTCGCCAGCAGCAGATCGACGTCGCCGATCCCCGGCATCAGCGCCATAACTGGCCGGCGACCGCCAAGCTCGGCGGCCGGAACCGGCATGATCTCGAGATAATAGGTGGTCGCGCCGGTGCGCTGCGCCACGCCGGGGATCGAGGTGCTTTGCGCCGGAAAGCCGCAGCGCGCGGCGGCCGCGACGATCCACTGGCTGAGCACGCCGCCGCCCTCGCCGCCGAGCGCCGCGATCAAGATCGAGAGCGGACGGACCTCGGCGGTCATGCCGACACTGTCCCCGCCGCGCCACCGAGGCGCGCAATTACGCGCCGGCGAATCCGGTCTATAGCGCGGTCCCACCACGACGGATTGCGCACGATCTCGGCGCGATAGAAGGACGGGCACAGCACCGCGGCATGCGCGACTTCGCCGCATAGGCCGCAGCCGACGCAGCTTTCGACGACGCTCGCCACCGGATCGGTGCGCAGCGGATCGGGGCTCGACTTGACGGTGAGCGACGGACAGCCCGACAGCCGGATACAGGAATGGTCGCCGGTGCAGATCGCGTCGTCGACGCCGTAGCGCGTCTTGATCACGCGCCGGCCGGCGGCGAGCCGCGACGCATCGCCCGCACGGACGCGCCGCTGGCGCGCGAGCTGGCATTCGCCATCGGCGATGATGACCTTGAGTCCTGCCGCTTTGGTCGTCATCGCCTGGCGCAGCGTCTTCACCATCGTGGCGACGCTGTAGCTGCGCACCGTCTTGAGCCAGCGCACGCCGAGCGCCTTTAGCGTGCGTTCGATATCCATGGTGGCGGCGCCGCCCGGCCGGGCGCCCGCGCTCGACGGCAGGTATTGCTGACCGGTCGCCGAGGCATAACCGTTCTGCATCACGATCAGCACGCCGTCGCCTTGATTGAACAGGCTCGAGGCGACGCCGGTGATGACGCCGTTGTGCCAGAAGCCGCCGTCGCCCATCACCGAGATCGGCCGCTTGGTCAAATTGGGTCCGACGGCCGCGGCAGCGGCGAGGCTCATGCCATAACCGAGAATCGAGTTCCCCATGCTGAACGGCGCAAAGGTCGCGAAGGAATGGCAGCCGATATCGGTGCTGATATGGGTCGGGCCGGTTTCGCGTTGCAGCAGCTTGAGGGCGCTGAACACCGGCCGCTCCGGACAGCCGGTGCAAAAGGTCGGCGGTCGCGCGGGCAAATGACCGACGTCGCGCGACGCTTCGTCCTTGCGTCCGATCAGCTCGTCGACAGCCTTGACGATGGCGTCGGCGGCGACACCGGCCGGCCGCGTCGCGGCGAGGAAAGCGGCGAGGCCCTTGAGCATGATTTCGGCGGTGTACTCGCCCGCCGGCGGCAGCGCCCCCTTGCCTTCGACGCGTGTGTTGATGTCGGCGCGGCGCAGGATGACGTTGATCTGCTGCTCGATGTAGTCGGGATGGCCTTCCTCGATAACCAACACGGCACGCTTGCCGGCGCAGAATTCGCGCACTTCCTCGGGCACCAGCGGATAGACCGCGTTGAGGCAATAGATCGGAATCCGCGATTGCCCCCACAAATCGGCGAGGCCGAGTCGCAGCAGCGCGCGCACCAGCACGTTGTAGAGCCCGCCCATGACGACGACGCCGATTTCGTCCAGATCGCCGGCGAAGATCTCGTTGAGTTTGTGCGCCCGGATGAAGTCGCGCGCCGCCGGCAGGCGCTCTTCGACCTTGAGGCGCTCCTGCACGAAGGTGACCGGCGGATGCGATAGGCGGTTGTAGTCGTGCGGCGCCGGCGCGTCGAACTTGTTGAGGGTCGAATGCGCGCCCGGCCGGTTGGCCTTGGCGGGGAACTCGCCGGTCACGTGACAGGCGCGGATACGGAGCTCGAGCATCACCGGCGCGTGGCTCGCTTCGGAAAGCTCGAAGCCTTCCTCGACCGCGCGCACGATCGACGGCAGGTCGGGCCGCGGATCGAGCAGCGGCATGGTGCATTTCATCGCATAGGCGTAGGAGCGCTCCTGGATCACCGAAGCGCCTTCGCCGTAATCCTCGCCAAGGATGACGAGCGCACCGCCCTTGACGCCGGGCGACGCCAGATTCGACAGCGCGTCGGCGGCGACGTTGGTGCCGACGATCGACTTCCAAGTCACCGCGCCGCGGATCGGATAGTTGATCGAGGCGCCGAGCATCGCGGCCGCCGACGCCTCGTTGGTGCAGGTCTCGAGATGGACGCCGAGACCGTCCATCGTCTCTTTCGCGTCGACCAGCACGTCGAGCAGGTGCGACACCGGCGCGCCCTGATAGCCGCCGACATAGCTGACGCCTGATTGGAGCAAGGCCTTGGTGACGGCGAGGATGCCTTCGCCGCGGAAAATCTCGCCGTCGCCCAATGTGAGCGACTGGACCTCGTGCTTGAAGGAGCGCTCCATCGGAGCCGGAATCTACTCTCGCGCGCGCGGCGGCGCCAGCCGTGGGCGGAGCTTATGCCTCGGCCAGCAGTGTGGCGACGAATTCGGGCACGACCGCGGTCGCCTTGCCGTAGCGGCCTTCGGCGAAATGGGTGCGGCCGAGCGACGGTTCGAGGTTGAGTTCGACCGTGCGGGCGCCGGCGGCATTGGCTTCGGCGACGAAACCGGCCGCCGGATAAACGTTGCCCGAGGTACCCACCGAGACGAACAGGTCGCAATGCGTCAGCGCCACGCCGATCCGTTCCATCTCCAGCGGCATTTCGCCGAACCAGACGACGTGCGGCCGCAAGGAGCCGGATTTGGCGCACGCCCCGCACGCTGAGGCGATCGACAGGTCGGCGTCGTTCACGGTCACGGCGCCGCAGGCGGCGCAGCGCACTTTGCGCATCTCGCCGTGCATGTGAATCAGCTTTTGCGAGCCGGCGCGCTCGTGCAGATCGTCGATATTCTGCGTCACCAGCAG
>JBOHLR010000087.1:0-10296 GCA_050729555.1 Allostellaceae bacterium
GGGCACGACCATCGACATGCTGATGAGCGCCTTCGTCTGGGACGACGACGCCAGCTAAGCCCGCTTTTGGATGAACGAATCGGAAAATTATCCACCGCCTGTGGATAAACCCGCTTGACAGCGAAGATGGAACCAAACTAGAACGACAGCAGTTGTTGTTTTGTTCCAAACTGGCGTTCGCGCCGTCCGTTGCGGGGAATCGTTCATGCTCACGCGCAAACAACACGAGCTGCTGCTCTACATCAATCGGCGGCTTGCCGATTCGGGCGTTTCGCCCTCGTTCGAAGAGATGAAAGAGGCGCTCGGCCTCAAATCCAAATCCGGCATCCACCGCTTGATCTCGGGACTCGAGGAGCGCGGCTTCATTCGCCGGCTGCCGCATCGCGCGCGCGCGCTCGAAGTCGTCAAGCTGCCGGAGGAAACCGCCGCCAAGGGCCGGCCGACGAAATTCTCGCCCACCGTGATCAAGGGGGATTTCAAGACCGCGCTGCCCGGCATGGCCGTCAACGATTCCGGACAGGCGCAGGAGCTGCCGCTTTACGGCCGCATCGCCGCCGGCACGCCCATTGAGGCTTTGCGGGACAACGCGAACACCATCAGCGTCCCCGCCGGCATGTTGGGCCTCGGCGAGCATTATGCGCTCGAAGTCGCTGGCGACAGCATGGTCGAAGCCGGCATCTGCGACGGCGATACGGTGCTGATCCAGCGCTGCGACACCGCCGACAACGGCGCGATCGTGGTCGCCCTCGTCGACAGTAACGAGGTGACCTTGAAGCGCCTCCGCAAGCGCGGTGAATCGATCGCGCTCGAGCCCGCCAACAAGGCCTACGAGACGCGCATCTTCGGCCCCGATCGCGTCAAGGTGCAGGGCAAGCTGGTGGGATTGCTACGGCGGTATTAAAATATCGGCGCTGAATCGATTCGGCGCGCGGTCGAGCCGTGCTGGAAAGGGGAGCCGATGCCACTCGATGCTGCGATAATTTCAAATCGAGCGGCGGCGTCGGCCTTGGCGCCTGTCGAGCCGGGCCGGCGCGAGCCCTACGAAATCTGCTGCGACGATGCTTTTGCGTGGCTCGCCGCGCGGGACGCAAACTCAATCCACGCGATCGTCACCGATCCGCCGTATGGCCTGAAGGAATACACGGAGATCGAGAAGAAAAAGCTGCGCAACGGTCGCGGCGGCGTCTGGCGCATCCCGCCGTCGTTCGACGGCTGCCAGCGAAGCCCGCTGCCGCGCTTTACCGTTCTTGACGAAGCCGAACGCGCCGCCCTACGCGTCTTCTTCGCGGACTTTGGCCGCCAGGCGTTGCGCGTTCTCGTCCCCGGCGGGCATGTTTTCGTTGCGACCAATCCGCTGCTGTCGCAACTCGTTTACCAGCCGATGATGGATGCCGGCCTCGAAAAGCGCGGCGAAATCATACGGCTCGTGCAGACCCTGCGCGGCGGCGACCGCCCGAAGAACGCCCACGACGAATTTCGCGAGGTCTCGGTTATGCCTCGATCGGGTTGGGAGCCCTGGGGCCTGTTCCGCAAGCCGTGCGAGGGTCGCGTGCAGGACAATCTGCGGAAATGGGGAACTGGCGGCCTGCGACGCATTTCCGAAACCGAGCCGTTCCTCGACGTCGTGCGCTCGTCCCCGACCCGGCCGGAGGAGCGCAAGATCGCGCCGCATCCATCGCTCAAGCCGCAATCGTTCATGCGACAGGTCGTGCGGGCGGCGCTGCCGCTGGGGCGAGGCATCATTCTCGATCCGTTCATGGGCGCGGGCTCGACGATTGCCGCCGCGCTTGCAATCGGCTACCGGAGCATCGGCATCGAGCACGACCCCGCCTACTTCAAGGTTGCGCAGAGAGCCGTTCCCGCGCTTGCCCGCTTCCCGATCAAGGGCGCATTCTCAAGCCACGGCCCGACCGGGGGGAAAAGTGCCGCTGCCAAAAAACCTGACCGCGAACCACGTTGAAAAGGCCGTCAAGTACATCGAAAAGGAAACGGCCGAACTCATCGACATCTATCTCGAACAGGCGAACTTCTTTAGCGCCATCGTCGGGATTTTCGGCGTCAAAGGGTTGCATGCGGTCAGCCCTTACAAGAAACACAAGCATCCCGACGTCGCTCAACAGCGATTCCCCGATCTTTCGTTGCACGGAAAGCTCAACCCGCCGCCGGCGCAGGCGCTGGAATCGAAAGGCAGCACTCGGGCGTATCCGATTCAATCGCACTACAATCATCCAGGTTGGTACATCGTCTGGCGCTACCTCGTCGACACGACCGAATCGATCAAGCCCGGTTATCCCGTGGTGATATGGCGCGTGAACTGCGTTTTCCTGACCGAGAAGAATTGGGTGTACCAAGGAAGCGGCGCGCGCGCCGGCAGAGGCCGCCGCACCCATACCTTTGGCGTTTCCGACCCGAAGAAAACGCTGGCCGGATCGGCGGTCTACGAACTGCCCGGTATCTCGCTCAAGAGCGGCAAGCCGTTCTTGGCCTAGGCCGCAGCAGAATTGTCACCCGCCGACCCAGCCGCGTAGGCGCGACCAGTTGTACGTGATCCAAATGAGAATGCCGGCGAGATTGATCATGCCGGCATAGAGGCCGTGGCGCTCGCCTTTGGCGTTGAGCTGCCACGCGATGATGCAGCCGAGCACGCCGAAGCCGAGGGGAATGAAGCTCGGCTCGAGACCGACGACGTAGCTGATGAAGGTGATGAACCCAGTGACGTAACCCCACATGATCAGGGTGCGGCGTTCGGCCGCCGCCTTGCGCTGCGCCCGTTCGTCGCCGGCCGGCGGTGTGGTCGCGTCGGTCATCTCAACTCCCCTCGCCCGTCACCTTAGCGTACTACTATCTTGCCATACCATGGCGCGGCTTCGCCGCGCGGGGGCGACCACAGCCGCGCGCCTTGATAGTCGCGGACGCTTTCGAGCCGCACCGACCCCGTATCGAGCCACACGGCATAGCCGCCGTCGCGGTACGCGTCGATGCGATCGACGATGCGCGCGCCCGGACAGATGTTCCACGCCGGCACCGACGCGACGACCAGATCGACCTGACATTGCGCGCGATCGAAAGCGTTGGGATCGCGCAGCAGCGTCACCACGGCGCCGTGCGCGTTGTAGCGGCACGCGCCCGCGTCACAGGCGAGCACGCCGTCGGCCGACGAACCGGTATCCGGCCAAGCCGGCCCCATCGCCGTCGCCGCGCGCTTGGTCCAGCTATCGGACGTCGCATGCTCGCCCTTGGCTTTCGACGGCAAATAGCTGCCGTCCGCGGCGCGCACCGCGACCAGCTTGGCGTCGCCGGAGATCAGTACATCGGGCGGCCGCTCGAACCCGGCCGACAGCAAGCCGAACGTCAGCGGCAATACGCCCCACCAGCGCCAACGGCGCCGCCAGATCGCCAGCCACAAGCCGCCCGCCGCCGTGACGGCGATGCCCCAGGCCGGCATGCTCGGCAGCGTCAGCACCGCGCCCGGCCATGACGTCACGCCCTTGGCGATCGCGGTGATGGCGTCGATGCCCCAGCTCATCGGCACGAGTGCAAGGCTTTCGAGATGCAGCGGCATCAGCAGACAGGCGGCGATCGCCCACGGCATCACCCAAAAGCCGGTGATCGGCACCGCGACGACGTTCACCGCGACCGAATAGAGCGGCAAACGGTTGAAATGATAGATCGTGAACGGCGCGGTCGCGACGGTGGTAACGATAGTCGTGAACGCGATGCCGACAGCGTAGAGGCCGAGACGCTTCAACGCTCCGGCCTCGCGATGCCAGGCGGCGATCCGGCCGCGCCACGCTTCGTAGAACGCGACCAGCGCCGCCACCGCCGCGAACGACATCTGGAAGCTCGGGCCGGTGGCGCTGTCCGGCGTCATCAGCATGATCGCGACCGCGGCCAGCGCCAACGCACGCGCCGACAGACTCAAACGATCCAACAACACCGCGGCCAAGGCCAACGCCGTCATCACGAAAGCGCGGCGCGACGACACCGTCGTCCCCGACAGCAGCATGTAGAGAAACGTCAGCAGCAACGCGAGCGCCGCCGCGTACTTTTTTGATCGGATGGTTGAGGACAATCGACGGGATGAGCGCAAATAATGCGCGCAACGCGAAGAAGCAGATGCCCGCGACCATGCCCATGTGCAGGCCGGCAATCACCAGAATGTGCGCCAGGCCGGCGTCGCGAAAGGCACCCGCATCGTCAGGCGGTATCGCGTGGGTTTCGCCGGCAATCAGCGCCGCGGCAATGGCGCCGTCGGGGCCCGGCAATGTCGCGCGGATACGCCGCGTCACGCCGTGACGTACGGCTTCGATCGCCTCGGCGATCGCACCCGATGCCGGCGTCGTGGCCCGCTCCGGCGCCGACAACGCAAAGCCGACGCCGCCCAAACGCTCGAACCAGGCGCGGCGCTGGAAATCATAAGCGCCAGGCATCGCCGGCGCCGGCGGCGGCTCGAGTGAAACGCGCAGGCGTACGCCGTCGCCCGGCGTCACGCCGCCGTCGCCGTGGCGTAGCCGAACGCGCACGCGCGCCGGCACACCGGCCGGCGCCAAATCGCCGAGGCTCGTCGGCGCAATGGTCAGACGCGCGCCTTCGGGTAACGGATCGACCGCCAGCACGCGGCCCGTGAGCACGCCAATCACGCGATGATGAATGACCGGCGCGGCGGCTAAATGAGCCTCGAACTGCGCGGCGGCGAAGCCTAAGGCCAGCGCCACCACCACCGCGGCCGGCCAGCGCCAGGTCCCGTATCGCCAGCTCGCGCCCAAAACGCCCGTCGCGGTCGCGAGGGCCGCAGGCCCAAGCCATGCCGCCGGCTCAAACGACAGCCAGAAATAGATGCCGATGCCAGCGCCCATAAAGGCCGGCAGCCAGAGCGGCCAGCGCTCGCGCTCGGCCACGAGCACCGCGCGTAGCCACGCAGCCACGCCGCGCCACGGCGCCGGACGCGCGATTGCCGCCGCTTCGGCGCCGTCCTCCCCCATGAGGAAAGTGTAGAACGCTTTGCCGATATGCTAAAGACCCCGCCATGACCGTCACTGTCCGCTTTGCGCCGTCGCCCACGGGATTCCTGCACATCGGCGGCGCGCGCACCGCGCTGTTCAACTGGCTTTACGCCAAGCATCACAAGGGCACGTTCCGCCTGCGGATCGAGGATACCGATCGCGCGCGCTCGACGCCCGAAGCGATGGCCGCCATCGTCGATGGTCTCAAATGGCTCGGCCTCGAATGGGACAACGAGGTCGTTTATCAATCGAAGAACCAGGCGCGCCACGCCGACGTCGCGCGTCAACTGCTTGCCGCGGGCCACGCCTATTACTGCTACTGCACGCCCGAAGAGCTCGAGCAGATGCGGCTCAAGGCCCTCAAGGAAGGCCGCAGCATGCGCTACGACGGCACCTGGCGCGACCGCGATCCGAAAACCGCGCCGGCCGGCGCCAAGCCGGTGATTCGCCTCCGCGCCGAACAGGACGGCGATACGGTGGTCGACGATTTGGTTCAGGGTCGCGTCACGGTTTCGAATCAGCAGCTCGACGATCTCATCATCCTGCGCGCCGACGGCACGCCGACCTATAATTTCTCGGTCGTTGTGGACGACCATGACATGGCGATCACGCATGTCATCCGCGGCGACGACCACCTGACCAACGCCTTCCGCCAGAGCCATATCTACAAGGCGCTAGGCTGGACGATTCCGCGCTTCGCCCATATTCCCCTGATCCATGGTCCGGACGGGCAAAAAATGTCGAAGCGCCACGGCGCGCTCGGTGTACAGGAATATCAGAAGCTCGGCTATCTGCCGGCGGCGCTCCGAAATTATCTGCTGCGGCTCGGCTGGAGCCACGGCGACGACGAGATCATCCCGACCGCGCAGGCGATCGAATGGTTCGATCTCGACGCCGTCGGCCGCGCCGCGGCGCGTTTCGATTTCGCCAAGCTCGACAATCTCAACAGTCACTATATTCGCGCCATGCCGGACGACGAATTGGCCGCGCTCGCCCTGCCCTTCATCGAGGCGAAAGCGGGCCGCAGCCTCGATGCCGCCGCGCGCGAGCGGCTGCGCAACGCGTTGCCCGAACTCAAGCCGCGCGCCAAGACGCTGGTCGAACTCGCCGAACGGGCGCGGTTCTATGTCGCCCAACGGCCGATCATGATCGAAACCGACGCCCAGAAGCTCCTCGACGGCACGGCGCGGGCGCGGCTCAAGGAACTCCATGGCGCACTCGAGCAGATGGTGGCCGGACCGCAATGGAACGCGCCGCACCTCGAACGGTTCATCAAAGACTATTGCGGTACGGCCAATCTGAAGCTCGACGAGCTAGCCAAGCCGTTGCGGGCCGCGCTCACCGGCAGCAAAGCTTCGCCGGGTATTTTCGAGGTCATGGTGGTGCTAGGACGGGCGGAATCGCTCAGTCGTCTCGCAGATGCGGTCGCGCCGATGCCACGGTAAAACCCAAGCGATTTGCTAAAACCTACAGGGCGTCCTATGCTGCCCTCGTCACGATTTGCTGCAGTGCAGCATAAGACCAACGAGGGAAGCGCGATGGCCGTCTCTGCCGAGCCCAAATCCACGCCCGCCGCCGCGAACCACGAAACCGTGACGCTGCACGACAACGCCACCGGCAAGCAGATCGACCTGCCGTTGCTGTCGCCGACGCTGGGCAACAAGGTCGTCGACATCCGCAAGCTGCATGCCGGGCTCGATTATTTCACTTTCGACCCGGGCTACACGGCGACCGGCAGCTGCGAAAGCAAGATCACCTTCATCGACGGCGACAAGGGCGTTCTGCTGTACCGCGGCTATCCGATCGAGGAACTGGCCGAACATAGCGATTTCATGGAGACGGCCTACCTGCTGCTGTACGGCGAGCT
Organism: Allostellaceae bacterium; assembly: GCA_050729555.1. Lineage (GTDB taxonomy): Bacteria > Pseudomonadota > Alphaproteobacteria > ATCC43930 > CGMCC-115725 > REEB95. Next base: position 6,871 of record JBOHLR010000087.1, read on the forward strand.
GCCGACGGCGAAGCAGCGGACGGACTTTCTCGCTGCCATCACGCGCCACACCATGGTGCACGAGCAGCTCACCACCTTCTATCGCGGCTTCCGCCGCGACGCGCATCCGATGGCGGTGATGTGCGGCGTGGTCGGCGCGCTGTCGGCGTTCTATCACGATTCAACCGACATCTCAGATCCGCAGCAGCGCCTCATCGCCTCCTACCGTCTCATCGCCAAGATGCCGACCATGGCGGCGATGGCGTTCAAATATTCGCTTGGCCAGCCGTTCGTCTTTCCGCAGAACAAACTCTCCTACGCCGAGAATTTCCTGCGCATGGCGTTCGCAGTTCCGGCCGAGGATTACAAGATCAGCCCAGTTCTGGCGAAGGCGATGGACCGCATCTTCATCCTGCACGCCGATCACGAGCAGAACGCGTCGACCTCGACCGTGCGGCTCGCCGGCTCGTCCGGTGCCAATCCCTTCGCCTGCATCGCGGCCGGCATCGCCTCGCTGTGGGGCCCCGCGCACGGCGGCGCCAACGAAGCCGTGCTCAAGATGCTCTATGAGATCGGCGACAAGAAGCGGATCCCCGAGTTCATCAAGCGCGCCAAGGACAAGGACGATCCGTTCCGCCTCATGGGTTTCGGCCACCGGGTCTACAAGAACTACGACCCGCGCGCCAAGGTGATGCAGCGGACCTGCCGCGAAGTGCTCGACGAGCTCGGCGTGCACGACGACCCGATCCTGGCGCTCGCCATGGAGCTCGAGCGCATCGCGCTCAGCGACGACTACTTCATCGAGCGCAAGCTCTATCCCAACGTCGACTTCTATTCCGGCATCATCCTCAAGGCGATGGGCTTCCCGACCTCGATGTTCACCGTGCTGTTCGCCATCGCCCGCACCGTCGGCTGGGTGGCGCAGTGGAACGAGATGATCGAGGACCCCGACCAGAAGATCGGCCGGCCGCGTCAACTCTATACCGGTGCGCCCCGGCGCGCCTACGTGCCAGCCGACAAGCGGAAATAATGCGGGAGCGCGCTAGGCGCGCTCGATCAGCTCGATTTTGTAGCCGTCGGGATCCTCGATAAAGGCGATCACCGTCGTGCCACCCTTCACCGGTCCGGCCGGCCGCGTGATTTTGACGCCGGCCTTGCCGAGCGCATCGCAGGCGCGCTTGGCATCGGCGACTGCAACGGCGATGTGGCCGTAAGCCGAGCCCAGATTGTAGGGCTCCTTCTGGTCCCAGTTGTAGGTGAGCTCGAGCACCGTCGCGTCGCCCTCGCCGCCGTAGCCGACGAAGGCTAGCGAATAGCGCTGTTCCGGCCGTTCGGTCTTGCGGATCAGCTTCATGCCCAGCTTGTTGACGTAGAAATCGAGCGAGCGGTCGAGATCGAAGACGCGCAGCATGGTGTGCAGCAGGCGCGAGGTCTTAGCATCGAGCGCTGTGGCGGTCGTTGCGACGGTATCCATGACAACCTCCTCTCGAACGCTTCGGCTCAGCGCCTAAGCCGCGCCAACACCTCGTCCGCAGCGCGCAGGCCCGGCGAGACCTGGCCGTAGCCCAGCGCCTTGAGCGCCTCTTGTCCAGCGGAGATTTGTGCGGCGCGCGCTGCTTTGTCTTCGACCTGCCGTGCGACGGAAGCGGCAAGCTTTTCCGGCGTCGCCTCGTTCTGAAGCAATTCGGGGACAACCGGACGATCGAGAATAAGATTGACCAAGTTGACGTAACGCACCTTGACGACACGCCGCAGCAGCGTATGAGTCAACGGATTGACGCGATAGGTCACGACCGTGGGTATTCCGGCAACCGCCAGCTCGAGCGCCACCGTACCCGACGCGGCGACCGCGGCGTCGCTGGCGGCGAAAGCGTCGTATTTCTCGGCATTGCCGACCACGATCGATTTCGCCGCCCAGCCGGCGACCGCGGCCCTCACCCGGTCCGCGACGTTGGCCGTGGCCGGCACCACGACGACGAGGTTGGGTAATTTTCGAGCGAGCAGCGCCACGGTCTCGCGCAACAGCGGCAGCAGCCGGCCGACTTCGCCGCCGCGGCTGCCCGGCAGGATCGCGATCACGCGCGCCGATGGCGCGATACCGTGCCGGCGGCGGAAGCCGGCGCCGTCGCCCTTGTCGGCACCCAACTCGACCACCGGATGGCCGACATAGGAGCATGACAGACCGACCTTGGTGAAATAGGGCGGCTCGAACGGCAGCAGCGCCATCAAATGGTCGTACCAACGCGCCATGCGACGGGCGCGACCGCCGCGCCATGCCCATACCATCGGCGCGACATAATGAATGAGCGGCACCGCATCGCCGGCGTGGCGAAGACGCTGCGCGACGCGCCAATTGAATCCCGAGCTGTCGATGGTGACCACCGCGGCCGGCTGGCGCGCGCGAATGTCGGCCGCCGCCTGGGCGACGCGCCGCAGGATGGCTCGGGCGCGCGGCAACACCTCGGCGACGCCCATCACCGCCAGATCGTCGAGCGGAAACAGGCTGGCCAGACCTTCGGCGGCCATTTGTTCGCCACCGATGCCGGCAAAGCGTACCGCGCCCTCCGTTCGTTGGCGCAAGGCGCGCATCAAATTGGCGCCAAGCGCATCGCCGGACGGCTCGCCGGCAATGAGATAAATCAGCGGCGTTGCGGTCTGGTCGGCCGCTGGCAGCAACGGCGCGTGCATGCCAATGACGAACAGGCCGGCGCGGTCGGCCGCCTGGATGATTGCGGCGCGGTCGATCAACAGCGTCGCACCCGCTTCGACGGCGATGCCTTTGAGGCCGGCCGCAGCCGCAGCCGCGACGGTATCGGGGCCGATCGCCGGCAGATCGGCGCGGCGTTCCTGTCCCGGCTTGCTGGTCTTGACCAAGACCCCGCCAGCCGCACGGCCCTTGCAGCGCCGCAACAGCGCATCGGTACCGTCGGGGCCTTCGCGGTCGATGACATGGCCGGCAGCCACGACGACGGCCTGACCTTTGTCGCGGGCGCCGTGCTCGCGCGCCGATGCCAGGCCGAGCGCGATGTCGGCGGCCACCGCCAGATCGGGTATGTGCTTGCCGAGCGCGCCCTCCAGCGCGAGATCGCGCCCCAGAATGTCCTCGGCCCCGACGACCGTGAAGCCTTCGGCTTCGAGCGCATGGATCACCGCGCGCAGCAGCCCGTCGTCGCCGAGCGCGCGCCAGCCGAGCGCCGCAAAAAATTTGAGCGTGCGCCAATCAGGCCGCAGCGCCAGCGGCGACGGCCGCCGCACGCCGCCAGCCATCACCAGTTCGCGAACGCCATGGGCGCGCAGGATGCCGAGGCCCGTGCCGGCCCGACCCAGCCGGATCCAGGCGTGCGGCACCTTTTCGACGGTGGCGGGATCGGCAGCGCCGCTCATGGCGAGAACGAAGACCGGCCGGCCCGTCTTGGCGCACGCTTCGATCAGACGTCCGGGAAGCGC
>JBOHLR010000088.1:0-10295 GCA_050729555.1 Allostellaceae bacterium
ACTCCTGTTCCTACGGTGGCTCAGGAGCAAACGACTAGCTGAAATTCCGCTAGGTGCGTTTGCTACCTAATACCGGAACGGTTGAAGCTGTCGGCGCGCGGCTATCATCGCGTGCTGCGCGTCGCGCTTACGCTCGCCGATCTCGATGCCAGCGACGCGATCGGCCGCGTGCACCTGGCCGAGGCGCTCAGCTATCGCCGGATTGCTTTCGGCTGGGACCCATTCGCGCGCTAGTGAGCGCGCAAACTCATCGATGCGCGATGCGCGTCAAGCACCGCGCGCAACGTCACCGCAAGGGTCGTCGGACGAAAAGGCTTTTGCACGCGCGTGTGGTCGGCCCAGCGGCGGTGGACGTCATGGCCGCTATAGCCCGTGACGAAAATGAAGGGAATGTCCGCCGCTTTCAGGCGCTCGGCCACCGGATAGGCCGGTTCGCCGGCGAGATTGATGTCGACCACCGCGATTCCCGGACGGTGGTCGCGCAACAGCGCCAACGCATCGTCGACATCCGCCGCGTGCCACACGGTCGCGGCGCCCAGGTTGAACAACATGTCTTCGACGACGAAGATCGCCGCGCTGTCATCCTCGACGAGGAGGACCTCAAGCCCGGCGAGCGGCAGCCGCGCCGGGCGGGCGGCGGAGTCAGCGAGCGTCATGTCGCGGGCAATACATCAGGAACAACTCTGACATGACAGGAGGGTGAACCCCTTTTAAGGCGTTTTTGCGGCGCGGCCGGAAAACCGTGTGATTTCGCGGGGACTTGGGACCGCCAATGGGCACGTGGTAAGAAAGAAAGTTAGAAAAATGCCATTGAAGCGAGGCTAATCGAGGGGGCCCAAGATGTGGCGTCGTTTGAAACTTTCGCTGGCCGCCATCGTGGTCGCATTGCTCACCGCACAAGGCGCGTTCGCCGCCGAACCGATCAAGGTCGGCTTCGCCTTGGGCCTGACCGGCGCCAATGCCCCCAACGGCAAACAATTATTGGTCGCGCTCGAAATTTGGCGCGACGACGTCAACGCCAAAGGCGGCCTGCTCGGCCGCAAGGTCGCGCTCGTCTATTACGACGATCAGACGCAGCCGGCGAACGATCCCGGCATCTACACCAAGCTGATCGATGTCGACCATGTCGACCTGCTGCTCGGGCCCTACGGCACCAACCTGATGGCGGCGGCGATGCCGGTGCTTATGCAGCACAAGCTAACCACGATCAGCATGCTGGCGACGGCGGTGAACCGCCAATACCACTACAACCAGTACTTCGCGATGGTGCCGCTCGGTCCCGATCCGGTGCACGCCTTCTCCTCGGGATTTTTCGACATCGCCGCGTCGCTCAAGCCCAAGGTGGAGACCATCGCGCTTCTCGGTATCGATGCTGAGTTCGGCAAGAACGCGGTCGACGGCGCGCGCGACAACGCCAAGAAAGCCGGGCTCACCATCGTCTACGACAAGCTCTATCCGCCGCCGACCGCCGATTTCACGCCGATCCTGCGCGCGGTGCAGGCGACCAATCCGGACGTCGTGTTCGTCGCCTCATACCCGCCGGACACCGTCGGCATCGTCCATGTCGCGCGCGAGATCGGACTCAAAACCAAGATCTTCGGCGGCACGATGATCGGCCTCTTGGCGACGCCGCTGAAAGTCCAGATGGGACCATTGATGAACGGCATCCTGTTCCACGAGGATTTCGTGCCGGCGTTCAATTTTCCGGGTTCGCGCGACTTGCTGAAACGCTACCGGGCGATCGCCAAGGAAAAAGGCGGCATCGATCCGCTCGGCTACGGCTTCGTGCCGTTCGGCTATGCCGCCGGCCAAGTATTGGCGCAGGCGGTCGAAGGCATCAAGAGCCTCGACCACCAGAAGCTGGCGCAATACATGCACACGCACAGCTTCGCGACCGTGGTCGGCGACGTCCGGTTCGGCGTCGACGGCGAGTGGGCGAAGCCGCGCTACGTCTTCAGCCAGTGGCAGCATCTGACCGGCAACGACCTCAGCCAACTTGAAGACCCGAAGCACGACGTCGTCGTGTGGCCGAATGCCTACAGGACCGGGACGCTGATCTTCCCGTACACCGACGCGCTGAAATAGCGCGCGAACGCCGTCACGACGCCGCGCGCCAGCGGCGGCAAAAGTCTTCGAGCTGCGTCTTTTCGACGTCCGACACCGCCCACAGCGCCATGCCGTTCTGGCGCCAGCGGATCAGGGTATAGCCGTCGCGCTCGAGGATGGTCGGCATGGTATTGGCGCCGGTTTCGGGCCAGGCGTAGATATCGATCACGTGCTTGGCGCGGCCATAGACCATGGCAGCGACGCGGCGGCCGTCGAGATAATCCAGCCGGCCGCCTTCGAGCGGGAAACCGTCCGCCTTCAGGTCTTTTACCGGCGGCGCGAAATCGAGCTTGCCGTCGAACCACGGCTTCACCGTGTGCTGGTCGGTCGAGACCACATCCTCGAGATGGCCGGGTTCGAGCGCGCGCAGGTGACCGGCGAGCACCTGATCCGGCAGGCCGGGCGCGCCTGACGGCACGATGGCAAGCATCACCGACGCCGCGATCGCGCCGCCGGCGACGAACGCGGCGGCCGCCCGCCGCCACCCGGCGGCGCGCATCAACGGAACGCGGCGCGGCGCAGCTTGCGCCGTTAGCCGCGCGCGCAACGCGTCCGGCGCGCGGTGATACGGCGCCTGTTCGCGCAACGCCTGGCGGACGTGGCCGAGCGATTCGGTAGCCGCCTGGCAAATCGGACAATCGGCGCGATGGGCGGCGAGCGCCGCCGCCTGCGCCGCATCGAGCTCGCCGTCGAAATCGGCCTGCACGAGCAGGGTCATTTCGCACTCGCCGGGACTTTGCGGCCTGGTCATGGCACGGCCTCGCGTTGCGCCGCTTCGGCCAACAGCCGCCGCGCCCGCCACAGGCGCGACATCACCGTGCCGATCGGTACGTCGGTGATTTGCGCAATGTCCTTGTACGCAAGCTCTTCGAGCTCACTCAGCACGATGGTCTCGCGCAATTCGACCGGCAGCCCAGCGAGCAGCCGATCGAGACCTTCGCGCGCGCGTCTTGAGCAGCGCGTTTTCGGGATCGTCGGCGGGATCGGCCGGCTCCGCTGCCGCGACATCCGCGTCGTCGCCGCTTGCCAGGGGCACGGTGCGCAGGCCGCGATCGAGCTTCATCGAGGCATAGGCGGCGTTGCGCACGATCTGGAGGAACCAGCCGCGCGCATTGTCGCCCCGGAAGCTCGCGAAATAGGTCAATGCGCGCACCACTGCCTCCTGTACGACATCTTCGGCGGCGACCGGGTCGCGCATCAGCCAACGCGCGAGGTTATAGGCCGCGTCGAGATGCGGTAGCACCAAGCCCTCGAAATCGCGCCCGTCGTCGATGCGTCCCATGCCTTACATCCGGTCGCCACTGCCGAGGTCGGTAGTATAAGCCGCGGAGCCTAACGCGGCGAAGCCGGTGATCGCCGAGCACACGACGACTACCCGGATAAGATCGCGCAGGCGGCGGTTTTATTCGCGATCCCGAAACCGCGCGATCGGCGGCCGTAACCGCCAATCGCTTCGACCATCCGGGACAGGATCGAACGCGCCGCCGATTTATTCGCACACGAGCGCAAAAATTTTTCATTCGGTTGCGAAGAATTTTTCATCGCGGCGCGAATAAACGCGACTAGCGGGCAATCCGATCTATGCATTCGTGTCCAATGAGGGGGGTACATCGTGACTCGAAAATTCAACTACGCCGCCGCGCTGGCGACGACGGCATCGATCGCGCTTTTGGCCGGTGGAGCGCACGCCGACGGCATGGCCGGCGCACCTGAAGTCTGTACAACGACGCAAAACAATCCGGGCCACAACGATTGCATAATGCCGACGGCAGCGGCGCCGGGCGGCGGTTCGTTCCCGGGCTCGTTCCTGGTCCCCGGCACCAACACGTCGTTTGCGTTGCATGGCTTCATCGACTTTCACATCACGCGCGACATCGGCCCCCATGAAGGCGACACGAACAACGGGCTGAGTTCGGGTTTCGCGATCGAAGGTCCGGGCGCTACCGCGGCCCTGCTTCAGGCGCATGCCGCCAATGGCGGCATCACCATGACGGCAAAAACGACCCGGCCCAACATCGAGACGCGGACGCCAACGGCCTATGGCGAGCTCAAGACCTACATCGAGTTCGATTTCAACCAGACGGCGGGCACCGAGCTCAGCGGCAATGCCGATCTGATCCGGTTGCGCATGGCGTACGGTGTCCTGGGTCCGTGGCTCATCGGCCAGGCCGACACGATGTACGAGGACCCGCAGACCTGGGCGGACATCGCGAACGGCGCGCAGGATGCAGGCATCGTGCAAAGCGGCATTCGGCGGCGGCCGCAGATCCGTTACACTTGGCTCGCCGGCAACGGCCTGTCGGTCGCCGGATCGGCCGAACTGCCGACCTACAATACCGCTCTCGGCCAACAGATCGGCGCCGCCACCGACGGCGCCGCTATCAACCCGACCTTTATCAACGGCACGACCGCCTACAGCAACACGCCGCATTTCGTCGGTGCGACGGAATGGGATCAGCCCTGGGGCCACGTTCGCTTCACCGCCGCCGGCGGCGTCAACGATTTCCGCCAAACCACGGCGCTTACGGGCTCCACCGCGCCTGCCAACCGTCAAACGCCCGAATGGGCGATCAAGCTCACCGGGCACCTCAACACGTGGGGCAAGGACGCGCTGCGCGGCGGCGTTTTGTACAACAGAGGCGCGTCGGACTTTTCCGACGAAATGTATTCGGGCGGCGAGATCTACAACCAGACCAACGGTACCCGAGCCGCCGTGAAGCAATGGTCAGCGTACGCCACGTACGAGCATTTCTTCAACGGTCAGTGGCGCGCCAACGAATCCTTCGGGTATTCGCATCTCTCGGGTAATCCGGGCTTCACCAGTGCGACCACGCTTGCGGGGCTGGAGCACGTCCACTTCACCAACGAAGTGAACGTGATCTACTCGACGGTGCCGCAGACCGACTTCATCGCCGAGTGGCAGCACGCCTACCGTTCGGTGCAATCCGGTGCGAACGGCCGAGACGACCGGATCGATTTCGAGTCGAAGTTCTATTCCTAGTCGCGCGTGACGGCCTCGGCCGAAAAAGCCGAGGCCGTCATCTGCGCACCGCGAACGACGCGTCGTGCGCGGCGCGTGCTTTCGCTCGCCGCCGGCCATGCGAGAGTTACACGTTTTCGTGCCGCCCGAATAAATCGGAGCCCGCATGAATCAGCAATCAGGAATAGGCCATCCCGGCCCGCCGCTTTTTTGGTCAATGGAGATTTGTCATGCGTCTGCTCTCGACTCTGCGCGCCATCGCGCTCGCCGCCGCGTTCGCGGCGCCGCTGGGTCACGTGGCTTTAGCCGATTCATCGCAACCGCAGATGGGGGCGGCGATGGCGCCGAGTGGAAACGACGACGCCAGCGCTCCCCTGAGCGCCGGCGGCCCATACGACAACGATTCGGTGATGTCGCCGCCGGTCGGCGATTGATGCCTGTGGGGACGTTTGGAAAAACGGGTCCGCGGGAACGCCGCGGACCCGTCGACAAGTTGGGCTCGCGCGGATGGCTTACCCCCAGTCCGGCGCGATGACGGTGTGGACGGAGCAACGTCGCATCGATCGGTGGCCGAGGCAACTTCCCAGGCCTCGGCCACCGCACCCTTTGCCGCACCGCCGTAACCAGTGCACCGCTTGACGGCCGCGCGCCGTTCATGGTTTGTGCGTCCGCGGCGAAAATTTCCCGCCGGCCCGAATAAAACGCCGCCCGCTTCGATCTACATCTCCGCCGATTGCAACCCCTGCCGCGGAGACCCCCATGGACGACACCGAATTCGACCGTAATTCCTCCGGCGTCGCGCCGGACGCTGCTGCGCTGCATGGCGTGGGCCGGCGCTGGAACCTTGTGGAGCGTCGTCGGCGGGGTGCCGACGCCGTTCAACCTCGGCGCCGGCGAGGCGCAAGCCGCGCCTGCCAGCGGCTTCACCTTCGTCCAGGTCAGCGATTCCCATATCGGCTTCCATGGCGATGCCAACCCGGATCCGAACGGCACGTTGACCGAAGCGCTGCGGCGCATCGCAACGCTGCCGCAGAAGCCGGCGATGATCGTCCACACCGGCGACGTCAGCCATCTGGCGAAACCCGAGCAATTCGACGCCGCCGAGCAACTGATGAAGACCGCCAAGCTGCCGGTGCATTACATTCCGGGCGAGCACGACACGCTGGTCGACGACGGCAAGCCGTTCTTCGCCCGCTTCAATCCGGGCGTCAAAACCGGCGGCTGGTACAGTTTCGACCAGAGCGGCGTGCATTTCGTCGCGCTGGTCAATGTCGTCGGCTTGCAGGCCGGCGGTCTCGGTCATCTCGGCGACGAGCAGATCGAATGGCTCGAGCGCGACCTGAAAGGCCGCAGCGCCAGCACGCCCATCGTCGTCATGGCGCACATGCCGATGTGGTCGCTGTATCCGCAATGGGGCTGGGGCACCGACGATGGCGACAAGGCGCTCGCCTATCTCAAGCGCTTCGGCTCGGTCACCGTGCTCAACGGCCACATCCATCAGGTCGTGCAGAAAGTCGAAGGCCACGTCACGTTCCAAACCGCGCTGTCGACCGCGTTCCCGCAACCGCCGGCCGGCCAAGGGCCGGGGCCGGGGCCGCTCAAGATGCCGGCGGAGAAGCTGCGCAGCGTGCTCGGCGTGCGCGAGGTCGCGGTCAAAGGCCGCGGTCTCGCCTGGTCCGACACGACGCTCGGGAGCTGAGGCGACCATGCCGCGAATTTCACCGCGTGTGCACGGCGCGGCGCTCGCCGCCGCACTCGGCACTCTCAGCCTGGCACCCACGGCATTCGCTCAGTCCGCGATGCCATCGATGCCGGGCATGGACCATATGGCGATGCCCACCGGTCAGGCGGCGACGCCCGTCGCCGCCGGCCCGAACCAGGTCGTCATCAACAACTTCGCCTTCGGACCGACGACGCTGACCGTGAAGCGCGGCACGACCGTGACCTGGATCAACAAGGACGGCGACGCCCACACGGTCACGGCGGTCGGCACGAAGCCGCTCTTCGGCTCGAACCCGTTCGACACCGGCGACCGCTTTTCGTTCACGTTCAGCCAGCCGGGGACCTACGCCTATTTCTGCAAGATCCACCCGACGATGAAAGGCGTGATCGTCGTCGAATAATGGTCACCGGCCGGGCTATCTCCCTGACCTGACAGGACATTCTCGGACGCGCTTGCGGCGACGCGGCGGAAGGGCTAAACACGGCGCCTTCCAACTCCGCGCCACGACTTTAGACATCGTCTCGATGGCCCAAACGGCCGCGCTCAACGGGCACCAGCATCACCTGCGTCACCAGAATCTCTATCTGGGCGCGCTCGGCGTGGTGTACGGCGACATCGGCACCTCGCCGCTCTATACCGTCAAGCTGTGCTTCGTCGAGCTCGGCGGCGTGATCACCCACGCCAACGTTTATGGCGTGCTGTCGCTGCTCACCTGGGCGCTGATCGTCGTGGTCACCCTCAAGTACGTTTCGGTGATCATGCGCGCGGACAATCGCGGCGAAGGCGGCATCCTGGCGCTGACCGCGCTGGCGTTGCGCGCCGCCATCGGCCGGCGAAGACTACGCTGGTGGATTCTCGCCGCCGGCTTGCTCGGCGCTTCGTTGTTCTACGGCGACGGCGTGATCACGCCGGCGATTTCGGTGCTGAGCGCGGTCGAGGGCCTCAAGGTCGCAACGCCGCTGTTCGACCCTTACGTCATTCCGATCACTCTCGTGCTGCTGGTCGTGCTGTTCGCCATGCAGCGCCGCGGCAGCGGTATGGTCGGCGGTCTGTTCGGCCCGATTCTGGTGATCTGGTTCGTCGTCATCGGCCTGCTCGGCCTGGTTGAAATCGTGCGCCAGCCGGGGATTCTGTGGGCGCTCGATCCGATGTACGGCCTCGCGCTGTTGTTCGATCACCCGCTGCGCGGGTTCTTCCTGCTGGGCGCCGTGGTGCTGGTCTTCACCGGCTGCGAGACGCTCTATGCCGATATGGGCCATTTCGGCCGCCGCCCGATTCGCACCGACTGGCTCTCGTTCGTCTTTCCGGCGCTGATGCTCAACTATCTTGGTCAGGGCGCGATGTTGTTGGCGCACCCGAATGCGGTCGAGAACCCGTTTTATCGCCTGGCGCCGGGTTGGGCTCTTTATCCCATGGTGGTGCTGGCCGCGATCGCGACCGTGATCGCCTCGCAAGCGGTGATTGCCGGCGCCTTTTCCATGACGCGGCAGGCGGTGCAACTCGGTTACCTGCCGCGCTTCCAGGTGCGTCATACCTCGGAAGAGGAGATCGGTCAGATCTTCGTGCCGCGGGTCAATTTGATGCTGTTCGTCGCCGTCGTGCTGCTGGTGCTGGGGTTCAAGAGTTCGGACAATCTCGGCGCGGCGTACGGCGTCGCGGTGACCGGCACCATGACGCTGACGACGGTTCTCGCCATGGTCTACGCAATCGGCGTCGCGCGCTGGAAGCCGCTGCCGGCGATGCTGGTTTTCGGCTTCTTCCTGATCGTCGATCTGCTGTTCTTCTCGGCAAACATGCTCAAAGTCGTCGAGGGCGGCTGGTTCCCGCTGGTTGTCGGCCTCACGATATTCGTCATCATGTCGACCTGGATGCAGGGCCGCGACCGCCTGGTGGTGCAGCGCGCCAAAGGCGCGTTGCCGCTGGCGACGTTCCTGGAAACGCTGAAGCCGGGCCACCCCGAGCGCGTCGACGGCACGGCCGTGTTCATGACGGCCAACCCCGATCTGGTGCCGGCCGCGCTCCTGCACAATTTGAAGCACAACAAGGTGCTGCACGAACGCGTCGTGCTGATGAAGATCGACACCTGCGACATCCCGCACGTCCCCGACGATCAGCGGCTCGAGGTCAAGAACCTCGATCACAATTTCCACACCGTGACGGTGCGCTACGGCTTCATGGACGAGCCCAACATTCCGCGCACGCTGGCGCAGCTCAGACTCATGCGGCTCAAGTTCAACCTGATGGAAACCTCGTTCTTCATCGGCCGCGAGAAAATCCTGGTCGGCGCGTCGACGCCGCGGTTCTGGCGCTGGCGCAAGCGGCTGTTCATCTTCCTGCAGGCGACCATGGTCAACGCGACCGAGTTCTTCCGCATCCCATCGAACCGCGTCGTCGAGCTCGGCGGCCAGATCGAGATTTAATTTCGGAGTCTCTCGCGTCGCAGGAGCGAAGCGAAGAGTTAGGCGACGTTGCGGCCGCTGACGCCGGCGCGACGCGCGGGCCCTTCGGACGGATCGCCGACGGAACGATGACGTTCGTCGAAGCGCGCGACGCCATTCAGGTTGCGAATCTGCGGCGGGAAGACCTCATCCGACCGGAACGCGATCCCGGCCAAGGCGATCGCCGGCTCGAAGCCGCCCTTGCTCAGCGGCAACAGAAGATGATGCGCCTCGAGCTCGCGGTTGACGCCCCACCGGAACGTGCTGACCGAATAGACCGGCGCGCGCTCGGCGAAGCAGACGTGATGCAATTCCCCCAGCGTCGCGAAATAGGGGCCGAGGCCTTCGTCGAGATATTTCGCCGTCGGCTCGAAGCCCCAGCGGCGGACGATGTTGGTGCCGACGACCCGGAAGCGGACGCGGTTGCCGCGATCGAACAGGTCGCACAGCAGCAAATGCGGCAGCAGACGCGCGCCCATTTCGAGCGGATCGATTTCCTTGCGTTCGGGCATGGGACGTTCGACGCCGCGCTTGTCATTCCAATAGCGCAGCAGCGAGTCCAGCACCGGATGGATCAACGCGTCGGCCACCATCGCATCCTCGGTCTTACGTGGCGCGGATTAGACGCTGTTTATGGTTAATTTTCGACTAAAGCGCCTAAAACTTTAGACCAGATGGAGCCGGAAGGCCGCAGTTTTCCTTGGTAAATATGCGGAATTTTATGGTTAACAAAGCGCCAAGAACGGCGCGCTGGGAATCCGGCCTATTCGCGCGGCAGCATGCGGCCGAGACGTTTGCCGCCGAAAATATGAACATGGAAGTGCGGCACTTCCTGGCCTGCGTCTTTTTCGTGATTGGCCAAGATCCGATAGCCGCTTTCGGCCACGCCGATTTGCCGTGCCACTTTACCGACCGCCGCGACGAACGCCGCCTGTTCGGCCGCCGGCGCCTGGGCGGCGAAATCGTCGAACGAAACGTATTCGCCTTTGGGAATCACCAGGACGTGGACCGGCGCCTGTGGCCGGATGTCGTTGAACGCCAGGACGTG
>JBOHLR010000089.1:0-10228 GCA_050729555.1 Allostellaceae bacterium
GAAGCGCCGCTTCGGATCCTCGATGCCTTCGATGACGCCGTCGGGCGCGAGCGCGTCGACCACCAGGCCGGGCGCCACATCCTTGACCGCCTGATGATGCGCGCTGTTGACCGGCATCTCCGCGAGATCGGTGATCCGGCGCAGCAACGTGTTGGGCGCGATCGTCACGGCGTGCCCGGGCCCGGTGCGCGGATTGGGCTGCTCGTGCTTGAGCGCGTTCTTGATCTCGTCGGGAATGTGCTGCACCAGCGTGCCGCCGAGCGCGACATTCAACAGCTGCTCGCCGCCGCAGATGCCCAACACCGGCAGGTTCTTTTCGAGCGCGCGCCGGCAGATGGCGAGTTCGAATTCGGTGCGCCGCGCCTTGAGCGAGACGGTCTCGTGCTTGGTCTTGGCGCCGAACAGCGCCGGATCGACGTCGAAGGCGCCGCCGGTGACGATCAAGCCGTCGAGCAGCGCCAGGTAATCGCCGGCGCGTTCCGGCTCGTGCGGCAGTAGCACCGACAGCCCGCCCGCCTCGGCCACCGCCTCGCAATAATTCTCGCGCAGCGCGTACCACGGATGGGTCTTGGAATAGCCGCCCGGCGGTTCGTGATCGAGGGTGAGGCCGATGACCGGTTGTGCCATGCTGACGTCAATCTATGACCGCGCCGCGCAGGCGGCAAGGAAGCCGCATGGACGATCGAATGGCGAAGCCGATGGCGCTGGCGTTGGCCGCCGCGGAACGCGCTGCCGCCGCCGGCGAAGTGCCGGTCGGCGCCGTGCTCGTCGATGTCAACGGTGTCGTCGTGGCGCAGACCGCGAATCGCGTCGAGGCGCTTGCCGATCCGACCGCGCATGCGGAGCTGCTGGCGTTGCGCGAAGGCGCGCGTCAACGCGGCCGGCCGATCCTCGACGATTGCGATCTCTATGTCACGCTCGAGCCGTGCGCCATGTGCGCCGGCGCCATCGCGCTGGCGCGCATCCGGCGGCTCTATTTCGGCGCCAGCGATCCCAAAGGCGGCGCGGTCGAGCACGGGCCGCGTTTTTTCCAGCAGCCGACCTGTCACCACCGGCCGGACGTTTATGGCGGCATCGATGCGACGCGCACCGGCGAATTATTGCGGCGCTTTTTCGCTGACCGGCGTTGAGGCGCGGCGGCGGCCGATGGCGCGCCAGCCGATGTCGCGCCGGCAGAATCCCTGCGACCAGTCGATCTTGTCGACCACGGCGTAGGCGCGCTTCTGCGCCTCGCGCACCGAACGGCCGCGCGCGACGACGTTGAGCACGCGGCCGCCGTCGGCGACCAGCTTCTCCCCGACGCGCTTGGTGCCGGCGTGGAAGATACGCACCGCGGTATCGGCGCCCGCGGCGCTGTCGAGGCCGCGGATCTCGCTGCCTTTCACCGGCGTGCCGGGATAGCCCTTGGCCGCCATAACGACGCACAACGCCGCCTCGTCGCGCCAGCGCAGGTCGAAATCCTCGAGCTCGCCGTCATGGGCGGCGATCAACGCCGGCAGCAGATCGCTCTTGAGACGCGTCAACAGCACCTGGCATTCGGGGTCGCCAAAGCGGCAATTGTATTCGATGACCTGCGGTCCGCTCTTGGTCAGGATCAGCCCGACATAGAGGATGCCTTTATATGGCTTCCCCTCGTCGCGCATGGCGTGGACCGTCGGCAAGACGATCTTCTCCATCACCTGCACTTCGAGCTCGGGCGTTAGCGCCGGCGCCGGCGAATAAGCGCCCATGCCGCCGGTATTGGGACCGGTGTCGCCGTCGCCGACGCGCTTGTGATCCTGCGCCGAGGCGAGGCCGAGCGCGCGCTTGCCGTCGACCAGCGCGAAGAAGCTGACTTCCTCGCCTGCGAGAAAATCCTCGACGACGATCTCGGCGCCGGCGGCGCCGAATTTCTTCGCCACCATCGCCGCGTCGACCGCAGCCAGCGCTTGGCGCGTGGTCGTGGCCACGGTCACGCCTTTGCCAGCCGCAAGCCCGTCGGCTTTTATCACGATGGGCGCCTTGTGCTTGCGGATGTACTCCTTGGCGGCGGCGGGATCGGTGAAGCGGCGATAGACGGCGGTCGGGATGTTGTACTTGGCGCACAGATCCTTGGCGAAGGCCTTGGAGCCTTCGAGCGCCGCCGCCGCGGCACTCGGACCGAAGGCCGCGATGCCGTTGGCTTCCAGCGTGTCGACCAGTCCGGCGACCAGAGGTCCTTCCGGACCGACGACGACGAAGTCGATCTTTTCCTGCTTGCACAGCTTGACGATGCCGTCGATGTCGGTCGGCGCCACCGCGACGCAGGCCGCTTCGTCGGCGATGCCGGGGTTGCCCGGCGCGCAGAACAGCGCGTCGCACAGCGGCGACGACGAAATCGCCCAGCACAGTGCGTGCTCGCGTCCGCCCGATCCGATCACCAGCACACGCAAGCGGCTCTCCTCGTAAGGGCCTTATTCGTCCGGCCCGTTTCCCCCGTTGGGGGCGCTCTTGTATCATAGCGTGCGATGACGGAAAGCCATTCGCCGAGCATGGTCACAAGCCCCGGCGGGCTGCGGCCTAACCTGCCGGAATATACGGTTTCCGAGATATCTCAAGCGGTTAAACGAACGCTTGAAACCGATTTCGGGCATGTGCGGGTGCGCGGCGAAATCTCGGGCTGCAAACGGGTTGCCTCCGGCCACTGCTACCTCACGCTGAAAGACGCCGAGTCGAACCTCGACGGCGTGATCTGGCGCACGGGTTTCGGCCGGCTGGCGGTGAAGCCGGAGGACGGCATGGACGTCGTCTGCATCGGCCGCATCACCACCTATCCCGGCCGGTCGAAATACCAGTTGATCATCGAAGCGATCGAGCTCGCAGGGGTCGGCGCCCTCTTGAAGCTGCTCGAAGAGCGCAAGAAGAAACTCGCCGCCGAAGGACTTTTTGATGAGGCGCACAAGCGTCCACTGCCGTTCCTGCCGGAGGTGATCGGCGTCGTCACGTCGCCGACCGGCGCGGTGATCCGCGACATCCTGCATCGCCTGGCCGATCGCTTTCCGCGCCGCGTCCTGGTTTGGCCGGTCGCGGTGCAGGGCGAAGGCGCGGCCGAGGCGATTGCCGCCGCGATTGCCGGCTTCGACGCGCTCGACGGCAAGGGCGCGGTGCCGCGGCCCGATCTGCTGATCGTGGCGCGCGGCGGCGGCAGCCTGGAAGATCTGATGGCATTCAACGAGGAAGTCGTCGTGCGCGCCGCGGCGGCCTGCACCATCCCGCTGATCTCCGCCGTCGGGCATGAAACCGACACCACGCTGATCGATTTCGCTGCCGACCGACGCGCGCCGACGCCGACCGCCGCCGCCGAGATGGCGGTGCCGGTGCGGCTCGAGCTCGTCGCCGACGTCGCCGCCCACGCGCACCGGCTGGCGCAAGCGCTCGCGCGCTTTATCGACGACAAGTTCGTGCGCGTCGAAGGTTTGGCGCGCGGTCTGCCCGATCCGCGCAGCTTGATCGAGGCCGCGCTGCAACGTCTGGACGATCGCGCCGAACGGTTGGCGCTCGGCATCGCCGGGCTATTGCGCTTGCGCGGCCAGAGCATTCAGGCGCTTGGCCGGCTGCTGCGCCGCGATGTGCTCGAACGCGAAGTCGGACGGCTGCGCGACACGGTTGCCGGTCTCGCGGAACGGCTGCCGCCGGCCGTCGCGCGCCTGATGCAGCAGCACGAGATCGCGCTTGCCGGCTGCGGCGGCCGCTTGGCCAGCTGGCGTCAGGCGCAGGACAAGGTGCTGGAACGCGGCTATGTGATGGTGCGCGACGCCAAGGGCGCATTGCTGACGTCGGCCGGCGCGGTGACGCCGGGGGCCGACTTGGCGCTCCAGTTCCACGATGGCAAGGTGGCGGCGCGGGCCGTCGGCCGCGAAACCGATAAGCCGGAGGGCGCGCCGACGCCCAAACGCGAACAGGGTAAACTGCTATGAGACACCTCGTCATTGCCGCGATGCTGTGTCTCGTCGCGACCGCGGCGTGGGCTGGCAATCTCACGCTCGACGGCACGCTCACCCAAGGCGCGCTGATCCGCGGCTTCGCCGGGCCGGGCGCGCGGGTCACGCTCGACGGCAAGCCCGTCCGAGTTGCGCCCGACGGACATTTCATTTTCGGCTTCGGGCGCGACGCGCTGGCGCACGCGACGCTCGACGTCACCTTCCGCGACGGGTCACATTTGCATCGAACGCTCGCCATCGCGCCGCGGCACTACGACGTGCGCCGCATCAACAACCTGCCGCCGGCCGAGGTCACGCCGCCGCCGGAGACGCTGGTGCGCATCAAGCAGGAAGCGGCCGCGATCGATCAGGCCTTCGCGCGGCAAAGCGACAGCGTCGCCTTCGAAACGCCGCTTCAATGGCCGGTGACCGGGATCATCACCGGCGTTTACGGCAGCCAGACCTTTCTCAACGGCCAGCCGCGGCAGCCGCATCTCGGCGTCGACATCACCGCGCCCGCCGGTACACCGATCAAGGCCGCCGCCGCCGGCACCGTCACGCTTGCCAAAACCGGCCTCTATTTCACGGGCGGTACGGTCATCATCGATCATGGCTATGGTCTGTCGACGCTTTACATCCATTTGCAGAACATCGCCGTCCGTCCCGGCGATCGCGTGACGCAGGGCCAGATCATCGGCGAACTCGGCGCGACCGGCCGCGCCACCGGTCCGAATCTGCATTGGGGGCTGGTCTGGCGCGAGGTGCGCCTCGATCCGGCACTCGCCACCGGTCCGATGCCGCAGTCGGAGTCCGCTAGTCCGGCCACCGCCGGTGCAGCCAGAACCATTGCCCCGGCCGCCGACGAACCCATCCTTCCACCGCCGCATTGACCGCCGTCATCAGCCGCTTTTTGTCCGCCTGGCTGTCGTCTGTGCGCGGCAGCGGAATGGGCGGATCGACGACAAGGTGGAATGTCGCGCCGCGCACGCGCTTGACGCCGCCGCGCTCAGCCATGCGTCGTCCGTTTGAGCGCACGGTCGAACAGCCGGTCGAGCGCTGCTTCGTCGCGCCAGGCGATGGCCAACGGCAGATATTGGACGCGCGTCCGCCACGCCGGCGCCAGGCGCACCCAGTCTTTTTCCGTGGTCATGAGCGTCGCGCCCGCTTTTTGCGCCGTATCGGCGAGCGCGCTCAGCTCGGCCTCGCTGTAAGGATGGTGGTCGGCAAAGCCGCGCGCCGCGACGACCTGCGCCCCGGTCTTGGCAAAATGGTCGAAGAACTTTTGCGGCCGGCCGATGCCGGCGAACAGCACGAAGGCTCGACCGGCGAGGTGTGCCGCTTGCGTCAGCGGTTCGGCCTGTAGGATCTGGATCGCGCCGAGCAGCGCTGCTGCGCCGGTCCGGTCGGCGCCGAGCATGACCGCCGCATCGGCGCGCGCCAGGCCGCGCACGATGCCCTCGCGCAACGGTCCGGCCGGCATGACGCGCCGGTTGCCGAAGCCGTAGCCGCCGTCGAACACGACGAGCGAAAGGTCCTTGGCGAGTGTCGGGTTCTGCAACCCGTCATCCATCACGATCGCTTGTGCGCCGGCTGCCGCGGCCGCCCGGGCGCCAGCGGCGCGATCGCGCGCCACCCAGGTCGGTGCGCCGCGCGCCAGAATCAAGGGCTCGTCGCCGACCGCGACCGCATCGTGCCGCGCCGGATCGACTTGCATCGGTCCCGGCAACGTGCCGCCGTAACCGCGGCTCAGAACGTGCGCTGCGATGCCGCGGCCGATCAGGCGGCGCGCCAGGTCGGCGACGACCGGCGTCTTGCCGGCGCCGCCAGCCACCAGATTGCCGACGCAGATTACCGGAACCGGCGCGCGTTCGGCATGGACTCTCGCGCGTCGCACCACCCCGGCGGCATCGTAAAGGCAACCGAGCGGCGCCAACAGCAGCGACAGCGCGCCGCGCCGCGCCCAGAAATCAGGCGCGCTTGGCGGCATGGGGCGCGAGCCGATCGAGCCAGGGCGCGATGCGCTTCATCACGGCGTCCAGCACGGCTTGATTGTCGGCGGCGATGCCGGCGGCGGCGGCGGCGCGCGCGGCGCGCTCGACCGGATCGTCGATCAGCCGGCCGACGGCTGTGGCGAGTGCTTTGGCGTCGTCGACTTGAACCGACGCGCCGGCGGCGGCTAGCGCTTCGGCCGCGCCGGCCGTGTTGCTCATATCGGGCCCGTGCAGGATGGCGCAATCGAGCAGCGCCGCCTCGATCGGATTATGACCGCCTTTCGGTGTGAGCGAGCCGCCGATGAAGGCGATGCCGGCGAGGCGATAGAAGAGACCGAGTTCGCCAAGCGTATCGGCGAGATAAACGTCGGCGGTGCGGTCGATGCGCTCGTCGCGCGAACGGCGCACGACCCGCAGGCCTTGCGCCTCGAGCAGCAGGACGATCTCGTCGCTACGCGCCGGATGGCGCGGCGCGATGATCGTCAACAGATTGGGATGTTTGGCACGCAGCCGGCGATGAACCAGCGCCGCGGCTTCTTCCTCGCCCGGATGGGTCGACGCGGCGAGCCAGATGGTGCGGCCTGCGAGCGCCGCGGCCAATCGCGCGAGCTCACCCTGGTCGACGGGCAGCGGCGCGGCCGCCGCCTTGAGATTGCCGACCGATGTCGCGCCGGCGGCGCCGAGCTGTTTCAGGCGCGTGGCTTGGGCGTCGTCTTGCGCCAGGCACAGGTCGAAGCTCGCCAGCAGCGGCGCGATCAATCCCGGCAGGCGCTGCCAACCGCGAAACGACTTCGCCGACATGCGGCCGTTAAGCAGCAATAGCGGCACGCCGAAACGATTGGTCTCGGCGATCAGGTTCGGCCACAACTCAGATTCGACCCACAGCGCCAAATCCGGCCGCCAATGATCGAGGAAGCGCCGGACGTAGGCGCAGCGATCGACCGGTACATATTGGTGCCAGGCGCGATCGCCCGGCAGGCGATTGGCGAGAAGCCGCGCCGACGTCACCGTGCCGGTGGTGACGAGCACCGATAGATGCGGGCGCTCGACCAGCAGACGGTCGATCAGCGACAGCATCGACACGGCTTCGCCGATGCTGGCGGCGTGCACCCAGACCAGCGGACCAGCCGGCCGCGGCAGTGACGCGACGCCCTGGCGTTCGGCGAACCGTTCCGGGTCCTCTTTGCCGCGCGACATGCGGTGCGCCAAATAGAGCGCGACCAGCGGCCCGAGCGCCGACGTGCCGCCCCGATAAAGCGAAAGCAGCCGACTCATCCGTGACCGTTCTGGCGCTGCATGCGACGCAGCGTCTGGCGCGATTGCGTTCCGGGCGATACACGCTCGCGGCCGACGCGGCGGTCGGCTTCCTGGGTGATCGCGTTGAGCCGCTGCTCGATGCGCGCGCGATAACGCTCGACGCCGGCATCATCAAGCTCGGCGGGCACTTCGATCGGCGCGTCCCAGATGAATGCACCGCGCGAGAACGGCAACGGCAGGTGGAAGCGATCCCAGGTATCGAGAATGCGTCGCCGCCGCGTGGCATAGGCCAAGGGCACAATCGCGACGCCAGCGAGCCGCGCCACCGCGACGATGCCGGCCGAGGCGCACATGGCGGGACCGTCGGGTCCGTCGGGTGTGATGCCGACGCATTCCCCGGCTTTCAGATAGCGCACCATGCCACGCAACGCCGACGAGCCGCCGGTGGTCGTCGAGCCGGCGATCGAATCGATGCCGAAATGACGCACCGCGTCGGCGATGATGCGTCCGTCGCGATGCCCGGAGATCAGCATGTGGATCGGCACGTCGCGCTGCCAGGCGCACGGCATCATCAATAGACGGCCGTGCCAGAACGCCAGGATGAACGGCCGTCGCGCGGCATGGAGCGCCGCAGGAATCGCGCCGCCTTCGACCGCCCACGCGCCCGTCGCGTGCACCAGCCGGATATAGAGCGACACCAGCCAGCACAGGAAACGCCGCACATCGTCCCGACGCAGGACGCGCTTCGCCCAGTTCATGCGCTAAGACGCCCGGATGACGCGCGGCGTCGGCTCGGCCGCCGCCTGGTCGGCGAATTGCAGTGCGTAAAGCCGCGCATAGACGCCTTGCTGGCGCAGCAGTTCGGCGTGCGTGCCGTGCTCGACGACGCGTCCGCTGTCGATCACGTAAATCAGGTCGGCGCCTGTCACCGTCGACAGGCGGTGGGCGATCACCACCGTCGTGCGGCCTTGCATCAGCGTGTCCAACGCCGCCTGTACGTGGCGCTCGGACTCGGTGTCGAGGGACGACGTGGCCTCGTCCAGCAAGAGGATCGGCGCATCCTTGAGCATGGCGCGGGCGATGGCGATGCGCTGACGCTGGCCGCCCGACAGTTTGACGCCGTGCTCGCCGACCATGGTGTCGTAACCTTGCGGCAATCGGCGGATGAAATCGTCGGCCGCGGCGGCCTTGGCGGCAGCGACGATCTCGGCGTCGGCCGCGCCCACGCGGCCGTAAGCGATGTTGGCCTTGATGGTGTCGTCGAACAGCGTGATTTCCTGGCTGACCAGCGCCATCGCGCCGCGCAGGCTGGCGAGCGTGACCTCGCGCAGCGGCTGGCCGTCGACCGTGATGCTGCCGGCGGTCGCGTCGTGGAAGCGCGGCACCAGGTTCAGGATCGTCGACTTGCCGGCGCCCGACGAGCCGACCAGCGCGACCCGCTTGCCCGCCGGCACGGTCAACGACACACCACGCAGTGCGATGGCGCCGTTGGCGTAGCTGAACTGCACGTCGCGGAAACGGATCTCGCCGCCTTTGATCGCCAACGGCTTGGCATTGGGCGCGTCGGTGATCGTCGGCTCGGTGTCGAGGACGTCGAAAATGCGCTGCGCCGCTGCCATGCCTTCCTGGAGGCTGGCGTTGATCCCGGCCAACGTCTTGACCGGCTGATAAGCGAGCAGCAACGCCGTGACGAACGAGAAGAAGGTTCCGGGCGTCCGCGCGCCGATCAGCACCTCGTGGCCGCCGTAAAGGATGACCAGCGCGACAGCGACGCCGCCGAGCGTCTCCATCAGCGGCGAGGCGACGGCACGGATGCGCGCCGCGCGGTTCACCAGCTTGACGATGTTGCGGATCATTTGGCGCACGCGCGAAATCTCGTACGCCTCCATCCCATAGGCCTTGACGTGCCGCGCCCCCTGGAACGTCTGGTTGAGCAGCGTCATGAACAGACCAACCTCGGCCTGCGTGTTGGCTGAAACGCGGCGCATGCGCTTGCCGATGCTGAGCAGCGGCCGGACGGCGAGCGGGAACACGACCATCGCCACCAGCGCCAGGCGCCAATCCTGATAGAACATGAGCGCGCCGAGGAACAATGCGGTCACCGCGTTCTTGCCGACATTTGCGAGAATGTCGGTTGCCGCCGCGCGCAACATGACGGCGTCGGTGGTGAAGCGCGAGATCAGCGTCCCGGTTGGATTGGCATGGAAGAAGGCGAGATCGTTGCGCATCATGCGGGCGAACAGCGCCGCCTGGACGTCGCCGACGACACGCTGGCCGACGTTGGTCATCAGCACGGTTTGGCCGTAATTGGCGAAGCCCTTGATGAACGCGAGCACGACAATCGCCGCCGGAATCACCAGCAGCAACTTGGCGTCGTGCGCGACGAAGACGCGGTCGAGCATCGGCTGCATCAGCCAGGCGTTGGTCGCGGTCGCGCCGGCCATCAGGCCCATGCACACGAGCGCGAGCGTCAGACGGCCGACATAGGGACGCACGAATTGACCGATCATCCGGCGCAGCAGCGGCAAGGTGGCCGACCGCTGCTTCGCGGCGTTGCGCGACGTAGCATCAATATTCAAGCGACCGGAATCCTCTGTAAAACCCGGGGTTTAGGGCGCGATCATAGCACGCCGTGGCGCGCCGGTTGCACTGTTAACGGAAGCGCCGCGGCCCTGGCAAGGCCGACGCGTCAGGCGCCGGCCACGGTTATGCCGTCGATCCGCACGGTCGGCGCGTCGATGCCGGTGCGGAATTCGAGATCGCTGGCCGGCGTGAGGTTGCGGAACATGTCCTTGAGGTTGCCGGCGATCGTCACCTCGCTCACCGGGAAGGCAAGCGCGCCGTTCTCGATCCAGAATCCGGCCGCGCCGCGGCTGTAGTCGCCGGTGACGCCGTTGACGCCCATGCCCATCAGTTCCGTGACATAGAAACCGTTCGCCACCGCGCCGATCAGTTCCTGCGCCGTCAGCACGCCCGGCGCGAGATACAGGTTGGCCGGTCCCGGTCCCGGCGGACCCGAGGTACCGCGGCGCGCGTGACCGG
>JBOHLR010000090.1:0-10115 GCA_050729555.1 Allostellaceae bacterium
GTCGCCGTCGCCGCCGCGCCGGGCGCTGCTGGCGGCGCGCCGGGCGCTGCCGCCGCGGCCGAGAAGACAGAATTCACCGTCGTCCTGACCAATGCCGGCGAGAAGAAGATCAACGTCATCAAAGAGGTGCGGGCGATCACCAGTCTCGGCCTGAAGGAGGCCAAGGACCTGGTCGAAGGTGCGCCCAAGACCGTGAAGGATGGCGTCAACAAGGACGAGGCTGCGAAGCTCAAGAAGCAACTTGAGGACGCCGGCGCCACCGTCGAGGTGAAATAAGCCCGGAAGGGCTTGACCGGCGCGGAAGATAGGGCGATATATACGGCACATGCCAAATCTTCCTGCCGGTAGCAGTGCCGGAGCGCGGGAGCGTTCGCGCTCGTCGGCGCTTGTCCTTTTGCGAAATGTTATTTCGCAATGTCCCGCGAACGGGAATCGGGTGTCGGGACGTCGGACCTAAAGGTCTGGTCGAAAGAACTGCCGCGTCGGGAGCCGATCAGTCCTGACGCGTTGACGAGGAGCATCCATGGCTAAGTCGTTCACCGGCCGCAAACGCATTCGCAGGAGTTTCGGACGCATCCCCGAGGTTGCGCCGATGCCCAATCTGATCGAGGTGCAGAAAAGCTCCTACGATCACTTCCTGCAAATGGGCGTGACGGCCGAGAACCGGGCGGGCGTCGGCCTGCAAGAGGTCTTCCGGTCGGTCTTCCCGGTGCGCGACTTCTCCGATCGCGCGCGGCTCGAATTCGTCCGTTACGACCTCGAAGAGCCGAAATACGACGTCGAGGAATGCCAGCAGCGCGGCATCACCTATGCCGCGCCGTTGCGCGTGACGCTGCGCCTGGTGGTCTGGGACATCGAC
The DNA here is from genome assembly GCA_050729555.1 of Allostellaceae bacterium. Lineage (GTDB taxonomy): Bacteria > Pseudomonadota > Alphaproteobacteria > ATCC43930 > CGMCC-115725 > REEB95. Next base: position 860 of record JBOHLR010000090.1, read on the forward strand.
GAGGAGACCAAGGCGCGCTCCATCCGCGACATCAAGGAGCAGGACGTCTACATGGGCGACATGCCCCTGATGACGAAGAACGGCACCTTCATCATCAACGGCACCGAACGCGTCATCGTTTCGCAGATGCACCGCTCGCCCGGCGTGTTCTTCGATCACGACAAGGGCAAGACCCATTCGTCGGGCAAGTACCTGTTCGCCGCCCGCGTCATCCCCTATCGCGGCTCGTGGCTTGATTTCGAGTTCGACGCCAAGGACCACCTTTATGTCCGCATCGACCGGCGCCGCAAGCTGCCGGTGACGACGCTGCTGCTGGCGCTCGATGGCGCCGCGACAGAGAAGCTTCGCCGCGAGCGCGCTTCCGAAAGCAAGCCGCTGCTGCCGACCGAGGCGCAGGGCATGTCGAAGGAAGAGATCCTTGCCTATTTCTATGCGCCGACCGTGTTCGTCCGCATCAAGCCGGGCAAGAACACCAAGGGCGGCTGGAAGGCGCCGTTCGATCCCACCCGCTACCGGGGTCACAAGCTGACGCACGATCTGATCGATGCGCGCAGCGGCAAGATCAAGCTCGAGTCCGGCGAGAAGCTGCCGCCGCGGCTGGCGAAGAAGCTGTTCGACGACGGCCTGAAGGAAGTCCAGGTCGGCTCGGATGAGCTGATCGGCCGGTTCATCTCGGTCGACCTCATCAACGAGGAAACCGGCGAGATCTATGCCGAGGCCGGCGACGAGATCACCGAGCAACTGCTGCAGACGATCGAAGGCGCCAATATCGCTCAAGTGCCGGCGGTCGGCGTCGACCATGCCAGCGGCGGTCCATACATCCGCAACACGCTGCTGATCGACAAGAACTCGGCGCGCGAGGAAGCGCTCATCGACATCTACCGCGTCATGCGTCCCGGCGAGCCGCCGACGCTGGAGACGGCCGAGGCGTTGTTCAACAGCCTGTTCTTCGATGGCGAGCGCTATGACCTGTCGGCGGTCGGCCGCGTCAAGATGAACTCGCGGCTCAGCCTCAAGACCGAGGATACCGTTCGCACGCTGCGCAAGGACGACATCCTCGCCATCCTCAAGGTGCTGGTCGAGCTCAAGGACGGCCGCGGCGAAATCGACGACATCGACCATCTCGGCAACCGCCGCGTGCGGTCGGTCGGCGAACTGATGGAAAATCAGTATCGCATCGGCCTGCTGCGCATGGAGCGTGCAATCCGCGAGCGCATGAGCTCGGTCGAGATCGACACCGTCATGCCGCACGATTTGATCAATGCCAAGCCGGCGGCGGCGGCAGTGCGCGAGTTCTTCGGCTCGTCGCAGTTGTCGCAGTTCATGGATCAGACCAATCCGCTGAGCGAGATCACGCACAAGCGGCGCCTGTCGGCCCTCGGGCCGGGCGGTTTGACGCGCGAGCGTGCCGGCTTCGAGGTGCGCGACGTGCACCCGACGCATTACGGCCGCATCTGCCCGATCGAGACGCCGGAAGGCCCGAACATCGGCCTGATCAACAGCCTCGCGACCTACGCGCGCGTCAATCAGTACGGCTTCATCGAGAGCCCGTACCGCCGCGTCGTCAACGGCAAGGTCACCGACGAGGTGGTCTATCTCTCCGCCATGGAGGAGGGCCGCTACGCCATCGCCCAGGCCAACGTCGAGACCGACGGCCACGGCAAGGTGAAAGCCGACCTGACCAACTGCCGCAAGGCGGGCGACTTCGTCATGGCTCGGCCGCAGGACATCGAATTCGTCGACGTCTCTCCGAAGCAATTGGTTTCGGTCGCCGCGGCGCTGATTCCGTTCCTCGAGAACGACGACGCCAACCGCGCGCTCATGGGCTCGAACATGCAGCGCCAAGCGGTGCCGCTCATCCGCGCCGAAGCGCCGCTGGTCGGCACCGGCATGGAAGAGACGGTCGCGCGCGATTCCGGCGTCACCATCATCGCGCGACGCTCGGGCGTGATCGATCAGGTCGACGGCATGCGCATCGTCATCCGCGCGACCGAGGACACCTCGGCGGAATCGCCGGGTGTCGACATCTATAACCTGCTCAAGTTCCAGCGCTCGAACCAGAACACCTGTATCACTCAGCGGCCATTGGTTCGTGTTGGCGATACGGTCAAGGCCGGCGATGTCATCGCCGACGGCCCGTCGACGCAGCTCGGCGAGTTGGCCTTGGGCCGCAACGTGCTCTGCGCCTTCATGCCGTGGAACGGCTACAACTTCGAAGACTCGATCCTCATTTCCGAGCGCATCGTGTCGGACGACGTCTTCACCTCGATTCACATCGAGGAATTCGAGGTGATGGCGCGCGACACCAAGCTCGGCCAGGAGGAAATCACCCGCGACATTCCGAACGTCGGCGAGGAAGCGCTCAAGAACCTCGACGAGGCGGGCATCGTCTATATCGGCGCCGACGTGAAGCCGGGCGACATTCTCTGCGGCAAGGTGACGCCGAAGGGCGAATCGCCGATGACGCCGGAAGAAAAGTTGCTGCGCGCGATCTTCGGCGAAAAGGCCTCGGACGTGCGCGACACCTCGCTGCGGCTGCCGCCGGGCGTGTCGGGCACCATCGTCGAAGTCCGCGTCTTCTCGCGCCGCGGCGTCGACAAGGACGAGCGCGCGCTGGCGATCGAACGCGCCGAGATCGAGCGGCTCGCCAAGGACCGCGACGACGAGCGCACCATCCTCGAGCGCAGCTTCCATGCGCGCTTCAAGGAGCTGCTGGTCGGACAGGAAGCCGCCTCGGGCCCCAAAGGCTTCAAGGGCGGCCGCGTCAACGAGACCGTGCTGTCGGAATTCTCGCCGCATCAGTGGAAGCAGTTCGCCGTCAAAAGCGACAAGCGCATGGCCGAGATCGAAGGCCTGAAGAAGCTGATGGACGATTCCATCGGCGTCCTCCAGCGCCGCTTCGAAAACAAGGTCGAGAAACTGCAGCGCGGCGACGAGTTGCCGCCGGGCGTGATGAAGATGGTCAAGGTCTTCGTCGCGGTGAAGCGCAAGCTGCAACCCGGCGACAAGATGGCCGGCCGTCACGGCAACAAGGGCGTGATTTCGCGCATCATGCCGGTCGAGGACATGCCGTATCTCCAGGACGGCACGCCGGCCGACATCGTGCTCAACCCGCTCGGCGTCCCGAGCCGGATGAACGTCGGCCAGATCCTCGAGACGCATCTCGGTTGGGCGTGCGCCAATCTCGGCCGCCAGGTCGGTGAAATCGTCGACAAGGCGCGCCGCCAGGGCAATCAGATCCGCGAAGTGCGCCGCGTCCTGAACCAGGTCTATGTCGACAAGGGCGACCGCGACGACATCAAGGACATGGAGGACGGCCAGATCCTCGAGCTCGCTGACAATCTCCGGCACGGCATTCCGGTGGCGAGCCCGGTGTTCGACGGCGCGCGCGAGGACGACATCGTAACCATGCTGAAGGAAGCCGGTCTCGAGGCCTCCGGCCAGGTCACGCTGGTCGACGGCCGCACCGGCGAGCCGTTCGATCAACGCGTCACCGTCGGCTACATCTATATGCTGAAGCTGCACCACCTGGTGGACGACAAGATCCACGCGCGGTCGATTGGGCCGTACAGCTTGGTGACGCAGCAGCCGCTCGGCGGCAAGGCGCAGTTCGGCGGCCAGCGCTTCGGCGAAATGGAAGTCTGGGCGCTCGAAGCCTACGGCGCCGCCTATACGCTCCAGGAAATGCTGACGGTGAAGTCCGACGACGTGTCGGGCCGCACCAAGGTCTACGAAGCGATCGTGCGCGGCGACGACAACTTCGAGGCGGGCATTCCCGAATCGTTCAACGTGCTGGTCAAGGAATTGCGTTCGCTCGGGCTCAACGTCGAGCTTGAGCAGCGCGCTTTTTGATGGCTGACGCAAGTTTCGAGAGAAGGAATCGTTCAATGAACGAGTTGATGAACGTCTTCGGCCAGGTCTCGGCGCCGCAGAGCTTCGATCAGATTCGCATCTCGATCGCGAGTCCCGAGCGCATTCGGTCGTGGTCGTTCGGCGAGATCAAGAAGCCCGAGACGATCAACTACCGCACCTTCAAGCCGGAGCGCGACGGCCTGTTCTGCGCCCGCATCTTCGGGCCGATCAAGGACTACGAGTGCCTGTGCGGCAAGTACAAGCGCATGAAGTATCGCGGCATCGTCTGCGAGAAGTGCGGCGTCGAAGTCACGCTGTCCAAGGTGCGGCGCGAGCGCATGGGGCACATCGAATTGGCGTCTCCCGTGGCGCATATCTGGTTCCTCAAGTCGCTGCCGTCGCGCATCGGCCTGTTACTCGACATGACGCTCAAGGATTTGGAGCGCGTGCTCTATTTCGAGAGCTACGTCGTCACCGAGCCCGGCCTGACGTCGTTGAAGCTCCATCAGGTGCTGAACGAAGACGAGTTCATCAAGGCACAGGACGAGTTCGGCGAGGAAGGCTTCCAGGCGTCGATCGGCGCCGAAGCGCTCAAGAAGATGCTCGAGGCGATCAACCTCGAAACCGAGCAGGTGAAGCTGCGCGAGGACCTGCGCGAGACATCGTCCGAGGCCAAGCGCAAGAAGCTGGTCAAGCGGCTCAAGCTGATCGAGGCGTTCGTCCAGTCGAACAGCCGTCCGGAGTGGATGATCCTCGACGTCGTGCCGGTGATTCCGCCCGAGCTGCGGCCGCTGGTGCCTTTGGATGGCGGTCGCTTCGCGACCTCCGACCTCAATGATCTCTACCGCCGCGTCATCAACCGCAACAACCGCTTGAAGCGGCTCATTGAGCTGCGCGCGCCCGACATCATCGTGCGCAACGAAAAGCGCATGCTGCAAGAAGCCGTCGACGCGCTGTTCGACAACGGCCGTCGCGGCCGCGTCATCACCGGCGCCAACAAGCGGCCGCTCAAGTCGCTGTCCGACATGCTGAAAGGCAAGCAGGGCCGTTTCCGCCAGAACCTGCTTGGCAAGCGCGTCGACTATTCCGGCCGTTCGGTGATCGTCGTCGGTCCCGAACTCAAGCTGCATCAGTGCGGCCTGCCGAAGAAGATGGCGCTCGAGCTGTTCAAGCCGTTCATCTATTCGAAGCTCGAGCTTTACGGCCTCGCCAGCACTGTGAAGGCGGCGAAGCGCATGGTCGAGAAAGAGCGTCCGGAAGTTTGGGACATCCTCGAAGAGGTGATCCGCGAGCATCCGGTGCTGCTGAACCGCGCGCCGACGCTGCATCGCTTGGGCATCCAGGCGTTCGAGCCGATCCTGATCGAAGGCAAGGCGATCCAGCTGCATCCGCTGGTCTGCACCGCGTTCAACGCCGACTTCGACGGCGACCAGATGGCGGTCCATGTGCCGCTGTCGCTCGAAGCTCAGCTCGAAGCTCGCGTGCTGATGATGTCGACCAACAACATCCTGTCGCCGGCGAACGGCAAGCCGATCATCGTGCCGTCGCAGGACATCGTGCTCGGCCTCTATTACATCACGCTCGAGCGCGCCGACTGGATGGGCGAAGAGGTCAAGTTCCGCACCATCGACGAACTCCGCCAAGCCATCGAGTCGCATCACGTCGTGCTGCTCGACCGCGAGGATCAGGTCGAACCGCTGAAGTCCGGCAAGGTCGCCAACTTCGAGCAGCTGCGGAAAAAGGACAGCGTCACCTTTCACCGCATCCCGTATTTCTCCGACGCGGCCGAGATCGAACGCGCCCTCGAGGCCAAGACGGTCTCGCTGCACACGCGCATCCGCGCGCGCCGGCCGGTGAAGGACGCCAACGGCGAGACGATCTTCCAGACGGTCGTCACCACGCCGGGCCGTATGCTGCTGTCGGAAATCCTGCCGGATCATCCGAACATCGGCTTCGACGTGGTGAACCGACTGCTGACCAAGAAGGAAATCACCAACGTCATCGACCAGGTCTATCGTCACTGCGGCCAGAAAGAGACTGTGATCTTCTGCGACCGACTGATGGCACTGGGCTTCGGCCAGGCGTGCAAAGCCGGCATCTCGTTCGGCAAGGACGATTTGGTCGTGCCGCCGGAGAAAGAAAAGCTCGTCGCCGCTGCGCAGGCCAAGGTCAAGGAATACGAGCAGCAATATCTCGACGGCCTCATCACCCAGGGCGAGAAGTACAACAAGGTGGTCGACGTTTGGTCGAGTTGCACCGAAAAGGTCGCCGAAGAGATGATGCGCGTCATCAAGGCGGCCGATCCGGGCGGCCCGATCAACGCCGTCTGGATGATGGCCGATTCCGGCGCGCGCGGCTCGGTGGCGCAGATCAAGCAGCTCGCCGGCATGCGCGGCCTGATGGCCAAGCCGTCAGGCGAAATCATCGAAACGCCGATCATCTCGAACTTCAAGGAAGGCCTCACCGTGCTCGAGTACTTCAACTCGACCCACGGCGCCCGCAAGGGTCTGGCCGACACCGCGTTGAAGACGGCGAACTCGGGCTACCTGACGCGGCGTCTGGTTGACGTCGCGCAGGACGCGATCATCACCGAAGTAGATTGCGGCACCAAGCGCGGCCTGACGATGCGCGCCGTGGTCGAAGGCGGCGAAGTGATTGCGGCCTTGTCCGACCGCATTCTCGGCCGTACCGCCGCCGTCGACGTGGTCGATCCGATCAAGGGCGAAAAGCTCGTTCGCGCGGGCGGCCTCCTCGACGAAGAGGCGGTGGACCGCATCGACCGTGCCGGTCTCGAATCGGTGATGATCCGTTCGGTGCTGACCTGCGAGACGCAGAGCGGCCTGTGCGGCAAGTGCTACGGCCGCGACCTGGCGCGTGGCACGGTGGTGAACATGGGCGAGGCGGTCGGCGTCATCGCGGCGCAATCGATCGGCGAGCCGGGCACCCAGCTCACCATGCGCACCTTCCACATCGGCGGCGCGGTGCAACGCGGCGCCGAGCAATCGTCGATCGAAGCGGCGTTCGACGCGACGGTGCGGATCAAGAACCGCAATGTCGTCGTCAACTCGGACGGCATCCCGGTGGTGATGAGCCGCAACAGCGAGCTCGCGCTGCTCGACGAGGCCGGCCGCGAAAAGGCCCGGCATCGCGTGCCGTACGGCGCCAAGCTGCTGGCCGACGAGGGCAAGGTCGTGAAGAAAGGCGACCGTCTGGTCGAGTGGGATCCCTATACCCTGCCGGTCATCACCGAGAAGGACGGGTTCGCGCATTACCAGGACCTCGCCGAAGGCGTCTCCATGCGCGAGGTGCTCGACGAGGCGACCGGCATTTCCTCGAAGGTCGTCATCGACTGGAAGCAGCAGGCCAAGGGCGGCGATCTGAAGCCGCGCCTCCTGATCAAGAACGCCAAGGGCAAGACGCTCACGCTCGCCAACGGGCGCGAGGCGACTTATCTCCTCTCGCTCGATTCCATTCTGTCGATCGAGAACGGTGCCGAGGTCCGTGCCGGCGACGTGCTCGCGCGCATCCCGCGTGAATCGTCGAAGACGCGCGACATCACCGGCGGTCTGCCGCGCGTCGCCGAACTGTTCGAGGCGCGCAAGCCGAAGGATTTCGCGATCATCAGCGAGATCGACGGCCGCGTCGAATTCGGCAAGGACTACAAGACCAAGCGCCGCATCCTCGTCGTGCCGCAGGACGGCGATAAAGAGCCGGTCGAGTACATGATCCCCAAGGGCAAGCACATCAGCGTGCAGGAGGGCGATTTCGTCCAACGCGGCGACCTGTTGATGGATGGCAATCCGGTGCCGCACGACATCCTGCGCGTTCTCGGCGTCGAGGCGCTGGCCAGCTATCTGGTCAACGAGATCCAGGAGGTCTATCGGCTCCAGGGCGTGCGCATCAACGACAAGCACATCGAGGTGATCGTTCGTCAGATGCTGCAGAAGGTCGAGATCGACGATCCCGGCGAGACCACCTTGCTCGCCGGCGAGCAGGTCGATCGCGGCGAGTTCGAGGCCGAGAACGCCAAAGCCAAGGCTGAAAAGCTCAAGCTGGCGACGGCGCGGCCGGTGCTCCAGGGCATCACCAAGGCGAGCCTGCAGACCAACTCGTTCATCTCGGCGGCGTCGTTCCAGGAGACCACCCGCGTCCTCACCGAGGCGGCGGTCTCCGGCCGGACCGACGTTCTGCAGGGCCTGAAGGAGAATGTCATCGTCGGCCGCCTGATCCCGGCCGGCACCGGCAGCATCATGGCCCGGTGGCGTCAGATCGCCACCGACCGCGATCGCGAGCTGGCGGCCCGGGCACCAGCCCAGGAACCGGCGGCGATCGAGGAAGGCCGCAAGAGCGCCTGAGACCGGCGTCCTACGTAAGGAAGAGGGCCCCGGTCGGGGCCCCTTTTTCATTATCGGCGGCATCGATCGTAATCGCGCCGCCGAATCGGAAATTATCCCCAAAGCCAGGGTTTATGCGGCTTGACGGGGTTGAGTCGGATCAATAGTATCCGGCCACCCTCAAGGGGGCTGGCAGTAGGTAGCCATCCTAGACGCAGCTCGGTCGCGTGTTTTCGACTGGCTCGGCATCTGAAAGACGGTGCGCCTTTCCTGGGGACTAACTTTCGGCCGTGACGGTGTGCAGTCCGCACGCTTGCGCGGCTGTTGCGCTTGTAGGGAATGCGAGAGAGATGCCGACGATCAATCAGCTGGTGAATCACCGCCGTCGCGCGCAGACCGCGCGCAACAAGGTACCGGCGCTGGAGCGCAGCCCGCAGAAGCGCGGCGTCTGCACCCGCGTCTACACCACGACACCGAAGAAGCCGAACTCGGCGCTGCGCAAGGTCGCGCGCGTGCGGCTCACCAACGGCTTCGAAGTCACCAGCTACATTCCCGGCGAAGGACACAATCTTCAGGAACATTCGGTGGTGATGATCCGCGGCGGTCGCGTGAAGGACCTGCCCGGCGTGCGTTACCACATCATCCGCGGCACGCTCGACACCCAGGGCGTTAAGGACCGCAAGCAGCGCCGCTCGAAGTACGGCGCCAAGCGTCCGAAGTAGGAGCCGCCATGTCGCGCCGCCGCGCCGCCGTCAAACGCGAAGTCCTGCCGGATGCCAAGTTCGGCGACATCGTTGTCACCAAGTTCATGAACTGCCTGATGTACCAGGGCAAGAAATCGGTCGCCGAGACCATCGTCTATGGTGCGCTCGATCGCGTCGCCAAACGCTCGGGCCAGGATCCGATCCGCATCTTCCACGACGCGCTCGGCAACGTGAAGCCGGCGGTCGAAGTGCGCTCACGGCGCGTCGGCGGCGCCACCTATCAGGTGCCGGTCGAAGTCCGGCCGGAGCGCGGCCAGGCGCTCGCCATCCGTTGGATCATCGGCTCGGCGCGCGACCGCAGCGAGC
>JBOHLR010000091.1:0-10039 GCA_050729555.1 Allostellaceae bacterium
GACCGCCTTGGCGACGGCGGCGAACGGCTTGCCGGCGGCGAGCTGCGTCTCGGCGGCGTCCGCTTTCGTCTTGTCCGGCAGCAGCATCTGTTGGAGCTGCCGCGTCTCGGGCGTGTGGAACTCGTCGAGCCGCGCTTGATAGGCGTCTTTGAGTTTGTCGTCCGGCACGTTCATGCCAGCGGCGACGTCGTTGATGGTCAGTGTCGCCAGGGTGAAGTTGCGCCGCTCGGGCGTGCGGAACGCGCTCGGACGCGCCTTATAATAGGCGGCGAGATCCTGCTCCGACGGTTTCGGCGGCGTCGGCGCCGCCGACGGTGGCAGCACAACGACGTCGGCGACGCGGCGTTCGGCTTCGGCGCGATAGATCGCGTCGGCGAGTTCCGTCGGCGGCCGGACGCCTTCGGTCAGTGAAATCGTCAGCTCGTCGCGTTCGAGATCGGAACGCAGCAGCTGTTCATATTGCGCGTCGTTCAGCCGGTTCGCCGCCAGGATCTGGTTGTAGAGGTTGCGGTCGAATTGGCCGTTGGAGCCCCGGAACGCCGGGTTGTCGACGATCGCCTTGCGCACCGCATCGTTGCCGATGCGGATATTGAGCCGGTCGGTCTCGTCCGCCAGCACCGCGGATTCGATCAGCCGGTTGAGCGCGGCGTCGACGACGCCGAGCTGCTTCGCCTGTTCCATGGTGAGGCTGGCACCGCCCGACGAGCGGCGCAGGCGATCGATGTCGGCGCGCACCGATTGCTGCAATTGCGCCGCGCCGATCTGCTCGCCGGCCACGGTCGCGACCGAGGTGTCGACGCTGCGGTTGCGGAAGATGTCGCCGATGCCCCAGATGCCGAAGGTGACGATCAGTACGCCGAACAGAATCTTGACGACGAGGGAGGTGGCTTTGGAGCGGATGGCTTGCAGCATGGTGGTGCCCGGAATGGCGCGCGGATGATAGGGGCGGGCGGGTGGCGCCGCAACGCCGAAAGCGCTGCGCTCTGGCGGGCTTCCGGCGTCTCGGGCCGCCGTCCCGCGAGCGGTCAGGAATAGGTAAGATGGCGGGTATGGATTGCCGTATTCGCGTCATGAATGCCGCCGACCGGACGACTTGGGTGGCGATGCGCCGCAGGCTTTGGCCCGACGAGGTGATCGCAGCCCATGGCGCGATGATCGACGAAATCCTCGCGAACGACGGTGCCTGGGGCTTCATGGCCGAGATCGCCAGCGCGCCGGCCGGTTTTGCCGAGATCGCGATCCGGAAATACGCCAACGGCTGCGAAACCCGCCCGGTGCCGTTTCTCGAAGGCATCTGGGTCGAGACGCAATTTCGCCGCCGCCGCATCGGCACACGGCTGGTGGCGCATCTCGAGGCCTTCCTGCGAGAGCGGGGGTTTCGCGAGTTCGGCTCGGACGCGCTTATCGACGATCGCGTGTCGCATGCGGCGCACGCGGCTTGGGGGTTCGCCGAGACCGAGCGAGTGGTCTATTTTCGCAAGTCACTGACGGCGTCGGGCCGCGAATAGACGGCGCTTGGTAGGTCGGCGGTCCGCTGGCAGGGCAGCGTCCGCCATGCTAACAGGGCATCATGCGCAAGCTCGTGGCCGGCAACTGGAAGATGAACGGCCTCATGGCCGACGGCGGCGCGCGCACGCGCGATCTTGCCGCCCGCGCCAAGGCGAAGCCGCTCGCTTGCGAGGTCGTGCTCTGTCCGCCGGCGACGCTGCTGGCGCCGGTTGCGCAAGCCATTGCCGGTTCGGGTCTCGGGCTCGGCGGTCAGGATTGTCATGCCGCGGCGGCGGGTCCGCACACCGGCGACATCGGCGCGCCGATGCTCAAGGACGCCGGATGCACTTACGTCATCGTCGGCCATTCCGAGCGCCGCCAGGATCATAAGGAGAGCGATGCGGTAGTGCGCGCCAAGACGGTGGCGGCGGTTGCCGCCGGTCTATGCGCGATCGTCTGTGTCGGCGAGACGGCGGCCGAACGCGCCAGCGGCCGCACCGAAGCGACTGTCGTGCGCCAGCTGCAAAATTCGCTGCCGCCGAAGCTGGGCGCCGCCGCACTGGTGGTGGCTTATGAACCCGTCTGGGCGATCGGCAGCGGGCGCACGCCGACGGTGCAGGATGTGGCTTCGATACACGCGCGCATTCGCGAGACATTGCGCGATCTTGCCGCCGAAGCGACGGCGGTGCGCATCCTCTACGGTGGCTCGGTGAAGCCAGCGAACGCCCATGATTTGGCAGCCGTCGCCAACGTCGACGGATTCTTGGTCGGCGGCGCAAGTTTGAACGCCGACGAATTCTGGTCGATCGCCGCCGCCTGCGGTTGAGCCGCACCGTGAAATGCGGCGGTACCGGTCGGTCGCAAAGTGCGGCTTAAGACCGATGGCGTGATCGTGACTTCTGGCATACCAGACTCATTGGTCGGCTTGCCCACCGCCTTACACGTTATTTATGCTTTGCGCCTGCAATGGCTTGGTCGCTGTGGGCCGAAAGCCCTTGAAAGTCCTTGAAGCTCCGGCCGGCTTTGCGGATGATGAGCGCAAGAACAAACACAACGGTTTACGCGACAGCGGGAGGTCAATCGACGACGCAGGCGAGCCGCGCTCGCTGTTCATAACGTCACATCGCCAATGCACCGCCGCGATCGACTTCGGCCAGCAGTCGGTCAGGTGAATCTGTGGCAGTTCGAATGCAATCGCAAGCAACAGACAACAGGGAGTGAAACAATGAATCCGTCGAAGCCGTCTACAATCAGTCGCCGAACGATCATGAAGGCCACGGCTGCCGCTGGCATTGCGCAGGTTGCGGCACCCTTCGTCATTTCCGCGCGCGCCGCCGAAACCGTCAAACTCGGCTGGATCGATCCGTTCACCGGGACCTATGCAGCGCTCGGCACGTCGCAGTTCAACGGCGCCAAGATGGCGGTCGCGCAGATCAACAAGAAGGGCGGCATCGAGGGCCGCAAGCTTGAGATCATCGCCGAAGACAGCGCCGCGAACGTCGGCCAGGCGACCGAGAAGCTCAACAAGCTCATCGATCAGGACAAGGTGAACTTCACGGCCGGCGGCGTGTCGTCCGCCGAAGCGGCGGCGATGAGCCACGCGGCCAATCTGAAGAGCATGCTCTATATCGCGGTCGGCGGGCATGTCGACACGATCACCGGCGTCGACTGCCACTGGAACACCTTCAAGTTGTGTTCCGACACCTGGATGCTGTCCGAGGCGATGTGCGCCACCCTGCTGAAGAAGTTCGGCAAGCGTTGGTACTTCTGCACGCCCGACTACGCCTGGGGGCATTTCCTCTACAAGGGCGCTTCGCAGATTCTGGCGGACAATAAAGGCACGAACCTCGGCAACGCCGTGTTGCCCTTGGGCGCCACGGATTTCACCTCGGCCTTGATCAAGGTGCAGCAGGCGAAGCCCGACGTCTTCGTCGTGTTCCAGAGCGGCGACGACTTCGTCAACTTGATGAAGCAGGCGGCGCAGTTCGGCATGACCAAGACCATGGCCTTCGCCTCGCCGCTGCTCGAGTTGGAGCCGCTCGCGGCGCTGCCGGTCGAGGCGCGGACGGGCTGGGGCGTGATGGAATGGTGGTGGGACCAACCCAACCAGCCGCATGTGAAGGAGTTCGTGGCCGAGTACCAGAAGCTCTACAAGGCCACGCCGAGCGGACGCAGCTGGCTTGGCTTTGCCGCGACGCACAGCTTCGCGCTCGGCGCCGAACGGGCAAAGAGCATCGATGCCCGCAAAATGGCGCATGCGATGGAAGGCATGACGTTGCCGCCGGAAGTCGCGCTCGAGCCGTACGGCCCGACATACCGGGCGGGCGATCATCAATGCATGATCACCGAGTTCGTCGGCGAGGTGAACCAGAAGGGCACGTATCCCAATCTGTTCAAGGTCTCCGAGGAACTCGCCGGAGCGAAACTGGCAAAGACGCCGGCAGAGAAGGAGTGCAAGCTTACCTATCCGGCTTGAGCCGGGGCGTCGTGCGCATAGTGGCGAACGGTTGACCGGCAATCGGCCCGTTCGCGATGAAGTGAAATGGGCATCCTGAAGGGTTCCGCCCTTCAGGATGTCGGTTCAGTGTTTGAGCGGCGGCCGCCGGCGCCCGGCAAAGCGCTCGGCGGTCTCGTTATAAGGGGGATGAGGGCGTATGCAGCTTTTGTTGTTCGACGGGTTCAATGGGCTAATTCAGGGCACGTTCTATGCCCTTATGGCGCTCGGCCTGTCGCTGATTATCAGCCTCAACTCGGTGATCAACTTCGCCCATGGCGGGTTCATGGTCATCGGGGCCTATCTGGCCTTCACCCTCGAACCCTATCTCGGCTTCTGGGGCGCTCTGATCGTCGGACCGGTGCTGGCGGGAATCATCGGTATCCTCGTCGAGCGTGTGCTCGTCCGCTACCTGTACGGACGCTCGGACCCGATCTACAGCCTGCTGCTCACATTCGGGCTCGCCTTGATCATCGAGGACCTGGTGCGAACGATCTGGGGCGCGCAGGGCGTGCCGTTCGAGATTCCGGCGGTCCTTGGCTCGCCGATTAGCACGACCTATTTCTTCCTGACCGGATACCGGCTTTTCGTGATCGCGGCGATCGCGCTGGCGACCATCGCATTATTCGCCTTTCTCCGTTTGACGCGCTTCGGCATCCGGATTCGCGCTGGCATCCTCGACCTCGAGACGGTGTCGACGCTCGGCGTCAACGTCTATCTGCTGCGCTCGGTCAATTTCGCGATCGGCACGTTGCTTGCCGGCTTCGCTGGCGTTCTCGCCGCCGGCATTCTCCAACTCGCGCCGACGATGGGCGACGACGTCATCATGGCGACGTTCGTCGCCATCGTCGTCGGCGGCATCGGCAGCTTGTTGGGCAGCGTGCTGGGCGGATTGTTGATCGGCCTCGCCGCTGGCGTCACGACGGCCTATTACCCGGATGCGAGCGACGTCGTCATCTACGTCATCATGGCCTTGGTCCTGATCGTGCGCCCGCGCGGCCTGTTGGGTCAGGAGGGGCTGTTCGAATGAGCCGACGGGTTTACGTTAACGGCGTGGTCTGGCTGCTGCTGCTGACCGCGGCGTTGTGGCTGCCGCTGGTCGGCGGCTACATGGCGCTTGCGTCGCGCGTCCTGATCTACGCACTCGCGGCAATGGGGCTCAATGTGCTGCTCGGGTTTACGGGCTGCATGTCGTTCGGCGAGGCGGCCTATTTTGGGCTCGGCGGTTACGGGACCGGATTGTTTCTGACGCATCTGACCAACAGCACCGTGCTTGCCGTCATCGCCGGAACCATCGTTGGCGGCCTCGCGGCTTTTGCCTTCGGGCCGCTGGTCATGCGCCGGCGCGGCATCTACTTCGCGATGATCACGGTCGCCATCGGCCAAATCTTCTATTTCATCGCCGAAACCTGGAACAGCTTCACCGGCGGCGAGGACGGTCTCTCCAGGTTCTCGCGCCAGCCGTTGCATTTCGGCTTCGCGACCGTGCCGCTGGACGCGACCGAGTTCTATTATTTTGTGCTGTTCTGGTTCGCGATCGGTGCTGGAGTCATCGCTTTGTTGCTGCATTCTCCGCTTGGCCACACCTTCATCGCCATTCGCGAGAATCGCCGGCGCGCGCAGTTTCTCGGCATCCATGTCGAACGCTACGTTTGGGCGTCTTTTGCCATTGCTGGCTTGATCGCCGGGCTGGCCGGTGCCCTAAACGCGCTGCAAAACAACTTCATCTCGCCGATCAACCTCTACTGGGTTGAATCGGGCAATCTCGTCATCATGGCTGTGCTCGGCGGCATGCGCAGCTTCTGGGGACCGCTGGTCGGCGCGATCATCTTCGTCGGCATCCAGGACTACGTCAGCAGCTATTTCCCTAACAACTGGGAATCCTTTATCGGAGGATTGTTCATCGTCGCGGTGATCTTCTTCCCGAACGGCATCCTCGGCATCGTTCGCCGGCGGATGCGCGGAACGACGCCGGTTGGGACATCGCCTAAGTCGCCTGAATCGCAAGCGCGAGCCGCGTCATGAGCCTCTTGCGCCTCAACAACATATCGCGCGTCTTCGGCAAGCTCGTCGCGCTGCAGGACGTCCAGCTCGAAATGGATGAGGGCACGCTTTACGCCGTGATCGGCCCGAACGGCGCCGGCAAGACGACGCTCTTCAATCTGATTAGCGGCTTTTTTCCGGCGACCACGGGCGAGATTTGGTTCGACGGCCGACAGGTCAACCGGATTCCCGCCGCCAACCGTGTGGCGCTCGGCCTGGTGCGCACATTCCAGATCACCGAGGTTTTTCCCGAACTTTCGGTGTTCGAGAACATCCGTATTGGGGTCGAGGCGCAGGCGCGGGCTAGCGCCCGCCCGTGGCCCGGCCGGGCTTTCATGCGACAAATCAACGAAGCGGTCGACGAGTTGCTCGAAACCACCGGCCTCACCGCGCAAGCCGACCGCAAGGTCAGCGAACTCGCTCACGGCGATCAGCGCGTGGTCGAGGTGACGATGGCGTTGAGCCGTAAGCCCAAGTTGTTGCTGCTGGACGAGCCGACCGCCGGCATGGGTCAGTCGGAAACCGAGCATATGGTCAAGCTGATCCGCGACCTGCACGTGCGGAAGAAGCAAAGCATCCTGTTCATCGAGCACGACATGGATATCGTCTTCGGCATCGCCGACCGGATCACGGTGCTCAACTACGGCAAGGTGCTGGCGGCCGGAACGCCCAAGGAAGTCGCGGCAAATCCCCAGGTCCAGGCGGCCTATCTGGGAGAAGCCGCGTGAGCACGCCTGTTCTCAAGGTCGAGAATCTTCAGACCTTCTATGGCAAGAGCCACATCCTGCACGGCGTCTCGATGGAGGTCGCCGAGGGCGAGATCGTCACCCTGCTCGGCCGCAACGGCGCCGGCAAGACGACGACGTTGCGCAGCATCAGCGGCCTGACGCCGCCGCGGGAAGGCTGCATCGAGATCTTCGGGGCCGACACCACCCATTTGCCGGCCTACAAGATCGCACGCCTCGGCGTCGGCTACGTGCCGGAAGGCCGCCGCATCTTTCCCAATCTGACGGTGCAGGAGAATCTTTCCGTGCCGGTGACGCGGCCCGGAAGCTGGACCGTTGACCGTATTTTCGAGCTCTTTCCGAATCTGGGCATGCGGCGCGATAGCTGGGGGCGGCAACTTTCGGGCGGCGAGCAGGAGATGCTGGCGATTGCGCGCGCGTTGCTCGTCAATCCCAAGCTGCTGCTGCTCGACGAGCCGTCGCAGGGCTTGGCGCCCTTGCTCGTCCGCGATGTCTTCCGCGTCGTCGCCTCGATGCGAAAGGAAGGCATCTCGATCCTTCTCGTCGAACAGAACGCGCGTTTCGCGCTCGAGGTGGCGGACCGCGTCTACGTCCTCAACGACGGCAAGGTCGTCCATTCGGGCTCGGCGCAGGAGCTAGCGAAAGACGAGCAACGCGTCCGTTCGCTCGCCGGCGCCGGCGCCAGCGAAGAGACGATGGGGCTGGCCGATGCCGCCGCGGGAGCCCATCGGCGATAGGTCGCGCGTCGTCGTTTAAGTAAGATGCGTCTCAACGACCGGGAGAAACGCCCATGGCACCGTCGCTTAAGCCGGTCCGCATCGCGCCCAAGGGCATGGGCCTCGCCGATTTCGTCGCCAAGGAAGAGGGCTTCTTCGCGGCCGAAGGTCTCGCCGTCGAATTCGATTGGAAGACCTTCCGCGGCACGCAGTCGAGCTGGAAAGCCCTCGACTATCTCAACCGGCCGCAGGATCAGCCCTACAACAAGGGCGACGCAGAGGTGATTCAGAGCGCCTGCCAATGGGGCAGCGTGTGCAATGCCGGCGCCGGCATGGGCCGCTTCGTCTCCGATTGCTACGGCATCTCGCCGTGGGCGATCTATGTCCGACCGGATTCCAAGGTCCGCAAGCCCGAGGATCTGCGTGACGTGCCGATCGCCGTCGGCATGCGCGCCGGCAGCCATTTCAACGTGCCGTGGCGGCTCGAACCCTACATGCCGCTCGAGCACATCAAGGTGATCAATGTCGGCGGCTTCGGCGCGCGGCTGACCGCGCTGCTCAATAAAGAGGTCGAAGCGGCGAGCCTGCTGCCGCCGCAAATCGCCATGGCCGAACAGCTCGGCTTGCGCAAGGTGATGGAGAACACCTTCCACACCATCTGGTGGGTGCCCGAGCATCTCGACCGGGCGACGCTCGCGGCAGTGCTGCGCGCGCTGGCGTACGCGGAGCAGGCGATCGACGCCGACCTCGGCAAATACCTGCCATTGTGGAAGCACGCGATCCCCGCGGAATTCGTCGATCGCAAGTGGGACTTCAGCCAATTCGGCCGCGGTGAGCGGTTCGTTTACGAAAAGCTGCCGGACGGCGAATTCGACGAGATCATGGCGCAGGTGACGCGCTGGGGTCTCGACAATTACCTCAAGGAGCGCCGCTTCGAGCAACTGGCGGTGTCATCGCGCTAGCCAACACGCGGCACAGCGGCAAGGCCGCGGCCAGTCCGGCGAGCTCCGCCAGGATGAACGCCGGCGCGTCGTGGGGCCGGATGCCAGCGAACGTATCCGTCAGCGCACGCGCGATCGTCACGACCGGATTGGCGAATGACGTCGATGACGTGAACCAATAGGCGCCGGTGATATAGGCCGCGACCGCAATCGCCGTGACCGGCGCGCGGTGCGCGCGGCAGCCCCAGATCGTTGCCAGCAAGCCCAAAGTGGCGACCGCTTCGCCGATCCATTGGCCGCCGCCGGCGCGTATCTTGGTGCCGAGTTCGAAGACCGGCAGCGCGAACATCAGGTGTGCGAGCCAGACGCCGGCGGCCGCGCCGGCAACTTGCGCGGCGATGTAAGCCGTGGCAAGCCGCCAGTCCAAGCCGTCGAGCACGACCGCCGCCAGCGTCACCACTGGATTCATGTGCGCGCCCGAAACCGGACCGAAGGCGAGGATCAGCGCAACGAGCGCCGCGCCGGTGGCGAGCGCATTGGCGAGCAGCGCCAGCGCGCCGTTTCCGCCGGTAAGCCGTTCGGCCATGATGCCGGAACCGACGATCGCCATAAGCAGAAAGCCGGTGGCGACGAATTCGATCGCCGCGAGGCGGACATGCGTAAGCTCGCGCGGCGCGGCGGCGACCGCCGCCTTGGCTTGTATGGTCACGATGCCGCGTCTTCTGGTGCCCGTGCGACGCCGATCCGCCGCGCCTCGCGCTGCAAGGCGAGCCGGTCGAGCTTTTCCAAAGGGAGCGCCACGAACAGCTTGATGCGGGTGTCGAGCCGCTGGAAGGCGTCGCGGAAAGCGGTCATCTTCTTTTCGTGCGTGCCATCGACCGCGGCCGGATCGGGCACACCCCAATGGGCCGTGATCGGCTGACCCGGCCACACCGGACAGGTTTCGGCGGCGGCCTGGTCGCAGACCGTGAAGACGAAATCCATGCGCGGCGCATCCGGCCGCGCGAATTCGTTCCAGCTCTTGGAGCGCAGGCCATCGGTCGGCAGCTTCATCGTGCGCAGCAGTTCGAGCGTCAGGGGATTGACGGCGCTTTTCGGCTGGCTGCCGGCGCTGTAGGCGTGGAACCTGCCCTTACCCCAATGATTGAGCAGGACTTCGCCGATGACGCTGCGCGCCGAATTGCCGGTGCAGAGGAAGAGGACGTTATGGATATGCGGTGCCATTGCGGCCTCTCACGCCTTCGTGCCGCAACCGCAGGCCGGTGCCGCTGCGGCGATCGTGGCCAGGCGCTCGGTCGCACCCGTATTGCCGTAGACCGTTGCCTCGCCATGCGTCAGGAAGGTCTCCCAGGCGACACCTTGCGGATCGGTGACCCACTGCTTGTCCGACTTGGCGTAGCAACACGTCGTCGCCTTTTCCTCGAGCACAGTGCTTCCGGCGAACGTAAGGCGGTCCGCCACCTCGGCGAGCTCGGACGCGTCCTCGACCTGGATGCCGAGATGATCGATGCTCGCCGCCGCGCCGCGTTTCGAGATCGCGAAGTTGACCCGCGGATCGTCGAGCATCCACTTGGCGTAGTCGGGCTTGAGCACGGTCGGCGCTGCCGCGAA
>JBOHLR010000092.1:0-9978 GCA_050729555.1 Allostellaceae bacterium
ACATCTCCACAGGCCCAACCGCAGCAAAAGGCTCTCCACATGAATGGGATTCTGGCAGCGTGATCAGCAACCGGAGTACACCTTAACTTCGCTGCCAACCTGTCCAACCAACCGGGACCAGCTCAAAATCCCCTCTTGCGTCACGTGGCCAAATAGTTTCAAAATCATCCCGACAATGTGAAGATTAGGCGGCGCAGGCGTGGTACGCCGCAGACGCCAGTATAGATGGGGCGCGGCCGGCTGGCAGGCGGTTGCGCCGGCCGCCGATCAGAACCCATAGGATGCGGTGGCACACATACGAGCGTAGGTTGTCGAATGGCGTGCGGTCGATTAAACCGACATTCTCCAGATGGCCCTCGATCATTGTAAAAGGTAACCGTTTTTTTCTGGTTCCCCGGAAGCCGATAGATGGCGTCGCGGTCGCGTCCGGAGCTCATCGCGGCCCGGACCATTCCCGAGAGGCCGATTGGCCCTTTTCCTCGTCATTCAGACACACCCCTCCCGTCGTGATGACGCATCCGACCACCCCAGTCCCTAGGCTGGGGCCGGTCTTAGTCGCAGTCCGTCGATCAGCCGCAGAATGTCCTCGAACAAGGCCCTGGGCACCGCGACCTCGGCCATCTGGAAGACAATGTAGCGGCCATGGCGTACGACCTTGGCACCAATCTTTGATCAGCTTCTCGCGCAAGCTGGTCAGCGACCACGGCTCTGCCGCTTTGGGCAACGCCAACGGCCGCATGAAGTTGCCGAGATTGTATGCCAATGCATGGAGCTGAAGGCGGACAGCATTGGCAGCGAAGGTGCGGCATGACAGCCGCGTCCATTTGATCGCGCCCTTGCCTTCCTTGATCCACTGTTCCGCCGTTCCGCGATGGTTGTAGAAGGCGACGACGCGCTCGGCCGGCCGCGCCAGGTTGGTGACGATGAAGCCAACGCGCGGACAAAGCTCATCGGGATGCCACTTAACTTTGGCAATCACGCGCCGCGGCTTCCCCCAGCTCTGCGCCTGATAGCTGAAGCTGGCGTAGTACCGGCGCACCTCATGCGGCGGTCGCCCGACCGGTCGATTGAGGAGGTGTCCAATCTTGTCCTGGACGATGCGGTTGGTCGGCAGCTGGATCGCATAGCCCATGGCTTCGGCTTCGAGGAACTCGTAGATGTCCGGATTGGCGAAGGCCGCGTCGCCCCGGAAATACCGGCGCTTCACGGTGCGCCGGTAGCGCGAGACGACCGGCCCCAGCACCTCACGCCAGCCGTCGGCGCTGTGGACGTTGCCCGGCCGCAGCGCGCAACGTTCAAGATCGCCAAGCTGGTTGAACACGAACAGCGGGTGATAGCAGGTGCAGCCGAAAGGCCCGTTGTAGGCGCTGCCTTCCTGCTCGCCAAAGATCGGGCTCTCGCTCGAATCCATGTCCAGCACGATGACCTTCGGCGGGCGGCGGCGGTGCACGCGGTCGATCCATTGCCCGGACAGATCGGTGAGCGCAGCGAGGTTCTCCGCTCGGGTGAGCCATTCCGTCTCGAAGCGGCCCATCTCACTCGCCGAGGCCGCCGCACCTTGCGGCGCTCGATCACCGACGATCCAGCGCATCGCCGGGTCACGGCACAAACGGTCGGCGTCGTTCACGTCGTCGTAGCCTGCAAGCCGCCCGAACACCGCCTGGCGCAGCAAGCCAACGAACACATGCCGACCATTCTTGCCGGTGCGTGCATCTGCCAGCACATCGCCGGCGCACGCCGTCAATCCGAGTGCATCATCCAGTTCGCGATACGCCAGCAGTCCGGCATCGGAGGTGATCACCGCACCGCGGAATTGCAGCTTCACGCGGCGGTCGAAATCGAGCCTCAGCGCCCCGCCCGGTGATTCACCTGTCGAGTCCGCCATGATCGCCTCGCTCGATCTCGAATAAGATGCTGATCCGTATACCAGAATCGGCGCCCTCAAGCTGCAAAATTGCGCGTCAAATGGGGAATGCAGGTTAACTTCTTACTAATTCGGGCCGACGTGGTTAACGCCGCACCCACTCTGCCGCGACGGCCGTCGGCCGCACAAGCTTGGCGCCCGGCCAGGTGTCGCGCGTCGCGCGCTGATATTGCGGCGGCGCTGGGATCGGCGCACCGAGCGCTTCGGCTGCGTGCCATCCCCAGCGCGGATCGTCGAGAAAGCCGCGCGCCAGCGCCACCATGTCCGCGTGGCCGTCGGCGACGATCGTCTCGGCCTGGCGCGGCGTCAGGATCATGCCGATGGCGCGCGTCGCGATGCCGGCGTCGCGCCGGACCTTGGCGGCGAATTCGACCATGTAGCCGGGCGCGATCGGGATTTTCGCGGTCGCGACGTTGCCGCCGCCCGAACAACAGACGTAGTCGACGCCGCGCGCCTTCAGCGCGCGCGCATAGACGACAGCGTCGTCGAGCGTCAACCCGCCGTCGGTCCATTCGTGACAGCTGATGCGCATGCCGAGCGGCTTGTCCTCGGGCCACACGGCACGCACCGCTTCGACGACGCGCAACGGAAACCGCATTCGATTCTCGACGCTGCCACCCCATTTGTCGGTTCGCTTGTTCGACAGCGGCGACTGGAACTGATGCAGCAGATAACCGTGCGCGCCGTGCAATTCGACCAGGTCGACGCCGGCCCGCAACGCGCGCCGCGCGGCCGCCGCAAAGGCGCCGACGATGCGCTCGATCTCGGTCTCGGTCAGCGCCGCCGGCGCGGGCCAGCCGTCGGCAAACGGGATCGCCGACGGCGCAACGGTTTGCCAAGCGCCGGCCTGCGGTTGCAGCGGTGCGCCGCCGTCCCACGGTTTGTGCGTCGAGCCTTTGCGGCCGGCGTGCGCAAGCTGAATGCCGATCGCCGCGCTGCCCCAGCGCTTGGCCGACCGCACGACGCGCTGCAACGCCGCCTCGCACGCGTCAGAGTAGAGACCGAGGCAGCCGGACGTAATCCGGCCGGCTGGCTCGACGTCCGTCATCTCGATCATCGTCAGCCCGGCGCCCGATACCGCCATCGTCGGCAGATGCGCCATGTGCCAATCGGACGCCACACCGTCGTCGGCGCTGTACTGGCACATCGGCGAAACGACGATGCGGTTTTTGAGCGCGAGCGTCCGCAATGCGAACGACGAGAACAGCTTGCTGGTCATCTCGCGATGCCTTTCGTTGACGATCGGGCCGCGCGCCGGCGTTCGTCGCGGCGCCGGCGCAAGGTCGATCGGAGGATCGGACGAAGCGAGAAATGAATCGCCCCGCCTGCGTTATGGAGGAAAGGGGGGCAGGCGGGGCGGACCCAGGGGTATTTGCCCGCTAAAGGGGGTCGATGCGGGCCGACAGCCATGTGGCTGTCGTCGATCATTTGGGTCCAGCGTCCCGCGACGGCCAAGTTAAATCCCGTTCATATTGAACACGACGACGTGTGCCGCGCGGAGTCACCGGCGCTTGCGAATGTGACCGCCGTCGAATTTTTCGGCGATGCGTTTTGCGACGCGCGTGCTGACAAACGGCGTAACATTGCCGCCGAGCATGCCGATTTCCTTCACGAAGCGCGACGAAATGAATTGAAAGCGATCGGACGCCATCAGGAACAGCGTCTCGACGTTGGAGTTAATACGGCTGTTCATGCCGGCCATCTGAAATTCGTATTCGAAATCGGACACCGCGCGCAGGCCTCGGATGATGACCGAAGCGCCGTTGTCGACGGCAAACTGCATCAACAGCGTGTCGAACGCCTTGACGGCGATGCGCTTGCGCGCTTCGGCGGGCAAATGTTCGATCTCGGCCTTGACGATGGCGACGCGTTCTTCGGTCGAGAACAGCGGCCCCTTACCGGCATTGCGCGCGACGCCGACCACCAGCCGGTCGACCACTTTGGTGGCGCGCACGATCACATCGGTGTGGCCGTTGGTGATCGGATCGAAGGTGCCCGGGTAAACGCCGACGCGCGTCGCGCTCATTATTTGCCCCCTGCTTCGCCCTCGCCATTCTCGCCGGCTTCGCCCAAATGCGCCACCGACACGACGCGCGCGCCTTCGTCGAGCGTGAACACGCGCACGCCGCCGCTGCCCCGGCGCCGGATGCTGATGTCCTCGACCGGCGTGCGGATCACCGTGCCCTCGTTGGTGACTAGCATCAGCTGATCCTGGTGGCGCACCGGAAAGACCGCGATCGTCGGGCCCTGGTTACGGCCCGGCTTCATGTTTTCGATGCCCTGCCCGCCGCGGC
This sequence comes from Allostellaceae bacterium, assembly GCA_050729555.1. Lineage (GTDB taxonomy): Bacteria > Pseudomonadota > Alphaproteobacteria > ATCC43930 > CGMCC-115725 > REEB95. The sequence continues at coordinate 4,219 of JBOHLR010000092.1, forward strand.
CGGTGATGCGGTAGTCGTAGGCCGAACAGCGCTTGCCAAAGCCGCGTTCGGTGACGGTGAGCAGGAATTCCTCGCGCGACGCCATTTCGGTGAATTGCATTTCGCCGATGGTCGCCGCTGCCTTCTCGTCGGCGTCGGCGTCGGCGTCCTCCGCCTCCTCCTCGCCGTGGCGCCGGCGGTTGGCTTCGACGATGTAGGCATAGCGCTGGTCGGACTCGACCTCCTCATGCCGCAGGATCGACATCGAGAAGACCGCGTCGCCCTTGGTGAGCTTGATGCCGCGCACGCCGACGGAATTGCGGCTCGAGAAAACGCGCGCGTCTTCTGCCGCGAAACGGATCACCTTGCCGTTGCGCGTGGCCAGCAGCACGTCGTCGGCGACGGTGCAGATCGCCGCGGCGATCATGCGATCGTCCTTATCCTCGCCCTCGAACTTCATCGCGATCTTGCCGTTGGCCTTGACCTCTTCGAAATCGCTCAGCGCGTTGCGCCGGACATAGCCTTGCGCCGTGGCGAAGACGATCGTCTTGCCCTCGATCTCCTGTGCGGTCTCGGGCAACGGCATGACGGTCGAGATGGTTTCCTTTTCGGACAGGTTGGGCAGCAGGTTGATCATCGCCTTGCCGCGCGACTGCGGCGTGCCGACCGGCAGCGTGTGCACCTTGAGCTTGTAGACGCGGCCAGATGACGTGAAGAACAAAACCGGCGCGTGCGTCGACGCGACGAAAACCTCGTTGACGAAATCCTCGTCGCGCACCGCCATGCCAGCGCGACCGCGCCCACCGCGGCGTTGCGCGCGATAGGTCGCCAACGGCACGCGCTTGATGTAGCCGGCGTGGCTGACCGTGACGACCATGTCCTCGCGCTGGATCAGATCCTCGATGTTGGTTTCGGCCGTCGCGTCCTCGATCACCGTCTTGCGCGGCGTCGCGAACTGCTCCCGCACCTCGCGCAGCTCCTTGCGCACGACATCGAACAGCTTGGGCCGCGAGCCCAAGATCTCGAGATGGCCGCGGATATCCTCGGTCAAGCCCCGCAATTCTTCGGCGATCTTGTCGCGCTCGAGCCCAGTCAACCGTTGCAGGCGGAGTTCGAGGATCGCCTTGGCCTGTTCCTCGGACAGCTTGTAGGTGTTGTCGGAGGCCAAACGCGAACGGCCTTCCTCCTCGATCAATGCCACCAGCGGCGCCACCGCCGCCGCCGGCCACGCGCGCGCCACCAATTGCGTTCGCGCCGTCTCGGGATCCTTGGCCTTGCGGATGAGCTCGATCACCGCATCGATGTTGGCGACGGCGACGGCAAGCCCCAGCAACAGATGGGCGCGGTCGCGCGCTTGACCCAGGAGATAGACCGTCCGCTTGGTGACGACTTCCTCGCGGAAGGCGACAAAGGCGCCGACCACGTCCTTCAGGCCCATCAACACCGGCCGGCCGCCACCGTCCAGAGCCAGCATGTTGATGCCGAAAGATTCCTGGAGCGGGGTGAACTTATAGAGCTGGTTCAGCACGACTTCGGCCATGGCGTCGCGCTTGAGCTCGACGACCACACGCACGCCGTGGCGGTCGCTTTCGTCGCGGAGGTCACTGATGCCGTCGATCTGCTTCTCGCGACTGAGCTCGGCGATGCGCTCGACCAGGCGCGCTTTGTTCACCTGATAGGGGATCTCGGTGATGATGATCGCCTCGCGGTCGCCGCGCAGCTCCTCGATCGCCGCTTTGCCACGAATGACGATCGAACCGCGGCCGGTGCGATAGGCATCGGCGATGCCGGTGCGGCCGAGGATGATGCCGCCGGTTGGAAAATCCGGCCCCGGCACCTTCGCCATCAGCGCCTCGATCGAAATGGCGTTGTCGTCGATATAGGCGATGCAGGCGTCGATCACCTCGCCCAGATTGTGGGTCGGAATGTTGGTCGCCATGCCGACCGCGATGCCCGCGCCGCCATTGACCAAGATGTTGGGGTAGCGCGCCGGCAGAACCTTCGGTTCCTGGCGACTGCCGTCGTAATTCGGCTGGAAGTCGACGGTGTCCTTGTCGATGTCGTCGAGCAGCGCGTCGGCGGCGCGCGACATGCGCGCCTCGGTGTAGCGCATCGCCGCCGCCGGATCGCCGTCCATCGAGCCGAAATTGCCCTGGCCGTCGATCAACGGCAGGCGCATCGAGAAATTCTGCGCCATGCGCACCATGGCGTCGTAGATCGCCGCGTCGCCGTGCGGGTGATAATGGCCCATCACGTAGCCGACGATGTTCGCCGACTTGCGGTACGGCCGGTTCCAGTCGTTGCCGCCCTCCTTCATGCCGTAGAGGATGCGGCGGTGGACCGGCTTGAGGCCGTCGCGCACATCCGGCAAGGCGCGCGCCACGATCACGCTCATGGCGTAATCGAGGTACGAGCGCTTCATCTCCTCTTCGATGGAGACCGGCGCGATGTCGCTCGGCGGCGGCGGAGTGGGCGGCGTTGGGTTGGCGACCACGGTTTTGGGCCAGTTCTAGGGGCGTTTTCTCATGCAAACGCTGGCGTGTTCCGCCAGCGTTACGGTGCAAAAATTGTACGTGATTTCAGCTTTGCGAACAACGCTGGCGGCCGCCCTCTTGGCACGCGGATGGGCCGATTCTATGAATAATTTTTATGCTATAAAAACAGTGATCTATAAGTCACTTTAACAGTAATTTATGAGGGAAACTTTAGGCCCTCAAGCGAGTCGTTTTGAGCCTGGTTTTTGTGCGCCGCAAAAACAGCGAATCCAGCCTTCGGCGACGCCCAATCGCCCGCCGATTGCCCGTGTCGAAAACGTCCTGACTAGAACGGGATTTCGTCGTCCAAATCGGAAGACGCCGACGCCTTGGCTTTGCCGCGTCCGGCCGCCGCCAGTGCCGCAGACGGCTCGTCGGCACCGCTCGGCGGAAAGACACCGCCGCCCTCGCCCGCACCCGAGCGCGCGCCGTCGAGCATGGTGAGCTCGCCGCGAAATTTCTGCAGCACCACCTCGGTGGTGTATTTCTCCTGGCCCGACTGGTCGGTCCATTTGCGCGTTTGCAACGCGCCTTCGAGATAAACCTTGGAGCCCTTTTTCAGGTACTTCTCGATGATTTCGACCAGCCGGTCGTTGAACACCACGACACGGTGCCATTCGGTGCGCTCCTTGCGCTCGCCGCTGGCCTTATCGCGCCAGGATTCCGAGGTCGCCACCGACATGTTGGCGACGCGGGTGCCGTCGTTGGTCGAGCGGATCTCGGGATCGCGGCCCAGATTGCCGATCAGGATCACCTTGTTGACGCTTCCGGCCATCGCCCGCTCCTCTAGCTTTTTCGCCGCCTTGTGAACCGCGGCGCGTCGGCCCATCTATGGGCTTCCGGCGCGGTTTGGCAAGCGTCCGCAGCCTAGAACACAATGGGAACATTGCCAAGCACGAAGCTTGTGGTTCATAGTCGCGCATCACCGACGACGACTCGAGTGCCTCCTGCCATGCAGCAAATCCGTGTCCGCGGCGCCCGCGAACACAATCTGAAGAACGTCGACGTCGACATGCCGCGGGACAGTCTGGTGGTGATCACCGGCCTGTCGGGTTCCGGCAAGTCGTCGCTTGCTTTCGACACGATCTATGCCGAAGGCCAGCGCCGTTACGTCGAGAGCCTGTCGGCCTATGCGCGCCAGTTCCTCGAACTGATGCAGAAACCCGACGTCGACCTGATCGAAGGCCTGTCGCCGGCAATCTCGATCGAGCAGAAAACCACCTCGCGCAACCCGCGCTCGACCGTTGGCACGGTCACCGAGATCTATGACTACATGCGGCTGCTGTGGGCGCGGGTCGGTGTGCCCTACTCGCCCGCCACCGGCTTGCCCATAGAGAGTCAAACCGTGTCGCAGATGGTCGACCGCGTCATGGCGATGCCCGAAGGCACGCGTCTGTTGCTGCTGGCGCCGATCGTGCGCGGCCGCAAGGGCGAATACCGCAAGGACCTGCTCGAGCTGCAAAAACGCGGGTTTCAGCGGGTCAAGGTCGACGGCAAGATGGTCGACATCGACGCCGCACCGGCACTCGACAAGAAGCTCAAGCACGACATCGAGGTCGTGGTTGACCGCATCGTCGTGCGCAAGGATCTCGGCAACCGCGTCGCGGACAGTCTCGAGACGGCGCTCAAGCTCGCCGACGGCATCGCCCTCACCGAGGACGCCGACAGCGGGAAGCAGACCATCTTCTCGGCCAAATTCGCCTGTCCGGTTTCGGGCTTCACCATTCCCGAAATCGAGCCGCGGCTGTTTTCGTTCAACAATCCGTTCGGCGCGTGTCCGACCTGCGACGGGCTCGGCACCAAATTGTTCTTCGATCCCGATTTGATCGTGCCCGACGAGCGGCTGAGCCTGCGTGAAGGCGCGATCGCGCCGTGGAACACGCAGTCGACGCAGTATTACGCTCAGACGCTCGACAGCCTCGCCCGCCATTTGAAGATCAGCGTCAACACGCCATGGAAGGACCTCGACGACAAGGTGCGCCAGGCGATCCTTTACGGCACCGGCGACAAGCCGGTGACGATGAAATACGACGACGGCCGCAAGAGTTACTCGACGACGCGGCCGTTCGAAGGCGTGATCCCGAACATCGAGCGCCGCTGGCGCGAGACCGAAAGCATCTGGCGGCGCGAAGAGCTATCGCGCTACCAGAACACCGCGCCGTGCGAAGCCTGCCAGGGCCACCGGCTCAAACCCGAGGCGCTGGCGGTCAAGATCCGCAAGCGCGACATCAGCCAGGTCGCCGAGATGTCGATTCTCGCCGCCGACGAATGGTTCGGTGAGCTCGCCCAGCACCTGACGCAAAAGCAGCGCGACATCGCCGCCCGCATCCTCAAGGAAATCAACGAGCGCCTTGGATTCTTGCGTAATGTCGGTCTCGAATACCTGACGCTGGCGCGCGCCTCGGGCACGCTGTCGGGCGGCGAAAGCCAGCGTATCCGGCTCGCGTCGCAGATCGGCTCGGGCCTCACCGGCGTACTTTATGTGCTGGACGAACCGTCAATCGGCCTGCACCAGCGCGACAACGACCGGCTGCTGGCGACCCTTAAGCGGTTACGCGATCTCGGCAACACGGTGCTAGTGGTCGAGCACGACGAGGAGGCGATCCGCGCCGCCGACTATCTGATCGATATGGGCCCGGCAGCCGGCATTCACGGCGGCAAGGTGGTGGCGATCGGCACGCCGGACGAGGTGATGAAAAGCCCGGACAGCGTGACCGCCGCCTATCTCACCGGCCGCAAGCGCATCGAACTGCCGGCGCAACGCCGGCACGGCACCGGCAAGACGCTGACCGTCGTCGGCGCGCGCGCCAATAATCTGCAGAACATCAAGACGGCCTTCCCGCTCGGCGCCCTCACCTGTATCACGGGCGTCTCCGGCGGCGGCAAGTCGACGCTGGTGATCGACACGCTCTACAAGGCGCTGGCGCGCAAGCTGATGGGTGCGCGCGAGCAAGCCGGCGCGCACGACCGCATCGAGGGCGCCGAACATCTCGACAAGGTCATCGACATCGACCAGAGCCCGATCGGCCGCACGCCGCGCTCCAATCCGGCGACCTATACGGGGGCGTTCACGCCCATCCGCGACTGGTTCGCCGGATTGCCCGAGGCCAAGGCACGCGGATATGGGCCCGGGCGGTTTTCTTTCAACGTCAAAGGCGGACGCTGCGAGGCGTGCGAGGGCGACGGCGTCATCAAGATCGAGATGCACTTCCTGCCCGACGTCTACGTTCAATGCGACGTTTGCAAG
>JBOHLR010000093.1:0-9776 GCA_050729555.1 Allostellaceae bacterium
TCGAGCGTCGCATAGGGCGGCAGCGTGTCCTGATCGGTCTGGTTGGGCCGGAGCTCGGCGGTCGGCGCCTTGGTCAGCACGCGCTCGGGCATGACACGGCCGGTGGGACCGAGGAAATCGTCGGGCCGGTTGGCGTTGCGCCAGCGGCAGAGCGCATAGACCGTCATCTTGTAGACGTCCTTCAAGACCGAATAGCCGCCGCACATGTCGCCGTAGAGCGTCGAATAGCCGACCGACATTTCCGACTTGTTGCCGGTCGACAGCACCATCCAGCCGAACTTGTTGCTGAGCGCCATCAGCGTGATGCCGCGGGCGCGCGCCTGGATGTTCTCCTCGGTCGTGTCCGGCGACCGGCCCTTGAACGAATCCGCCAGCGTCTTGTCGAACGCCTTCATTGCCGGCGCGATGTCGATCGAGCGTAGCTCGCAGCCCAACAGCGTCGCCACCTCGGTCGCGTCCTCGATGCTTTCGCGCGCGGTGAACGGCGACGGCATGATGACGCCGTGCACCTTGTCGGCACCGAGCGCATCGACCGCGACCGCCGCAGTCAGCGCGGAATCGACGCCGCCCGACAGGCCGATCACGACGCCGGGAAAGCGGTTCTTGCGCACGTAATCGCGCAGGCCCAGCACCAGCGCGTGATAGATCGCGGCCTCGCCCTCTTCGGGCTTTTCAAGCGCACCGGCTTCGACCGTCCAGCGCCGTCCGCGGCGCCATTTGGTCGCCGGCTGCGCTTCGCGCCAGCTCGGCGCCTGGAGGCGCAAATTGAACGTGGCGTCGAGCGCGAACGAGGCGCCGTCGAACACCAGCTCGTCCTGGCCGCCGACCTGATTGACATAGAGCAGCGGCAATCCGGTTTCCTTGACGCGCGCGACCGCGAGCGACACGCGCTCGCCAAGCTTGTCGGTTTCAAACGGCGAGCCGTTGATGACGATCAATATGTCCGCGCCACTCTCCTGCAACGTCTCGGCGACGTCCGGCGTCCACATGTCCTCGCACACCATGACGCCGAGCCGCACGCCCTTGAACGGAATCGGACCCGGCGGCGGACCGGCCGCGAAGACGCGCTTCTCGTCGAAGACGCCGTAATTCGGCAGCTCGTGCTTGAAGCGCAGCGCCGCCACCTTGCCGTCGGCCAAGAGCACGGCGGCGTTAAAGAGCTTGCCGTCCTGGCGCCAGGGCGAGCCGATCAGCATCGCCGGCGCATCTTTCGTCTCGCGGGCGAATTCCTTCACCGCACCCTGACAGGCGGCGACGAAAGCCGGCTTGAGGACCAGATCCTCGGGCGGATAGCCGGCGACGACGAGCTCGCTCGCGACGACGAGATCGGCGCCCTGCCCGCGCGCGTCGGCGAGCGCGCGGCGCAGCTTCGCCACGTTGCCGGCAATGTCGCCGACCGTGGGATCGAGCTGGGCGACCGAAATGACGAGCGAATCGACCATGATGGGGCGCACGCTAGGAGCCGTGCCGGAGGGTGTCAATCAGCCGCCGCGCCAGCGTCATGCGCGGCTCAAATGACGTCGAATTCGCGCGCGATGATTGAGTTGGCCTCTTCATAGGAGAAGGCGTCGCGGACTTCGTCGTGGAAGTGGATGATGTCGTTCGGGTGCCAGCCATGGGCGCGCGCGACGAGTTCGCAGGTCTCGAGCCGCTTCCAGATGTTCTCGCTATCGAACGAAACCTTGGGGCGCGTCGTCATGGCCCTTTTTATCTGGGTCTTGCCGGGCACAAGACAAGATAGCCGGCACGGATCAGGGTTCAGACGGCGAAGCGCACGACGTTGACCGGCGGCAGCCGCCCTTCGGGTGCGGTCCAGCCGTCGCCGGAATCTTCGGAAACCCACACGCCGCCGCTGCTCGAACCGAAGGCGAGCGTCGTGCCGTCGGCCGCCACATCGAGCGCGTGGCGCAGCACCAGATCGTAGGCGTGGCGCTGCGGCAAGCCTTTGTGCAGCACGTCGAAGCTGCGGCCGCCGTCGCGGGTGCGCGCCACGACCACTTTACCGTCCACGGGCACCCGCTTTTCGTCCTTGATCGCCGGCACGAACCACGCCGTGTTCTTGTCGCGCGGATGCGCGGCAACGGTGAAGCCGAACTTCGAGGGCTTGATCGCCGTGATCTCGCTCCAGCTGAGGCCGGAATCCTCCGAGTGGAAGACGCCGTTGTGATGCTGGCACCAGACGGTGTCGGGATGCGCGGCGCAGCGGGCCAGGCGATGGATGTCCATGGCGATCGGATCCTCGCGCCGCTCGGGTGGCATGTATTCGTTGTACATGCCGCCACGGTTCATGATGCGCCACGATTTACCGGCGTCTTCGCTCGCCCAGACGCCGGCGGTCGAGATGCCGACGCGAATCCTGTCGGGCTTGCGCGGATCGACCAGCACCGCGCTGATGCCCGGCTGCTCGCCGCCGGCGACGCCCATCCATTGCTTGCGCTCGGGCATGGTCCACAGCTTTTCGACCAGCTGCCAGGTTTCGCCGGCGTCGTCGGAGCGGAACAGCCCACCGGGCATGGTGCCGGCCCACAGCCGACCGGTCACGAACCCCGGCTCGAGCGCCCATATCTTGCCGAGCGACCAGGGATGCGGATCGTCGGTCGCGTCATCGGGCTTGGCCGGAAACGTCGGCACGCCGAGTTCGCGCCAGGCGTTGCCTTCGCGCTTCCAGAGATGCGTGCCGAAATGGCCGAGATCGAGCGCGGCGTAAAGCGCGCCGTCGAGCGGCAACAGCGCCGAGACCGGTTCGCCGAGGAAGTGCACGTCGGCGATCCGCCACGCGCCTTTTCCCGTGCGCGCGATTTCGAACAGACCCTTGCGGGTGCCGACATAAATGCGATCGGTCATGTGTCCTCCCTGCGAGCGGTTCAGCCGTGCGCATCAGGCGTCGCGGTTGTCGAACAGCAGCATCAGCACGTCGGCGTCGTTGGGTGCGAAGATCCGGCGGTCGGCGCCGGCGGCCTGGCCTTCGGGGCTCTCGAACGCGCGTTTGATCGCCGCCAGATCGTCGAAATACAGCGTCGCCACCAGATGGATGTCGGCAGCGCCGGTGGGGCTCACGATCGGGCCGTGGCTGAGCTCGTATTTGCGCAAACCCGGAATCTTTTTCGCCAGCGGAACGTGGGTGCCGAAATAATGCCGATCGAATGCCGCCTTGTCCTTCGGCGTCTTGTAGATCACCACCATATGCGCCATCGCTATCCTCGCACGCGTTGCTTCATCCGCCCGTCAGCGCTTGAAACACGTAGATCTTGTCCGACACCGTCACCGGATCGCTCAGCCGCGCCCGGTCGCGGACCGGCTTGCCGTTGACGTAGCAAGCGACGTGCCGGCGCAAGCCGCCCTGGTCGTCGAGCACATAGCCGCGGAGCGCCGGCCGCGACGCGAACACCAGACCGAGCGCCTCGCCCACCGTCGCGCCGCCGACATCGGCCGGCGGCACCTGGAGAAAGCGTTCGAGCGCGCGGGTGAAGGCGACGGTCGGCATGCCGACGGCGCGGTCAGCCGCTTCGGCGTGGCTGCATGTCTTCGAATCCAACCGCGGCCTTCTGGACGTCGGCAGGAAAGTCTTCCATTTCCTGCACCTGGCGGATTTCGATGACGGCGTCGTGCATCACCGGACAGCGCTTGGCCCAATCGACCGCCTCGTCTTGCGATTTGGTCCGGACCATCCAGTAACCGCCGAGCGCCTCCGCCGTGCCGAACGGGCCGTGCGCGACGCTCGTCTTGCCGCCCGCGAAAGCGACGCGCGCGCCCTTGACCGGCGGATGCAGACCATCGAGCGATACAAGCACGCCGACCTCCTTCAGCGCCTGATTGTATTTCATTATCGCCGCGACCGCTTCGGCCGACGGAACGCAGCCGGCATCGGCGCTTTCGTAACCCTTCGGAATCATAAGCATCATGAAACGCATGTCACGCCACCTGCTTCGCGCGGGCGCCGCCCTTCGCTTCTTCGGCCGGCGCGATATAGACCATCCACATGATGCCGAACTTGTCGGTCACCATGCCGAAGCGCGGCGAGAAGAACGTCTTGCCGAGCGGCATCATGATTTTGCCGCCCTCGAGCAGGCCGTTGAACATCCGGTCGGCCTCGGCCTCGTTCGCGACGGTGAGCGACAGACCGAATCCGTCGAAATGACTCATGCCGTCGCCGCGGCACTGGCCGTCGCCGGCGAAGACCACGGTATCGCCGATGCGAACGCGCGCATGCATGACCTTGTCAGGCTGGAGGTTCGGCGGATTGCCCTGCGGCTCGGGATTGTCCTTGAAGCGCATCAGCATCGTCACCTCGGCGCCGAGCGCCTTTTTGTAGAACGCGAGCGCCTCGTCGCAGCGGCCGTCGAAGAACAGATAGGGTTGTAATTGCATGACAGCTCCCTTTCCCTTCCCGGGTTTCCTGGGCTGGAGCGTGCGGGCCATACCCGCCCTCTGTCCAACCCTTGACATTTACGTTGATACCAACATATTTAAGCCATGTCAAACGGCGTTTCGTTTGCAGCCACGGTGCACGTGCGCGACACCTGCCTCTGCCTGCATCTCCAGCGCGCGGCGCGCGCGGTGGCGCGCCGGTTCGACACGGCACTGCGGCCGCTCGGCCTGACCAACGGCCAGTTCTCGCTGATGATGTCGCTCAACCGGCCAGAGCCGCCGACCATGGGCGATGTCGCCACCCTGCTCGCGATGGATCGCACCACGCTGACCGCCGCGCTCAAACCGCTCGAGCGGCGTGGCCTGGTCGTCATCGCCGTCGACCCCGCCGACAAGCGCAACCGGCGCCTGCAACTGACGTCGGCCGGCCGCGCCCTGCTCGCCAAGGCGCTGCCGATCTGGAAGCGCACGCACGCCGCGCTCGACAGCAAACTCGGCTGGCCAAGCGCGGCGCGATTGCGCGCCGATCTGCGCGGGCTGTCCTGAGCCGGCATCGCCGGCCTAGGCTCATCCCGCCGCAGTGTTAGGGGTGTTGATGATCCGGCTCGCCGCCACCTTGCGGCGGACCGCCACCACCAGGCTCGCCCTGCGGCGGACGATGCTGTTCGCCCTGGCCTTGCGCCTCCGGATGACCCGGCTGTGGACCGTGCGGCGTCGGCGCGTTGGCGTGCTGGACGGCCGGCCGCTGTTGACGCTGCGGATGCATCGGCGCGGCGCCCTCGGCGTGGACCACGCCGCGAGCATTGAACTGGCCCGGCCGCGGCGTCGCGGCGATGGCGGGGCGGCCGTGATTGGCCGACGAGCGCATCGCCGGATTGGTGCGCGCGGTGTTCTCGTGCCGCTGTTGCAAGGCCGTCGGTGGGACGTGCGCCTCGCGCGAGAACGTCTCTTCCTCCGCCGTCGGCCGCGCCGTCAAGCCGCCTTGGCCGCCGTTGTAGCTGACGCGGGTGACGTTGACGTTGTTGACCACCGTCTTGTTGTAGACGTTGGTGATATGCACGCGGCCGAAGTTGTTATAGGCGCGATTGTAATGGAACGCGCCGTGATCCCAGAAACCGCCGGCATAGCCGACGCCGATATAGCCGAAGCCGTAATTGACGCCGCCGTAGTAGCCGACATGCGGGCCCCAATAGCCGACATGCCAGAGGTAGTAGCCGTTGACCCAGCCCCAATAACCCGGCGTCCAGAGGAAACCCACCCGCGGCGGCCGCACCCAGGTGCCCGGCACCCAGTAATAGCCGTAGGGACCCCACGCCCAATAGCCGGGGGCCCAAATCCAACCGGGTCCCGGGATCGCCGGCTGCACATAGACCGGCAGCGCCGGCGGCGCGACAGTGATCGAGACCGCGACCTGCGCATCGCCGGTGCGCGGCAGCGCGACCACGGCGAGCGCCAACATCAACGGCAAAAGCAAACGGCGAATGCTGTGCATGACGGGTCCTTCGTATGGTTGCTGTAAATCAAGGCCGCGCACGGCGCGGCGGAAAATTAGGCCGACATTCTATTCGGCGAATTATGGCGGTCCTGTGGCGTCGTGACGCACCGCCTGGTTGCTCTATACGACGAAACCCGGGCGACGGTGTCGCCCGGGTCCGGCCGTTTCTTGTTCGCGCAGTTGACGACCGCCTTGCGGCGACCGAGCCGCTAGTCGCCCGTCGACGGCGTCGGCTTGTCGTACGGGTTGCCATAGGCCATCGCCTGCTGGTTGAAGTACGACTGCCACCAGGACCAATGCGGCGGGCTGTTGTAGCTCTGCGCGAATGCCGCGGTCGTCAGCCCGATGAGGGTTGCGGCCGTGAGTAGAATACGTGTCATCAGCTTCTCCTGGTTTTGACGAACCCTTGAGGTAGTCAAAGCGCAGGCGCGATCAACCGCCCGGCATGCGATGGCTTGTGAGAACGGTATGACCGGAAGCCGCGATCGGTTGCGGGTCAGCCGACCGCACAAGCAATCGGCCGCACGCGCCCGTGAGCGCATGCGGCCGTATCGCTTCGGTAACGAGAAGCTCGATGCCGGCTTAGTGCGACATCGAACCGCCGGACGGCATCCCGCCGCCAGCGCCGCCAGCACCACCGGCCTGCGACAACTTCTTCATCGTCGCGCTGTCGAGGTGAGCGGTCTGCTTCAAGCCGTTTTCCTTCTGGAATTCCTTGACGGCGGCCTTGGTCTGCGGCCCGAACTTGCCGTCGACCTTGCCCTTATAGAGTCCGGCTTCCTGCAAGGCCTGTTGCGCTTGCTTGACCTTGCCGGATGACGTGGCATGCATCGCCGCATGGGGCATGCTGGCCTTGGGCGCTTGTCCCATCGAGCCGCCGGGCGCTGCCGGAGCGGGCATCGCCGCCGGTGGCGGCGCAGCCGGCGACGGAGCCGGAGCAGGCGAAGACGGACCGGTACCCTGCGCAAAGGCGCCGCCGGCAGTGAGCGCCAAAACCGATGCGGCCAGCAACAAACGCTTCATCATTTATAACCTCCTGATTGCCCCGGGGCCCCGGGGGAGTGGAATAGCACAAGCGACAACGACGGTGGACGCGATCTGTTCCGCCACCGCCGCAAGCCGCCCGCAGATCACCGTTTTGTCACATTTTCGGTAGGGCGCACAAGCAATGCGCGACGTAATCGGCGATCAAAATTGCATCTGTTGCGCCGGGGTCACTCGGCACATTACGCCAGATCGATGGCGTACTGTTTGAGATCGGCAAGTTTGCAGTCCTCGAGCACGCCTTCGTGGGTGGCGCACACCGGCACCAAGCGGTCGGCCTTGAGCGCCGTACCGCGCTTGCAGAGCGCCTTGAAAGGTGGCCCGTCATTTTCCCCGTTCCTTTATCCGGTCCGCGACGCGAAGCGCATTGGCGATGATCGTCAACGTCGGATTGACCGCGCCGATCGACGGAAAGAAGCTGGCGTCCGCGACATACAGATTGTCGAGCTCATGTGCCTTGCAGTCGAGATCGAGCACAGAAATCGCCGGATCGGTGCCGAACCGCGCCGTTCCCGCCTGATGTGCCGTGCCGCCGATTGGAATATTCTTGCCCAGATAGAGGCGGCGCTTCAGCAGCACCGGATGCGCGCCGGCCTTGCTCAGCATCTTCTTCATCTTTTGCTTGAGCCGATGATGCGCTTCCATATTGCCTTCGGTGATTTCCAGAACGACGCGCTCTCCATCGTAACGAATGCGATTTTCCGGACGCGGAAGATCCTCGCTCGACAGCCAGAAATCCATCGAATGGCGCGCCATCTTCTCGAACGGCATCTTCGGCATCCATCCCAGCCAATTCGGAAGTGCCTCGCCCCTTATCTGCGCGCCGTGCGAAGTCGCGCACATCTGGATCAGGCCGAGCGGATAGTTCCAGTCGTCTGCCTCGAAATAGAAGTCGGAGACCGCGAGCGTTTTCTGGAAAACCGTGTCGTTCGCGTCCCTCATTAAGGCCATCAGTATGGACTGATTGTGACGCATGTAGTTGCGCCCAACCTGGCCCGAGCCGTTGGCGAGGCCATTGGGATGTTTGTCGTTCGCAGAGCGCAGCAGAAGCAGCGCGGACGACAGCGCGCCGCACGCGACAACCACGATATCGGCCGCGTAGCGTTCTTCATCGCCGTTACGCGTCACGACGACATCCGTCACGGTACGGCCCATTGCATCCGTTTCGAGCCGGGAGACGTAGGCGTTGGTCAGCAGCGCCAAGTTGGCGTGCAACTTGAGCGCCGGATCGACGCACACGACCTGCGCATCCGCCTTGCCGTTCAGCAGACAGGGAAATCCATCGAACGCGTCGCAGCGGATGCATGTGCTGGTCGGCGCACCCTTGCCGTCCTTCTCATCCAGAAGAATGCCGAGCGGCAGATGGAAGGGATGCAACCCGTCGCCGGTCAGGCTGTCGTTTAGCGCCTGAATGCGCGGCTCGTGCGAAACCGGCGGATAGGGAAAGGGTCCCCTCGAAGGCGGCTCGGTCGGATCCTCGCCGCGTTGGCCGTGAACATGAAACAGGCGCTCAGCCTCGGCGTAATAGGGCTCGAACGCCTCGTATTGGAGCGGCCAGGCGGGTGAGATGCCGTCCCTATGGCGGACTTCTCCGAAATCGCGTTCACGCATTCGAAAAAGTGCGGCGCCATAGACCTTCGAATTGCCGCCGACATAATAATGCAGACCAGGATGTAAGCCTCTCCCGTCCTTGCCGTACCAAGTTTCGTCCGTCTGATAGGCGCCATCGACAAACACCGCCTGCGCATCCCAATTGGCGCGCGAGCGCGGAAGATAATCGCCACGTTCGATCAACAAGATGCGTTTGCCGGTCGGCGCGAGCCTCTGCGCCAACGATGCTCCGCCGGGGCCGCTTCCGATGACGATGACGTCATAGTGCATCGTCATCGCCATCAGCCGTTGGTCGAGAAGCCCGGATAGAGCGTCATGCCGCCATCGACAAAAAGCGTCGTGCCGACAACGTAGTCGGAATCATCGGACGCCAGCCAAACGGCGGCCCGCGCGATATCGTCGGGCAAGCCGATCCGTCCATAAGGAATCAGCGTCAACAGACTCTTGAGCGCCTCGGGCGTATTCCAGGCAGACGTATTGCGGAGTCTGTATTGCGCCGGGCGCGATCCCGTTGACGCGAATGCGCTTGGGCGCAAGCTCCTGCGCCATGCTTTTCATGAGCAATTTGATCGCGCCCTTCGAGGTTGCATAGTTCGCATGGCCCGCCCAAGGGATCACCTGATGCACGGAACTCATGCAAATGATCTTGCCGGCCGCGCACGACACGGACGGAACGACGCCGCGGCGCAGAAATTCGCGTATCGCGGCTCTGGCACAGAGAAATTGACCGGTTAAATTGACATCAAGGACTTTGTTCCACTTTTCCAGCGTCATCTCCGCAAAAGCGGAATCGCGTTGTAGCCCGGCATTGTTGACTAGAATGTCGATCGTGCCGAATTCGCGGACGGCGCGATCGAACATTTCACCGACCTGGCCTTCTGCCGAGACATCCGCTTTATACGCGATGGCGTTACAGCCGGAACGGCGAATCTCCGCCACGACGGCGCTCGCGGCATCGTCGCCTTCGACATAGTTCACCACCACGTCGGCGCCAGCACGGCCAAGGGCGACCGCGACACCCCGGCCAATGCCGGAGTTGGCTCCCGTTACGAGCGCTTTCTGGCCAATCAATGGCTTGTAATCGGGCATGGGACGGTACCTTCAAGGAGATGGGGAGATGCCGAAATCGCGCACGGGATTTTGCCGCGGGCGCGCTTAGAGCCGATCCAGAAAGTTGTTGAGTCGGATGAATCGGTTGTGATTCCTTATGAGGCACCCGAATCGCATGCGAGGGGTGCCGAATGTGGAAGCCTGAACA
>JBOHLR010000094.1:0-9640 GCA_050729555.1 Allostellaceae bacterium
TCACCAAGGCCGCGATCGCCATGTCGAAGGTGATGAACATTCGCCAGACCTATAACCAGAAGCTGACGCAGGCTAAACCCGAAGATCGCGGCCGCATCGCCGATGAAAGCCAGACCGCGATGCAAAAGGCGGTCACGGATCAGGGGCTTTCGGTCGAGCAATACAATTCCATCCTGCAACTGGCGCAGAACGACCCGGGCGTCCGCGAAAAATTGATGAGCCGGCTGCCGCAAAGCGGCGGAGCGACGGATTCGTCGCCGTCGAAGCCGTAGCGGTCACGTCCGTCATTACCGTCTTTCGAATGGAGTAGAGTGATGAAACTATCCGCGACCGTGCTGAAGCGCACGCTGGAGCAGCTCGAGGAGCAGCCGGCATTCCACGATGCCGAAGTCGTTCCCGACGACAACCCGGCGATGCCGCAGCTCAATCAGCTGTTCGGCGAACATACGTTCTTTCTCGACGGCGACGGCCTGCACATCGTCGAGCCGGTCACTGCCGCATCGAGCGGCACGCCGATGGGCGTGGTGGTCAAACTGGCGAGTTGGCGCGATGCCCGCCGCACGAGCCTCAAGGCACATCCGCCGGAACCGACGGACGTCGTGGTCGCGTTGGTTGCAGACGGGCTTGACGGTAGCCCAGCCGGCCGCGATCCCGCCGCCTGAGGTCACCGCCGCGCCGGATCGTTACCGGCGAGCGGCGTCGGCTGTGCTCCGATCGTGCGACGTCGAAGCCGCCTCGCAGCAGGAGATTGAATGCGCGTGCTGGTGGCCGGTGCGACCGGCATCGTTGGACGCCATTTGGTGCCGCGACTGGCGGCGGCCGGACATAGCGTCGTCGGGTTAACGCGCACGGCGGCGAAAGCGGACGTGATCCGGCAGTTCGGTGCCGAACCGGCGATTGCCGACGGGCTCGATCGTGCCGCGGTGCAGCGGGCGGTGATGCAAGCGCGGCCCGAAATCGTCGTGCACGAGATGACCGCGCTGACCGGCGTAACGGATTTGCGACGGTTCGATCGCGTGTTTGCGGTCACCGACCGGCTGCGCACCGAAGGGACCGATCACCTGGTCGCGGCGGCGACGGCGGCCGGCGTGCGGCGCATCGTGGCGCAGAGTTATTGCGGCTGGCCTTATGCGCGCACCGGCGGGCCGATCAAGACCGAAAGCGATCCGCTCGACCCGTCGCCGCCGCACGCGCAGCGGCGCACATTGGCTGCCATTCGGCATCTCGAAACGGCGGTCGTCGGCGCCCCCGGCATGACCGGCATCGTGCTCCGCTATGGCACGTTCTACGGCCCCAACACGGGGATGCTGTTGCCGACGATTCTGGACGAAATCCGCCGTCGTCGCTTGCCGTTGATCGGCGATGGCGGCGGCTGGTGGTCGTTCCTGCACATCGAAGACGCGGCGGCGGCGACGTTGGCGGCGGTCGAACGCGGTGCTGCCGGCATTTACAATGTGGTCGACGATGAGCCGGCGCCCGTGCATGACTGGTTGCCGGCGTTGGCGCAGATGGTCGACGCCAAGGCGCCGCGCCGTGTGCCCATGTTTGTCGCGCGCCTGCTCGCCGGCTCGGCGGTCGTCGCCATGATGACCGAAAGTCGCGCCGGCTCGAATGAAAAGGCCAAGCGCGAGCTTGGCTGGCAGCCGCGCCACGCATCGTGGCGCCAGGGCTTTGCCGACGTGATCGCCGCACAACGCTGAGTGCCCCCGCGGCGCTCTGTCGCCGCGCGCCGCTTCCGTTCTATCCTGAGCCGCAACGCGACGTCCTTTGGGGAACCGCCATGGTTTGGCTTCAACTGGCTGTAATCCTGGTGTTGATCCTGCTCAACGGGTTCTTCGCCATGGCCGAGCTCGCCATCGTCTCGTCTCGGCGCGTCCGGCTCCAGGCCGCCGTCGACGCCGGCCGCGTCGGTGCGCGGCTGGCGCTGTCGCTCAAAGGCGATCTCGGCCGCTTCCTATCGACCGTACAGATCGGCATTACGGTGATCGGCGTACTTGCCGGCGTGCTCGGCGGCGCAACCTTGGCCGACGATCTGGCGCACGCGTTCGAGAACAACGAGGGTTGGGCCGGCGTGCACGCGCATGCGCTCGCGGTCGCGCTCGTCACCGCCGCGATCTCGTTCGTCACGCTGATTTTCGGCGAGCTGACGCCCAAACGCATCGCCCTGCGGCGACCGGAGGCGATGGCGTCGCGGGTCGCGCTGCTGCTGCTGACGTTGTCGCGGATCGCGGCGCCGCTCGAATGGCTGTTGAGCCGCGCGTCGGATCTGGTGCTCGCGGCGCTGCCGTTGCCGCCCGCGGAACCGGCGGCGGCGACCGAACAGGAAATCGCCTATCTGCTGCGTGAATCCGCCGCCGCTGGCCATTTCGAGGCGGCGGAACACGCCATCATTCAGATGGCGTTGCGCCTCGGCGATCGGTTGCTCGGCGCGGTGATGACGCCGCGCACCGAGGTCGAAGGGCTCGATCTCGGCGATCCGGACACTGAAAACCGGCAAAAAATCATCCGCAGCGATTTTTCGCGCTTTCCGGTGTTCGACGGCGAACCGCGCCATCTCGTCGGCGTCGCGCAGGTCAAGGACGTGGTGACGCAGCTTCTGTCTGACAAGCCGTTCGATCTGCGTGCGGTGATGAAGCCGCCGGTGTTCCTGCCCGAAACCGTCACCGCGCTGCACGCGCTCGAGCTGTTCCGTCGTACCGGCGTGCCGATGCTGTTCGTGGTCGACGAATACGGCGACTTCCAGGGCATTGTCACGCTGCACGACATCCTTCAGGCGCTGGTCGGCGACATCGTCTTCCGCGGCGAAAAGCCGGCGTTGCCGATCGTGCGCCGGGACGACGGCAGCCTCGAGGTCGAGGGTCTGGTCGGCGTCGACGAAGTCCGCGACGTGATCCCGTTGCCGGTTTCGGCGGGCGAGAGGAAGGGTGCGTTCCATACGGTCGGCGGGCTGGTGATGGCACGGCTCAATCGCATTCCGCAAACCGGCGACAAGGTGCGCGTTGGCGGCTTCCTGCTCGAAGTGCTGGCCATGGACGGCCGCCGCGTCGACCGCGTGCGGATCGTGCCGCCGGCGAAGGCCAAGGCGCGTCAGGGCGCGGCGGGGTAAAGGCGATGACGGACAAGGAACCCGAACAGCTATCGCTCATGCGCGAGCTCGTCGAACTGTCGGCCGAGCGCTCCTACATGAACGCCGAACGCACGCTCTCGGTCTGGGTCCGCACCGCGCTGGGGTTGATGATTTGCGGGCTGGCGGTCGACCGTTTCGGCCTGTTCGTCGTCGAACTCCCGGTCGGCCCCGGCGACGCCGCGCACCATTCGAACACGGCCTCGAATTGGGTTGGCGTCGCGCTGGTGGCGTTGGGTGTGGCGATGGCGGTCGCGACGGGCCTCCGGTTCTACGCCTACGCCGCCGCCTATCGGCGTCAGCACCGGCCGCCGGATTATCACGCGCCCGTTCTCGGGCCGTTTTTTGCCGCGATGGTCGCCGTGTTCGGCGTCGCCGTGCTGGTCGTCATGGTCGTGGATGCGTGGTGATCCGCCGCTTCTTGCCGGCGAAAGGCCGAGCCTCTAGGGTTCGCCGCAACGTCGAAGAAAAATGCGGGGAGGCGTTGATGCGGCTTTTCATGGGGGCGCTTGGAACGGCATGCGTCGCGGCTTGGCTGCTGGCCGCGCCGGCGCATGCCGCGAACACCGACGACATTCCGGTCATCGCCTCGCTCACCGGCGGCGGCGCCTTCCTCGGCCAGGAAGAGCAGCAGGCGATCCAGATCCTCGAAAAGCTGGTGAATCAGACCGGCGGTATTCACGGCCGCAAGGTCAATTTCGTCTTCCACGACGATCAATCGTCGCCGCAGCAGTCGGTGCAGCTTACCAACCAAGTGTTGGCGGCGAAGCCGATTGTCGTGCTGGGTACCACGCTGGTCGCCGGCTGCAACGCGATGAGCCCGCTGATGCAGAACGGTCCGGTGATGTATTGCTTCTCGCCGGGCATCCATCCGCCCGGCGGCGGCTACGTCTTCACCGGCGGCGTATCGACCTTCGATCAAGCGCAGGCGCTGGTGAATTATTTCCGCGCGCGCGGCTGGACGCGGCTGGCGCTGATGACCTCGACCGACGCCACCGGCCAGGACGCCGACAAGGGCTTCGCCGAGCTGTTGACGCGGCCAGAGAACAAGGGCATCGCGATCGTCGCCCATCCGCATTTCAATCCGACCGACGTCAGCGTCAGCGCCCAGATCGAGGAGATCAAAGCGGCCAAGCCGCAAGCCTTCATCGGCTGGGCGACCGGCGCGCCGTCGGCGACGATCTTCCGCGGCGCGGTGCAGGGTGGCTTGACGGTGCCGATGGGCAGCACCGGCGGCAACATGACCTACGCGCAGATGCATCGCTTCGCGGCCTTCCTGCCGCACGAGCTTTATCTGCCGTCGTCGGTCTGGGCGGTGCACGGCGATTCGCGCGTCAAGCTCGATCCGGCGGTGGCGAAGAAGCAAAACGACTATTTCGCCGCGTTCGCCGTGGCCGGCGCGAAGCCGGACGAAGGCTCGATCCTCGGCTGGGATCCGGCGACCATCGTCGTCGACGCGCTGCGCAAGCTGCCGGCGAACGCGACGGCGCAGCAGTTGCGCGATTACCTGCTCAAGGTGAAGGGCATCGCCGGCGTCAACGGCGTCTACGATTTCGCCGCCGCGCCGCCGCGCGGCCTGACGCTCAACAACATTATCGTCTCTGAGTGGGACGCCAAGGCCGACACCTGGAAGGCGATGGCGTCGCCGACGGGCGTGCCGCTCAAGTGACGCTGCTGCGTTTGTGCCGCGTTGACGATGCCGCGGACGACGCGCCGGCGCGCGTCGAGGTGGCTGGCGCGGTCTATGCCGTCGCCAAAGCCGGCAACGATTTCTTCGTCTTCGCCGACCAATGCACGCACGGGCCGGGCAAGCTATCGGAAGGCGCGGTACTCGGCAGCGAGCTCGAATGTCCGTTCCACCAAGGCCGCTTCGACCTGCGGACCGGCCGACCGACCTATCCGCCCTGCACCGAGCCGGCGCGGACCTGGACAGCGACCGTGAAAGCAGGCGAAATATTCATCGACCCCGATGAGCCCGCCAAGTCGGGCTGAAGGCGGCGCGATGAAACGCATCGCCATCAGCATGGGCGATCCGGCCGGTATCGGTCCGGAGATTGCGTTGAAGGCGGCGCTCGATCCGCGCGTCACGCGCCAATGTCGGCCGCTGCTCGTCGGCGACCCCAGGGTGCTGGCGATGCATGCCGAGGCGGCGGGCCTGTCGCCGCGCGTAAAAACCTTTGCCAACGCCGCCGCGGTCGATTGGAGCGGCGACGAGGTCCAGCTGCTGGCGCTCGATCTGCTGCACGAGGGTACCATCGCGCTCGGCACGATCAGCGCGATGCACGGTCGTGCGTCGCTGGCCTCGGCCAAGGCGGCGATCGACGCCGCGCTTGCCGGCACCGTCGATGCCGTCATCGCCGCGCCGCAGACCGAAGGCGCGATCAAGGCGGCGGGCGTCGAATTCGACGGCTATCCCAGTTTTGTCGCGCGCTGCACCGGCACGCCCGTCGACGATGCGTTTCTGATGATTTGCTTCGACGACAAGCGCATCGCGCACGTCACGCTCCATGTCAGCCTGGCGCGAGCCATCGCGCTGGTCACCAAGGATCGCGTCGGCCGCGCGCTCGCTGCGGTCGATCGCGCGCTCCGGCAAATGGGCATCGCGCGCCCGAAGATCGCGGTGTCGGGTCTCAATCCGCACGCCGGCGAGGGCGGCCTCTTCGGTCAGGAAGAGATCGACGTCATCGTGCCGGCGATCGCCGCCGCGAAGGCGTCGGGCATCGCCGCCGAAGGACCGTTTCCCGCCGACTTGATGTTCCATCGCGCCGGTTACGACGCGTTCCTGGTGATGATTCACGACCAGGGCCACATCGTCGCCAAATTGCTCGGCCGCAATCGTGCCGCCGGTCTCACCATCGGCACGCCGGTGCTGTTCTCGTCGGTGGCGCACGGCTCGGCGCTCGACATTGCCGGCCAGGGCAAAGCGAGCCACGCCGCGATCGTCGAAGCGGTCGAGCGCCTCGTCGGCGGCGCGCACGCGAAAGCGGCGTAACGCGACTCGCGATTCAAATCGCTTCGACTCGGCGACCGAATGTCTTTCGCTGGCATGAATGCGCTTTCATTCTGTTATAATCGCGCCGTGACTTTTTATTTTCTTGGAGGAGATGCGTGGCTAGACAAGTGAGACGTACGCGTAAGTCGAGCAAAACGATCCGTGCCAACAAGCGCAAGGGCAAGGCGAAAGCGAAGCGCCGCAACCAACGCCGCCGCGCCACGCGCCGCTAGCGCGGAGGCTACCGGGGAAGGACGCGGACGCTGTTCGCGTCCTTCGCCGTTTCCGGAGGCGGCTTTGTTGCCGGACGGCCATGTCCGTGACGCAGTTGTTGCCAAGCTTCTCACCACCCACATAGGCCCGCATGGCGCGTTCGCTTCCCACTCTCTTTGTTTCGCACGGTTCGCCGATGTTGGCGGTCGATCCCGGCGCCACCGGCGAATTCTGGAAAAAGCTCGGCCGCGAGCTGCCGCGGCCGAACGCCGTGCTGGCGGTTTCGGCGCATTGGACGACGCGCGAGCCGACCGTCAACGCGCCGCCGACCAACGAAACGATCCATGACTTTTACGGTTTTCCTGAAGCGCTTTACCGCATCCGCTATGACGCGCCGGGCGCGCCGGCGCTCGCCGACCGGGTGGTTTCGCTGCTCGAGGCCGTGTCGGTTCCGGTGCAGATCGAGGCACAGCGCGGTCTCGATCACGGCGCCTGGGTGCCGCTCCAGAACATGTATCCCGATGCCGACGTGCCGGTGGCGCAGCTCTCGGTCCAGCCGCAGCGCGATGCCCGCTGGCACGTCCGCCTTGGTCAAGCGTTGCGGCCGCTCAAAGACGAGGGCGTGCTGGTGCTCGCGACCGGCGGCGCGGTGCACAATCTGCGCGAGATGGCGCGCGATGGCGGGCCGACGCCCGCGTGGGCAAAGAATTTCGACGAGTGGCTGGCGGCGACGCTCGCTGCCGACAAGGAAAAGGATTTTCTCGATTGGGAAACCGCCGCGCCCGAGGCCAAACGCGCGCAGCCGACACCCGAGCATTTCCTGCCGATCTTCGTCGCCTACGGCGCCGCCGGCGATCAGCCGACGGTGACGCGCATCAACCAGGGCTTCACGCTCGGCAGCATGAGCATGGCGGCCTATCAATTCGCCGCCTGAGCTGGCTGGCCGTCTAAAGCTTTTCCAGCACCTTGATGATCTCGTCGGGCTCGGCGCGCTCGAGAATGTCGCCGTTGACGAAGGCGTAGCGGATTTCGCCTTTGCGGTCGATGACGAAGGCCGACGGCATCGGCAGCGTCCACATGTCGTTGCCGTGCCGCGCCTCGAGGTCGCATTTGTAATCTTCGAGAAATTTCCGGTATTCGTCGGGCACGCGATAGACGATACCGAACTGCATCGCCACGCCATTGTCGATGTCGCACAGCACGTCGTAGTGCAGGCTGTTGCGGTGCTTGGCGCGCAACGCCAGGCCGTTGGCATCGGGGGTCATCGCCACCAGCCGCGCCTTGGCCGACTCGATGCGCGGCAACGCGTCCTCGAGCGCGGCCAACGTCAAATTGCAGAACGGGCACCATTCGCCGCGGAAGAACGCCGCCACCAGCGGCCCTTGCGCCAGCAACTCGCGCGACGAGACCAGCCGGCCCTCGGCATTGGGCAGCACGAAATCCGGCAGCGTGTCGCCGACCTTGAGCGCGTCCTTGGCGGCATCCGTGAGGTGCGCCGCCAGGGCGTTATAGACCTGACGCATGCGGCCTTCGCCCCAGCGCGAGTCGGCAAGCTTGCGAAGTTCGTCGTTCAGGCCCATGCGGTCGCGCCTTTGTCTTCACCCGCCATTGCAGCAGGCGACAGGGTCCGGGTCCATGGCCGATGGGTAATGGTTTCCATGCACGCCGCCGCGATCATGCCGCCGCCGGCAGGTCGGCCCACGCGCGGGCGCGCATCAGCCGGATGAACAGGGCGACGGTGGGGCCATGCTCCCGCCCGGCCGGCGCCGCCAGCACCACCCGCCGTTCGCCTTCGCCGGCTTCGAGCGGCCGCGTCACCAGCGGCGGCGGAATTGGATGCCGCGCACCCGCCAAGGTGATCCCAAGACCGGCCTTCACCATCTCGGCGACCTGCTCGCCCGTGCTGGCGGCAAGGCGCACGTGCGGTGTCACGCCCGCGGCGGCGCACATCCGGTCGAGCGCCACACGCAAGGCGCAACCGTTGGTGTCGCGCATCAACAGCTTCGGTCCGCCGAGCACGGAGATCGGCACGGCATCGAGCTTGGCCAGCGCATGATCCGGCGGACAGACGATGACGAAGCCTTCCGTGAAGAGCGGCCAGCGATGGACGCGCTCGGGAATGCGGCCGTCGTCGATCAGCAACGCTGCGTCGGCTTCGCCTTCGAGCAGACGGGCGGCTAAACCGACGGTCTCGTCCTGTTGGACCGACAGGTCGAGCGTGCTCACGGTGCGCGAAAGCTCGGCGACAACCGGCGTCAGCAATGCCGCCGCCAGCGACGCGTCGAGGCCGATCCGGACCGGCGAGCTGTCGCGCTTGCGGAAGGCGACGGCCTGATCGCGTGCCGCCTGTGCCGCCGCCTGCGCTTTCTCCAATAGCGGCAGCATGACGCGGCCGAGCTCGGTCAACTGCGTCAGATTGCGTTCGCGAAGGAACAGCGGCCCGCCGAGCTCGTCCTCGAGCTTCTGGATCGCGCGCGTCAGCGCTGGCTGCGTCACGTTGCAGGCCTCGGCGGCCCGCGTGAAATTGAGCACGCGCGCCAGCGCCGTGAAGTAACGGATCTGGCTCAATTCCATCGCGCGATCACGATCTCGTGAGATTTCCGCCCCGCCGCACGCGGTGGGCGCGCTCGCGCATCGTACCATAACCCGCCGGTATCGCGATCATAGATCGTCGGCATTTCCGCTCGCGCGCCGCCGCGCGCACATTGCAGGCACCGAAGCGGACCAACCCCCGGTTCCGCCAGTCAAACCAAGGAGAGTTCCATGTCGAAGACATTCGCCCTGTTCGCCGCGGTCGCGGCGCTCGCCTTCGCTTCGCCCGTCGCGTTCGCCGCCACCGCGGATTCGGCGCCTCCGGGCTACGTCACCTGGACCTCGACCGCATCGCAGGTCAATCACGCTCAAGGCGCCGAAAAGAACCTGGTGTCCACGCCGGCGTTCGGCCACGACTCTTACGGCTACGACCAGCCGAGCCTCGCGGTCGGCGCCTGAAACGGCGCGCCACCAAGCGCGCCCGTCGTTCTCCCCCCGCGACCGGCGCGTCCTCAAGCCCCTCGGAGTTTCGCTCCGAGGGGTTTTATTTTTCCCGGTGGCTGTCAACGCCCGACCTTCGCCGCCATCATCCGTTCGTAGACGCTCGCCGTCAGCACGACGAGGCCGACCGTGATGACCTGGGTTCCCAGGTCGAGAAAGGTGACGTCGAACGGATGGAAGAACTGGAGCGCGAAGGCGGCGATCGAAGCGACGCCCAATCCGCCCATCGCTGCGACGCGCATCGGCGCCAGCGGCGCCGCGCGGTGCAGCAGGTAAAG
>JBOHLR010000095.1:0-9554 GCA_050729555.1 Allostellaceae bacterium
ACGCGGCGCGCGCCGCGGCAGCGACGTCGGCGTCGCTCGCGTCAGGTCGGCCGTAACGGATGTTTTCGAGAACGGAGCGGTGCAGCATCGACAGATCCTGCGGCACATAGGCGATGGCGTCGCGCAGGCTGTCTTCTTTCAGGCGGGCGATGTCCTGGCCATCGATCATGATGCGGCCGCCCTGCACGGAGTGGAAGCGCTGGAGCAGCATGAAGATCGTCGACTTGCCGCCGCCGGATGCGCCGACCAGGCCGGTGCGCCGGCCGGCCGCAAAGCGCAGGTTGAAATCGCGGAACACTTCGCGGCCGTCGGGATAGGCGAACAAGACGCGATCGAAGACGACGCCGTGACCCACCGGACGGAAGGCTGCGGCCTCCGGATGGTCGGTGAGCGCGTGCGGGACGAGCAGCGTCTCGATCGCTTCGCTCAGCCGCGCCATGTGCTGCGTCACGTCGACCAGCGCCACCGCGAGATCGCGCGTGGCGTGCAGAATCGTGAAGCCGAGCGTGCAGACGAGAACGACATCGCCAGTGGTCGCCGCGCCGTGCTGCCACATCAGGAGCGCCCAGCCCAGCAAAACGAAGACCAGGACGATGGTGACGCCAGCATGGATGATCCGGAGCTTTTCCAGATAGATCAGACTTTTGCGGCGCGCGACCATTTCCTGTCCGACGGCCGCATCGAACCGCCGATGCTCGCGCGCCAGCCCGCCGAACGCGCGCACCAGCTGCATGTTGCCGATGACGTCGACCATCTCGCCATCGACACGCGCCGCTTTATCGGCGAAGCCGCGATGCAACGGCGTGCCGGCGGCCGCCAGACGAAATAAAATCACGACGAGCGTCCCAGCTACCGCCGCAAGGGTTGCCGTCATCACCGGACTGACCAAGGCAAGATAGGCGATCGCGCCGAGGGTCGCGAGGCACGGCGGTAGAACGTTCCACATGAACAAGTTTTCGACCGTAAAGACCGCGTTCGATGTCGCGGTGACACGGCCGCTCAACATGCCGGGAAGACGCTGATTGAAGAAGTGCGGCGCATGGCCAGTGAGATGGCGGAACAGATCGCCGCGGACGTCGCCGGTAACGGCAACGAAAATGCGGCTCGCGATCAGGCCGCCGACACGCCAGAGCAGCATGTCGCCGACCATCAACACCACCAGCAACGCAAACGCTTGCCAAAGGTGTGCTGCCACCGGGCCGGACGCCAGAGTGTCGATGAGAAACTTGATGCCGTACTGCTGGCTGACCGAGCAACCCACGGCAGCCAGGACCGACAGGAAAATCGCCGCATGCCCGAACGGGTGCCTGGCAATGTAGCGCCAGAAGAAAGCAAGCGGGCGGGAAGCATAGGTGGTGATCGTGTTCATCGGCGGGAAACCTAGATGATGATCGTGTTCAAATGATGGGCGATCGTGGTCGCAACTGCTGTGACAAATCCGCGTTTTTGGCCGATGCCCGAAATACGCCGTTTTCACTAGCGACATTATCGCGGACGCAAAACGAGAAGAGTTACAGCGATCTCACCTGCTCGCTCTTCCGCATTCGAAGAGGATTTGAACGGAGGTATCCCTATGCGTATTGCACAAATAGCGCCGCTGACGGAGGCAATCCCGCCGAAATTCTATGGGGGGACCGAGCGCGTGGTTTCGTGGTTGACCGAGGAACTCGTGGCGCTCGGCCACGAGGTGACGCTTTTCGCCAGCGGCGATTCCGTAACCGCGGCCAAGCTCGAGCCGATGTCGCAGCGGGCCTTGCGGCTCGACGGTTCGATCCGCGACCCGATGGCATTGCACATGGTCATGTTGGAGCAGGTTCGGCGGCGCGCGGCTGAGTTTGATTTGCTCCATTTTCATCTCGACTATTATCCGTTTTCCGTCTTCTCGCGGCAGACAACCCCGTTCCTGACGACCCTGCACGGGCGGCTCGATCTGAACGAGCACCAGCCGGTTTTCGAGACGTTCAACGACGTCCCGGTGGTGTCGATTTCAAACGCGCAGCGACGGCCGGTCCCGAAGGCGCATTGGGTACGGACGGTGCATCATGGGTTGCCGGAAAAGTTGCTGACGCCGCTTCCGGTTAGGCCGGAGTATCTGGCGGTCCTTGGCCGAATTTCGCCGGAAAAGGGCATCGACCGCGCCGTCCGTATCGCCGCGCTGGCAAAAACGCCGTTACGGATTGCGGCCAAGATCGACCAGGTCGATCGCGATTATTTCGCGCGTGACATCAAGCCGCTTTTCTTGCAACGCCACGTCAAATTCATTGGTGAAATCAGCGACGGCGAAAAATCCGAGTTCCTCAGCGGCGCGAAGGCGTTGCTGATGCCGATCGACTGGCCGGAACCGTTCGGCCTGGTCATGATTGAGGCGATGGCGTGCGGCACGCCCGTGATCGCCTACAATAGCGGCTCGGTATCCGAGATCGTCGAAGATGGATTGACGGGCTTCATCGTCGCCGACGAACAGGCGGCAGCGGCAGCCGTGCAGAAAATCGACCGCCTGCCGCGCGACAAGATCCGCCGCCGCTTCGAAGAGCGCTTCACCGCGCGCCGTATGGCCCACGACTATGAAGCCATCTACGACTGGATGGTCACCACCGCGAAGCCGCGGCTGCGTGTTGTCGGCTGAAGGCCGGGCCAACAAGAACCGCCCAAATCCGGTCACACGGCGTGACCAATCTGTGCGTCATCATTTCGCCCTTTGGTTGCCCAAGACGCGCGTTATATCGGACTGAGACGCGTAGAGCGCGCCCTGCGCCGCCCTGCCGATCCTCCCCCCACCGGCAGTTCGGCCAGCGCGCTCTGCGCGCCGCCTTTTTCAGCGTCCGGAAATCTTCCTAGCAACGACCGTGGAGGTAATCCGATCATGAAGACGAATCACCGCATGACCAAGCTCACGATCGCCGGCACGACGGCGTTGGCCACGATCCTCTTCGTGCCAAGTTTCTCTTCGCACGGCGGCGCCGTCGGCGTAACGCCATGTTTCGCTCAGAGCGGCGGCGGTGCCGGCGTCAATGTCGGCGTCGGCGTTGGCGTCAACGGCGCAGGTACATCCACCGGCGCCAAAACCGGCGTCAACGGCAACGTCTCTGGTGATCCAGGTCTAACCGGCAATACCAGCGGCGACGCAGGGCTGAAAGGCAACACCAGCGGCGATCCTGGACTGACCGGAAACACGCACAGCAGCGTGAACTCGCAAGGCCAAGTCGGCCTCGGCGGCAATGCCGGCGCTGGCGGCGGCTTCGGGACCGGCGGCCACTAATCGGAAAGCGGACGTTTAACTTCGGGCGGCGCCGCGCGGCATCTCGCGCGACGCCGTTTTTCGTATCCTAGGCCGCGCCGGCGATGAACTGCCGGAGCGACGTGGTTTCGAACTCCATTTCTTCGAGCCGGTTCTTCACTACGTCGCCAATGCTGACGAGCCCGACCAGACGGCCGCGATCGACGACCGGCAGATGACGGATGCGGCGGCGCGTCATTTCGCCCATCAGCTCGGCGATCGTGTCGTTGGGCGCGCAGGTGACGACGCGGCGCGTCATCAATTCGGCAACCCGCATGTCGAGCACCGCCGCGCCGCGTGCCGCCAGCGCATGCACGACGTCGCGTTCGGACAGGATGCCGTCGAGACGATTGCCGTCGGCGCTGACAACGAGCGCACCAATGCCGCGACGATGCAGCAACCGCACTGCGTCCGTTACCGTGGCGTCGGGTGCGACAGTCGCAACCTCGCGGCCTTTGGCCTTGAGAATATCGTTGACGTTCATGGCGACCCTCCACGCTAGGCTGGGACGGTTCGCGCCGGCGCGGCAGACGAACCGCTCCCGACGAACCGCTCCCTCGGTTGATATGAATTATAACGCCAAATTCAGGTTCGCCCCAACCCGGCGGCCGGCCACAGTTTAGTCATGGGCTGCCTTGTCGGGAATTACGCGAAAATCATACAATTGAGCCAAATTTGAGCGGTCGGTGCCCAGCCGGATGCCGCCGCGAGGAGCGCGCCATGAAACGGGCCATTACCGCCGCCATCGCCTTAACCTGGGCATTTGCCGGCGTCGCGATGGCGGATCCACCGACGGCAAGCGTGCCGATTGAACCGGCGCCGACGCCAATCCCGCCGGCGCCGCACGTGGCGCCACCGCCCGTCGCCGCGCCAATCCCCGATGCGCGTTCGCTGTCGCAGATCAATCCGACCGCCGGCCCCGCCGTGCTGCCGAAAAAAGCGCTTAAGCCGTCACATCCGATAGTGGCGGCGGGCGCCGTCGAACAACGGCGCGAAGTCGCAGCGCTCAACGATCTTGCCGCGGCGGGCTACGGGCAATTCCACGACATGAGTCGCGTCGGCCGCACCTTCGAGGCCACCGTCGACGACCCGCGCGGCAACTATGTTGTCACGGTCAATCCCGATACCGGCCGCATCACGCCGCCTAGCGCCGCTGCCGATCGCGAGACGCGTGCGCTCAACGTGCTCGTGGACCACGGCTACGTACAAGTCAATGCCATCCGTCCCGCCGGTACGGGATTTATCGCCAACGTGACGCGGGACGGTGGGCCGCGCGAAGTCGCCGTCGATCCGGACGGCGGTCGGATCGCGCACGCCAACTAATCCTCACGCACCGCGAACCGGAACCTCCATACGGCCGATGCGCTCGAACTCGAGCGTCATCGTGTCGCCCGGCACCACGCGCGCGACGCCTTCGCAGGTTCCAGTCATGATGATGTCGCCAGGCAGCAGCGCGTAAAAGGTTGATGCCCACGCGATCTGGCGCGGAATATTCATCACCATCAGGCTGGTGTTCGACGCCTGGCGCGTCTCGCCGTTCACTTTGAGCGAAAACGCCAGCTTCGACGGGTCGCCGACTTCGTCGGCCGTCACCAGCCACGGACCGAGCACGGCATAAGTATCGATCGATTTGCGGAAGCTGCGGTCCTCGGACCCGCGCACCACCATATCGAGCGCGATCGCGTAGCCGGCGACATAGCCGAGCGCGTCGGCCTCGGAGACGTTGGCGGCGCGCTTGCCGATGACCAAGCCGAGCTCGGCTTCGTGGTCGGTGCGCCGATCGGGAAAGCGAACCGCGACGCCTTCGGACGGCCCGACCAGCGCGCTGATCGCCTTCAGGAACAAGCCCTGCTCCTCGATCGGCCGCGCGCGGGCCGATGGCGAATAGACCGCAATCTCCTTGTCCCTGTCGGCTTCGAGCCGATGCGCGTGGTAATTCACCGGCGTGCCGATAATCTTCGACGGATTGGCGACGGGGCTGCGCAGTCGCACGGCGGCAACCGGCACTGGTTTGGCCTGATCGGCGAGCTTCTCGAGCTTCGGCCGCAGCGCATCGAGGCGCGCGATCAAGGGATCGCCGAGCGCCAGCGGATAGCGCTGCGCGGGCAGTTCGTCGACGATCGCGGTCACGTCATGCACCGCGCCGCCGCGGACGATGCCGATGCGATTGTCGTTGTAGCGGCAAAGCCTCATAAGGCCCCCGGGTTGCAGGGGCAAAATAGCTGGCCGCCCGTCGCCTGCGCAGCGAAATCTTCGCTGTCGGCCTATAAAAGCGCGTTACCGGCGATCAATCCCATGACCAGCAGGGCCAGGAAAACGATAAGGAAGATGACGAACAGGATCTTGGCGATCCCCGCCGCGGCCGCGGAAATGCCGGTGAAGCCGAAGACGCCAGCGACGATCGAAATGATCAGAAAGAACAGCGCCCATTTCAACATGCGACTCTCCCTGGGTGCACCGCTCTGAACGGCAGCTGCCGCAGTTGGTTCCTGCCCACTTTGCCCATGTCGCAACGGGCCACGGCGCGGCGGCGCGTTGACAGCGACCGCCCGATCCATTGACATGACGCCCGCACCAACCGCGCGCGGACGATCGGGATCATGGCGGGGCACACCGAAACCAAAGAGACGCTGCACGGCTGTAGCATCCACGTGATGCGCGGCGGCAGCGGCGCATCGCTGGTCTATCTCCATGGCTCGGGCGGCGGCGGATTGTGGCTGCCGTGGATGGATGATCTCGCCCGGCAATTCAGCGTCATCGTGCCCGAGCACCCCGGGTTCGGCCGCTCCGACACACCCGAATGGCTCGACGGCATCCACGACGTGGCGCTGTTTTATCTCGAGTTTCTCGCCGCCGAAAATCTCACCGGCGTCCATTTGATGGGCGGCTCGCTCGGCGGCTGGATCGCGGCCGAGATGGCGAT
The DNA here is from genome assembly GCA_050729555.1 of Allostellaceae bacterium. GTDB lineage: Bacteria > Pseudomonadota > Alphaproteobacteria > ATCC43930 > CGMCC-115725 > REEB95. Next base: position 6,201 of record JBOHLR010000095.1, read on the forward strand.
GCTCGACGCATCGCGCCTCAAAACATTGACGCTGATCGGCCCGGCCGGCATCAACGTTCCCGGCGTCCACAAGCCGGACATGTTTCTGTGGCCGGCCGAAGAGCTGGCCCGACAGCTGTTCCACGACAAGGCGATGGGCGACGAGGCGGCGAAGCGCGCGGTCGATCCGGCCGGCGCCGACGTTCGGATGAAGAACATCTACACGGTCGCGCGCCTCGCCTGGCATCCGCGGTTCTACGACCCGCTACTGATGAAGTGGCTGAAGCGCATCAAACTGCCGACGCTTGTCGTCTGGGGGCGCGAAGACCGGATCCTGCCGGTCGCGATGTCTCAAGGTTTTGCCGAGCGCCTGCCGCAAGCCGAGATCGAGATCGTGCCGGATTGCGGCCATCTGCCCCAGATCGAGAAGAAGGACATTTTCGTCGAGCGTGTGACGCGCTTCATTACGGAGAGCGGCCGATGAAATTCTTCTTCTTCCACCTGATGCCGTACGCCTATCTCGATCCCGATTACGACAAGAGCTACATCACCGATTGGCTGCTCTATCCGAACAGCAATTACGACCCCCAGAAAGGCGCCGAACTCTATAACCGCTATCTCGACGAGATCGAATACGCCGACGCGCTGGGCTTCGACGGAGTCTGCGTCAACGAACATCACCAGACGGCCTATGGCTTGATGCCGACGCCGGGCGTGCTGGCCGGCGCGTTGTCGCGCCGCACCAAGACCGTCAAGATCGCCGTGCTCGGTCGCGCCCTGCCGCTGCTCAACAATCCGCTTACTGTGGCCGAGGAATACGCCATCCTCGACAACATCACGCGCGGGCGGCTGATCGCGGGTTTTGTGCGCGGCATCGGCGTCGAGTACCACGCCAGCGGCGTCAACCCGACCGAGAGCCACGACCGTTTTCACGAGGCGCACGACCTGATCCTGCGCGCCTGGACCCAGCCCGGCCCATTCCCGTTCGAGGGCAAGTACTATCAATTCAATTACGTCAACTTATGGCCGCGGCCCTACCAGCAGCCGCATCCGCCGGTGTGGATCCCGTCGCAAGGATCGAGCGAGACCATCCGCTGGGCGTCGGCGAAAGAACGCCGTTACGTCTACCTTCAGACCTTCAGCCCGGTGACGGCCCTGTTCCGCTACATGGACATGTATCGCGAGGAAGCGCGCAAATCGGGCTACGAAGCGTCGCCCGATCAGCTCGGCTGGTCGATCACCACCTACGTCGCCAAGACCGACGAGCAGGCGTTGAAAGAGGCGAAGCCGCACATCGAATTCTTCGTCAACAAGTTTCTCCGTATGCCGATGGAGATGCTGCTCCCGCCCGGTTACCTGTCGTTGTCATCGATGAAGAGCGTCATGGCGGCGAAAGCCAGCCTCGGCCGCCGCCGCACGATGGAAGAGCTCATCGAGCAAGGCCAATTCATCTGCGGCAGTCCGGAAACGGTGCGGCGTCGGCTGAGCGAGTATCAGGACCGCGCCGGTTTCAACCTGGTCCTGCCGAACCTGCATTTCGGCACCCTGCCAGCCGACCTGACGCGTCGGAATACCGAGTTGTTCGCGCGCGAGGTCATGCCGGTGTTGCGCGACCGTCTGCCCGCCGGCGGCCGCGAAAAGGCCCGCGCCTGACGGCCGCCAGCCATGCAGCGCTTGAAAACTGAACCTGTTCGGATTTGAGTCGGTGCTGCGGCGAGCGCCCGGTAGAGGCGCCGTCGCATCCGGGGAGGAGACATGCCCAGACACTTCATATCCGCCGTCGTCGCTTCCGTCGGATTGCTCGTCGGATTGGCGGCGGCACAGGCCGATCCACTGCCGCTGCGCGTCGGCTGGGTGGCATGCCCGCCCGAGCTGACGCCGGTGCTGCTGGCGCCGCCCGGCGTTGCACAGCACTTGGGCAAGAGCTACACGTTCGAGCCGGTGCACTTCCAGGGCACGCCGTCGATGATCACGGCGATCGCGGCGGGCCAGCTCGACATCGCGCCGTTCACCTATCCGACCTTCGGCACGACCATCGAGAACGCCGGCATCGACGATCTGCGCGTCATCTTCGACGATTTCGAGGACGGCGTTCCCGGCTACTTCACCGAGCCCTACGTGGTGCTGAAGTCGAGCGGCATCGAAAAGGTCGAGGACTTGAAGGGTAAGGTGGTAGCAACCAACGCCATCGGCAGCGGCGTCGACATCGCGATGCGCGCCATGCTGATGAAGCACGGGCTCGAAGACAAACGCGATTACAGCGTCGTCGAGATCGCGTTTCCCAACATGAAGGCGGCGCTGCTCGAGAACAAAGTCACGCTGATCACCGCCACGGTGCTGAGCGCCAACGACCCCGAGTTGATGGACAAGGCCAACATCCTGTTCACCGAGAAGGAGGCCGTCGGCGAATCCCAATTCGCGCTGTGGACAGCACGCGCCAGATTCATCAAGGCGCACCGCGCCGCGCTGGTCGATTTCATGGAAGACAGCTTGCGCGCCTTGCGCTGGTACCTCGATCCCAAGAACCACGATCAGGCGGTCAAGCTCGTCGCCGAGTTCACCAAGCGGCCGCCAGAGCTCTTTACCGGCTGGTTGCTGACCCATAAGGACCAATACCGCAATCCCAACGGGTTGCCGAATATCGCCGCCTTGCAACGCAATCTCGATACCGCGCAGCAGCTCGGATTCCTCAAAACCAAGCTCGATGCATCGAAATATCTCGATCTCAGTCTCGTCAAGGAAGCGGCCGCGCGCCTGAAATAGCCTCCAGGCGCGTCGCATTGCCCATCGTCTCGGAATGGTTCGCATGACCACGCATACCGCCGCCCATCATCTGCTGCAGGGACTGGTCGAGCTCGGCATCGACTATGTATTCGCCAATCTCGGCACCGATCACGCGCCGATCATCGAAGAGCTGGCGCGCTGGGAAAAAACCAACCGCCGGCCACCCGAGGTGATTCTTTGCCCGCACGAGAACGTCGCCGTCCACATGGCGGGCGGCTATGCGCTTGCTACCGGCAAGGGCCAGGCGGTGCTGGTGCATGTCGACGCCGGCACGGCCAACGCCGCGATGGCACTGCACAATTTGGCGCGCACCCGCCTGCCGGTTCTGATCATGGCCGGGCGCGCGCCGTTCACCATCCACGGCGAGCTCACCGGATCGCGCGACACCTACGTCCACTTCGTCCAGGACCCCTACGACATGGCCAGCATCGTCCGGCCGTACGTCAAATGGGAATACATGCTGCCGTCGGGCGTCGTCGTGAACGAGGTGCTGCGCCGCGCGCACACGATGATGCAAAGCGATCCGCGCGGTCCCGTCTATCTGACGCTGCCGCGCGAAATCCTCGCCGCCGAAATCGACGACGACAAGGT
>JBOHLR010000096.1:0-9485 GCA_050729555.1 Allostellaceae bacterium
CGGGTGCTTGCCGAGATAGTCCTTAAGATAAGTGTCGATCAGCGCCTGGTGCGGCTTGGCGGGATGGAAATAGAGCGGCACGTCCAACGCTTGGGCGCGCTCGAAGATCGGCCAGAACCCTTTGTCGTCGAGGAACACGCCGTTCGACAGGCCGTGGATCATCGCGCCGACGAAGCCGAGCTTGGTGACGCAACGTTCCAATTCATCGGCGGCGTGCTTCGCGTCGGTCGTCGTCGGCAGCGCCGCGAAGGCGCCGAAGCGCTTGGGATGCGTCTTGACCACGTCGGCCAGCCGGTCGTTAACGCTGCGTGCCAGCTGGAGCGCGGAATCCGCCGGCAAGCGCTGGGTCGCCGGCGCGCCGAGCGACAGCACCTGATAGTCGACGCCGGCCGCGTCCATCTCTTTTAGGCGCAACTCGCCGAGATCGTCGAGCCGCTTGGCCAGTTCGGGATTGGCGCGGCCCTCGAACTGCGCGACCGCGAGAATCTGTGGGTCGTGATAATGCTCTTCCAGCGCGACGATGTACGGCTTGGCGGCCATGCGCGTCCTCCCTGCGGTCGCTTTCTAACAGGCGAGACACCACCTGTCATCCCGGCGCCGCATGGGCCGATGCGTCTTTGGTGCTTGCAAGAAGCGGCGTTCGCGGCAATATCGCCGCCGAGACAGCCCCGCTATGGCACAGGAAGAAGACGGGGTGGAGAAGCAGCGCAAGCGGCTGCTCTACCAAAGCCGCCACCGCGGCACCAAGGAAAGCGACCTGTTCCTGGGCGCTTTCGCGGATAACTATTTGCCGAATTTCAGCCCAACCGATCTGACGGAATACGAGTCCATCCTTGCCGAGGATGACGACACGCTGTTCGACTGGATCTATGGCCGCGTCAAGCCGCCGCGCGACGGCGCGGTGATGCGGCTGCTGCTCGCCTTCCGGTTCCCGGCCATGAGCGCGCTCGACACCTTTTTCTCGGCACCGCCGCGCGACGAACGCCTCGTGCTCGCCAACGCGCCCGAAGGTCACGACGCCTTTGTCCTCGGCGGCGTGGTCGCGCGCACCGGCCGCACGCTGATCCATGTCGGCCGCGACGACGGGCGCATGGCGCGCATGCGCGCGGCGTTGGGTTTCTTCCATCCCGAGCTCGAGGTGCGGACATTTCCCGCCTGGGATTGTCTGCCCTACGACCGCGTCTCGCCCAATCCCGAGATCGTGTCGCGACGCATTGCCGTTTTGGCGGAGCTCGCGCGTGGCGAGGCCGGGCCGCGCGTCGTTCTGACGACGATCAATGCCGTCATCCAGCGCGTGCCGCCGCGCAAGCTCTTTGCTGAGCGCACTCTGATCCTGGATCGCGGCGCAGATTTGCCGCTCGACCGGCTCAAAGCATTTCTCGAACGCAACGGCTATAACCGCGCCGAGACGGTGCGCGAAGCGGGCGAGTATGCAGTGCGCGGTGGCCTGATCGATCTCTATCCGTCGGGCGCACCGGCGCCGCTGCGGCTGGATTTTTTCGGCGGCCGGCTCGAAGCCATCCGCTCGTTCGATCCGCTGAGTCAGCGCAGTGCCGGCGCGCTTGAGCGCGCCGAACTCAAGCCGATGAGCGAAGTGCTGCTCGACCAGCCGGTGATCGAACGTTTTCGCTCGCGTTATCGCGACGCGTTCGGCGCCGGCGTGCAGAACGATCCGCTTTATGAATCGGTCAGTGCCGGCCGGCGGCATGCCGGCATGGAGCACTTCCTGCCCCTGTTCTACGAAAGCCTCGATACGCTTTTCGATTATCTGCCGGGCGCCGACGTCGTGCTGGATCATCAGGCCGAAGAGGTGCGCGGCGAGCGCGTCGTCGCCATCGCCGATTTCCACAACGCGCGCGAGACCGCGCCCGTTGCGCGCGGTGCGCTTGGCGCGGCGCCGATCTATCGGCCGCTGCGGCCCGAGCTTCTTTATCTCGGCGATGCCGAGTGGGCCAAGGCGCTCGCTGGCCGCCGTGTCGCGCAACTGTCGCCATTCGCAGCGCCGGAAAGCGCCACGGCGTTCGATACTGGCGCGCGACCGGGGCCGGATTTCAGCGCGGCGCGCGCCGATCCCAGTGTCAATCTGTTCGACGCCGTTCGGCAACAGCTTGATGTCGAAACCGCCGCCGGCAGGCAGACGCTGATCGTGGCCTATAGCACTGGCTCGGCCGAACGCCTCAAAACCGTGATGAAAGATCACGGCATCGCGGAGCCGGCGTTCGTCGAGTTCTGGCAGGGTTTTCTCGGTCTGCCGAAGGGCCACGCCGGGCTCGCCGTGTTGCCATTGGAGCGCGGCTATGTCGCCGGCGATGGTGCGCTCATCACCGAGCAGGACATTCTCGGCGATCGTCTGGCGCGACCGGCGCGGCGGCGGACCAATCTTGATCAGTTCGTCGCCGAAGTCGCGACGCTGACCCTCGGCGATCTGGTGGTGCATGCCGACCACGGCATCGGCCGCTACGATGGCTTGGTGACGCTCGAAGTTGCCGGCGCGCCGCACGATTGCCTGCGGCTGATTTATGCCGGCGACGACAAGCTGTTCGTGCCGGTCGAGAACATCGAGGTGCTGTCGCGCTACGGTTCCGAGGACGCGGCGGCGCAGCTCGATCGGCTCGGCGGCGTGGCTTGGCAATCGCGCAAGGCGCGGGTGAAGGCGCGCATTCGTGACATCGCCGGCGAACTGATCCAGCTCGCAGCCGAACGTCAGCTCAAGGAAGGCGAGGCGATGGCGCCGCCGGAAGGCGCATACGAAGAATTCGCCGCGCGCTTCCCGTATCCCGAGACCGACGATCAGGACAAGGCGATCCTCGACACGCTCGGCGATTTGTCGTCGGGCCGACCGACCGACCGCCTAATCTGCGGCGACGTTGGCTTCGGCAAGACCGAAGTGGCGCTCCGCGCTGCCTTCGTCGCGGTGATGACCGGCACGCAGGTCGCGGTCGTCGTGCCGACGACCTTGTTGGCCCGTCAGCATTACCGCACGTTCGTCAATCGCTTTGCCGGGATGCCGGTGCGGATCGAACAGCTCTCGCGCTTCGTGCCGCCAAAGCGCGCCGACCAAATCAAGAAGGATATGGCCGAAGGCCGCGTCGACATCGTTGTCGGCACGCATTCGCTGCTCGGCAAGGGAGTCGGCTTTCGCCACCTGGGATTGCTGGTGATCGACGAGGAGCAGCATTTCGGCGTGGCGCAGAAGGAGCGGCTGAAGAAACTCAAGGCCAACGTGCACGTCGTCACTCTCACCGCAACGCCCATCCCGCGCACGTTGCAGATGGCGCTCGCCGGCGTGCGCGAGATGAGCATCATCGCGACGCCGCCGATGGACCGGCTCGCCGTACGCACCTTCGTCATGGCCTGGGATCCGGTGGTGGTGCGCGAGGCGATCGTGCGCGAGTTGCATCGCGGTGGCCAGGTATTCTGCGTTGTGCCGCGCATCGCCGACATTGCCGACGTCGAGCACGAGCTGAAGCAGCTGGTGCCCGAAGCGCGCGTAGCGGTGGCGCACGGCCAACTCGCGCCGACGCATCTGGACAAGGTAATGACCGCGTTCGACGACGGCGCGTTCGATGTGCTGCTGTGCACCGACATCGTCGAAAGCGGTCTCGATATTCCGACCGCCAACACGTTGATCATCCATCGCGCCGACATGTTCGGCCTGGCGCAGCTCTATCAGCTGCGCGGCCGCATCGGCCGCGGCAAGCTCCGCGCCTACGCCTATCTGACGCTGCCGCCGGGCAAGGTGTTGTCGTCGACGGCCGAACGCCGGCTCGAAGTCATGCAGACTCTCGATCAATTGGGCGCCGGCTTCACGCTGGCGAGCCACGATCTCGACATCCGCGGCGCCGGCAATCTGCTGGGCGAGGAACAGTCGGGGCACATCCGCGAGGTCGGCGTCGAGCTTTATCAGCATTTGCTGGAGGAGGCGATTGCCATCGCGCGCACCGGCGGCGATCAGGCCAAGGCCGATGCCGAGTGGACGCCGCAGATCGCGATCGGCACGTCGGTGCTGATTCCCGAGAATTACGTCGCCGATCTCAACGTGCGGCTCGGCCTCTATCGCCGCATCGCCAATCTGGTCGACCGGCAAGAGATCGAGGCCTTCGCCGCCGAGCTCATCGACCGTTTCGGCAAGCTGCCCGCCGAGGTCGAGAATCTGCTCGAGATCATCGCGATCAAACGCCTCTGCCGCGAGGCGGGCGTCGAGAAGATCGAGGCCGGGCCCAAGGGCGCAGCGATCACCTTCCACGCCGGCAGCGTCGCCGATCCGGCGGCGCTGGTGCGATGGATCGCGAGCCAGGCCGGCAGCGCGCGGCTGCGGCCGGATCAACGCCTGGTGATTGTGCGCGAGTGGGACGATACGCGCACACGCATCAAGGGCGTGATCCAACTGCTCGAGAAGCTGAAGACGATTGCCGCGGGACGACAGCCGGTCGCGGCGAACGGCTAAGACTTATACCGCCGCGCGGTTGGGGCCGTTCTGCACCAGATCGAACACCGGGAAGAAGAACGGCGGCTCCTGCGCGCCGGAGATCGCGTACTGGCCGTCGAAGATGAAACACGGCACGGCGTTGATGCCGAGGCGCCGCGCGCCGGCATCATCCGCCGTGACCTCGGCGCGTTCGCTTGTGCCAGCGAGAAAGCCGCGGGCTGCCGCCTCGTCGAGGCCACTCTCGCCGGCGATGGCCGCCAGCGTATCGCGGTCGCCGATGTCGCGGCCCTCGATGAAATAGGCAGCGAACAGTCGATCGACCAGTTCCGTGGCGCGGCCGGTGCGCTGGGCAAAGCGGATCAGGCGATGCGCCGTGAGCGTGTTGGGCGTGCGTTCGACCTTTTCGAACGCGAACGGGATGCCGATGGTGGCGCCGGCGTCGACCACCGCCTGGTTGATGCGCTTGGCATGCGCCTGGCCGCCGAACTTGGCGGCGAGATAGGCCTCGCGCGGCATGCCTTCGCCCGGCATGTCGGGATTGAGCTGGAACGGTCGCCACGTGATCTCGGTCGCGATCGTCGGCCGCTGCGCCAGCGCGGCCTCGAGCCGGCGCTTACCGATAAAGCACCACGGACAGATGACGTCGGCGACGATATCGATGCGCATGACGCATTATAGCACAACGCGCGCGCCGCCGCGGCCGGCGTTAGCGTTAATGGATGTCGTCGGCGCGGGAGAAAGCCTGGCGCAAATCCTCGATGCCGAAGCGCGGCGATTTGCAGGCGTCGAGGATCACCTTTTCGCGCTTGGCGAGCAGATTGGCAGCTTCGGGAATCTTGCGGGCGATGTTCAAGGGAATGACCACCGCGCCGTGCCGGTCGGCATGGATCAAATCGTTCTGCGACACGACCATGCCGGCGACACTCACGGTTTTGCCGAATTCGACGATGTCGACATGGGCGTGCGACGGCATGACCGTTCCGGCGAGGACGAAAAAGTCCTTCGCCCAGACGTCGATGTCGCGCACCGCGCCGTCGGTGATGACGCCAATGCAGCCCAATGCCTTGTGGACGTTCGATTGGACCTCGCCCCAGAACGCGCCGAAACCGATATCGGGACCGTCGACATCCTGCATAACGCAAAGAGTCGGATGCGGCGCGGCGCCGAAGCTTTCGTAATAAGCGAGGCGGACGGCACGTGCATCGGCTTTATTACGCGGGCTTGGCTCACGCGAACGAATCATGACAGTGCGCGCGTAGCCGACCACCGGCTTCGTCTGTGGCAGGGGCGACAGCAGCGGTCGGCGGTTGAAACCGAAGGCGCGCCGCTCGGGCGCGACGATCTCCAGGGCGTTGCAGATCGTCGGCGTGTCGAAGGCGGCGAGGGCGGCGAGTTCGTCGTTCGAGAGGAAGTTGCTCATGGATAACCGATCGGAGTGGCGAGGGAACGAGGCGCCGATCCTGCCAGCAGTTCCGATTGACGACCAGCGCAAACGCGTCGATAACGGATGCCGATCGCGGAGGACTGCGCCCATGGGCCAACCGGCACGGACGAATCAGTTCCAGATCCCCGGCACCATGAAAGCCTGGGTTTTGGGTGGGCCCAATGAAATCAAGCTGGTCGAGAAGCCGGTGCCCGAGCCCGGCAAGGCCGAGGTCCTGGTGCGTATCGACGCCATCGCGGTCTGTGCCACCGATCTCGAGATCATGCGTCATGGGTTGCCGGCGATCGTCGAAGGCGGCTCGCCATTCAACAAGAACTTCACCCTTGGCCACGAGTATATGGGCACGATCGTGAAGCTGGGCCCGTCGGTCGACGAGTACCAGATCGGCGACCGCATCGCGGTCGAAATCCACGCGGGCTGCGGCCGCTGCCCGCGTTGCCGCGAAGGCATGTACACCTCGTGCCTCAATTACGGCTTTCCTTCGAAGGGCCATCGCGCCAATGGCTTCACCACCGACGGTGGCTTCGCCGAGTACGCGGTCAACAACATCAACACCATGGTTCACGTGCCGGACGAAATGTCCGACGAAGAGGCGACGCTCATCGTCACCGCCGGCACGGCGATGTATGGGCTCGACGTCATGGGCGGACTGATTGCGGGCGAAGGCGTCGTCGTCACCGGTCCGGGACCGATTGGCTTGATGGGTGTAGCGGTGGCTAAGGCTCTCGGTGCATCGCCGGTGATCCTCACCGGCACGCGCGACCGTCGTCTTGAAATGGGCCGCAAGCTCGGCGCCGACGAAGTGGTCAATGTGCGCAACGAAGACCCCGTCGAAGCGGTGAAGCGCATCACCAAGGGCAAGGGCGTGCAGTACGTCCTCGAATGTTCGGGTGCGCCCAATGCGCTCAATGAAACCGCGAAGATGGTCAACCGCGGCGGCCGCATCTGTCTTGCGGCGTTTCCTGCCGATCCGGTGCCGGTCGATCTGGCCTATCTCGTTCGCAACAACATTTATGTCTTCGGCATCCGCGGCGAAGGCAAAAGCGCGACGCATCGCGCCGCAGCGTTCATGGCGCAGAAGCGTTTCGATGCCAAGATCATCCATACCCACACGTTTCCGCTCGCCGAAGTGCCGACGGCGATCAAATACGCACGCGAACGGATCGACGACGCGATCAAGGTCGTCGTAAAGGTGCGCACGAATTAGCGCTAACCGGCCAAAGGTAAAAAATCCGCCGAGGGGGCAATGCAGATGGCGAGAGAACAGACCGATCGTGAAATCCTCGGCTACAGCCGCTACGTCGTGGCGACCGCCGCCTTCTTCGCCGTGTTCATCGTCAGCCCGTTCGAGTACGCCTGGAGTTCGATGTCCGGGCATCTGGCGACCATCTATGGCTGGTCGCATCAGCAGGTCGCTTGGCTGTTCACGTTGTTCATCATTCTGCAGTCGTTCGGCATGCTGCCGGGCGGCATGCTGCGCGACAAATTCGGGCCGCGTTGGACAACCGCGATCAGCGGCTGCCTGATGGGCATCGGCATCTTCGCGCTGTCGCTGGGGCCGTCGTATCCGCTGGTGCTCGCGCTATGGTGCGTCGGCAGCTTCTTCGCGGGCTTCATCTACAACAACGGAGTTACCACCGGGAACAAATGGTTTTGCGACCGGCGCGGCGTCATGACCGGGTTGATCGCCGGCGCATTTTCATGGGGTTCGCTGCCGTTCATCTTTCCGATCCGCGCGATCCCGCACGACGCACCGCCGAGCGTCTTCATCCACGTCATCTACATCATGGCGGCGGTCATGGGCGGCGTGTCGATCGTCGCCGCTTTGTTCATGAAGGATCCGCCGCCGGGCTGGCGTCCGCCCGGCTGGACGCCGAAGCAGACGGCGATCAAACGGCCGTCGAGCCATCAATACACCGTCGGCGAGGCGCTGCGGACCTGGCAGATGTGGGTCCTGATCATCTCCTTCATCTTGATCTCGAGCGCCGGTCTCGCCGGCATCAGCAAGATGGTGGCCTATTCGCGCAGCTTTCAATTTACCGCCGCGGCGGCGACGGCCGCCGCCGGCGGCATCGCTATCGCCAACGGCATCGGCAAATTCGGCCTCGGCGCCTTGTCGGAGAAGTTCGGCTGCGAGAATATGATGATCTTCAGCTATATCGCCTGCGGTGTGCTGCTTTTCGGAACCATTCTGACCGGCACGATGCATGCCGAGACCTTGTTTGTCTGCACCGCCATTCTTGGAATCTTTTGCTGGGCGTCGCTGTTCTCGCTGTTTCCGATCACCATTGGCCATTATTTCGGCGAAGTCGCGGCCGGCGGCAATTACGGCGTGCTCTACGCTATCGCCAAAGGTTCGGGCGGGTTCTATGGCGGCATTCTGTCGGCGGTGCTGATCGTTCAACACGGCTTTACGGTCGCCATCGGCGTCGCTGGAATCATGGCGATCCTGGCCGGGCTCTTGATCATCCCGTTGAAATTCGCGCCGCCGGTGTGGCGCGCATCGGAAATGCCGAACGCCGCAGGCGCCGTCTCGTAGACTTTGGCGGCGTATAACGACAGGCACCGGGTAAGGGCGGCGATGGCCCAACCATACGATCGGACGCAAGAAGATCTCGGCAACATCGTCGCGCTCGAGCACGTCAATGTGCAGATTCCCGATCAGGTCGTGTCAACGCTGTTCTATGTCACCGGCCTCGGCCTGACGCGCGATCCCTATCTCATGTCCGGCACCGAAAACATGTGGATCAACGTCGGCCGCAGCCAGTTCCATTTGCCGACCGGTCGGCCGCAGGTGCTTCGCGGTCATGTCGGCATCGTCATGCCGGATCGCGCGGCCCTGCTCGGCCGATTGGCGATGGTTAAGCAGCGGCTCGCGGGCACGCAGTTCGGGTTCAATGCGCGCAACGATCATGTCGAGGTCGTGTCGCCGTGGGGCAATCGGCTGCGCTGTTACGAGCCCGAAGCGCGGCGTTTCGGCCGAATCACGCTCGGCATACCCTACGTCGAGTTCCAAACGCCGCCTGGCACCGCCGACGGCATCGCGCGGTTCTACCGCGAGGGGCTGACCGCGCCCGCGACTGTGGAAAAGGACGGCGGCGGCCGCGCCGCATACGTTGCGGTCGGCATCGATCAGCAATTCATTTTCCGCGAGACCGACGACGCTCAACCGGCTTACGACGGCCATCACGTGCAGATCTACATCGCCGATTTTTCGGGCCCGCATCGCTGGCTGTCCCAGCGCGGCTTGGTGTTCGAGGAAAGCGATCAGCACCAGTATCGCTTCAAGGACATCGTCGATCCGGAGGACGGCCGCGTGCTGTTCACCATCGAGCACGAAGTCCGCAGCATGCGGCATCCGCTTTATGCCCGGCCGTTGGTCAATCGCAATCCGGCACAGACCAACCTCGATTACGCGCCCGGTCACGATGCGTGGGTTTGGGGCATGCCGCATCGATCTTGAGCGGCAGGCGCGGACCCGCTTAAGGTTAGGCGGGGGAAGGAAATGTCGGGCATCTACGACGAACCGCACTTACAGCGCGGGCCGGCGAATCATGCGCCGCTGACACCGCTGTCGTTCCTCGTCCGCGCCGCCGCGATCTATCCCGACAA
>JBOHLR010000097.1:0-9475 GCA_050729555.1 Allostellaceae bacterium
CGGCCGCACCGGCGCGCACCCCTCCGGCGGCAAGCCCGCGATCGTGCCCGACCAAGCGCCGGCCGCCAGCACGACAATTTCGGCAGCGACGCTTGTGTCGCCGACGACTAGGCCGGTGACGCGGCCGGCGGCCACCTCGATCGCGGCGACCGATGCGTGCTCGTGCAGCGTGCCGCCGGCGGCGAGGAAGGCGCGCTTCAGCGCGCGCACCAGCATGCGGTTATCGGCCTGATAATCGTCGGGGCTATAGACCGCGGCGGCGAGCGACGGATTGAGGCGCGGCTCGCGCTTCAGCGCGTCGCGCGGCGACAGCCATTCGAGCGCGATGCCGTGCTCGCGCTGGAAATCGTAGGTGAAGCGAAGCTGGGCCGCGTCGTCGCGGTTGAGCGCGATCATCAGCGTGCCTTCGCGGCGCAAATCGACCGACAGGCCCGAAGCCTGCTCGATCTCGGCGGCGAAGTCCGGCCATAGCGCCAGGCTGCGCCGGTTGAGTGCCGCGAGATCGCCCTCGCCCGGCTCGGTCTCGACGCCGGCGGCGAGCATACCGGCCGCCGCCCACGAGGCGCCGTGACCGGCCTCGCCGCGCTCGTAGATCGCGACCGGCACGCCGCGCTGCGCCAGCCGCCAGCCGATGGCGAGGCCGATGGCGCCGCCGCCGACAATGGCAACCGGTTCAGACGGACGTTTCATGGCGGCTTGGTCGCGGATGGCGGGCTCCCTTCGCTGGCATTATCCAGACAGGTTCCGTGGGTATGATCTCAGCCGGCGCAACGCCGGCACCCCAGCCACCGTGGAATCTGTGCCCGACGGCCCCGGCTGGCAAGGGGTTTTTGCGCGGGAAAGCGCCGCGGTGCGCGCCCACGGCGATCAACCGCGTTCGCCATCCCTGGCGTTTGTGTGCATGGCGCCACCGTCATCACACAAAATAAACAGCGCGTCGAGGTTTACCCGTGAGCCCGCTGCAAGTTCAGAAATCGGGCTAATCAAGAATCAAAAACTAACCTAGTCGATGCCGTGAACGGGCCGCTGAACCACACTACGCCGACGATAAAATTGGCTGCTAGCGCCCTTAGCCTACCTTAAATGAGGCACAAACCGCCATTGATATCTATACCCCAACGGGGTATATATGCCCCGGCGTGGAAACACCGGTCACCGTCGCGGAAATCGACCCCTTCGAAAGCACCGCCCGGCGCGCCGGTCTGACGGAGGATGAGCGTCACAGGCTGATTGATTACCTCGCCCGGCATCCGGAAAAGGGCGACCTGATCCCTGGAACCGGCGGCCTGCGCAAGCTGCGCTGGGGCAAGGGCGGGCGTGGGAAGCGAGCGGGTTATCGGGCGATCTATTATTTCTTCAGCGAGGATTTCCCGATCTGCCTGCTAGCGATTTATCCGAAGAACCAGCGGGTGGATCTGTCGGCCGAACAGAGGAAACAGTTGAGCGCGCGCCGCTACGTTGAAGGAGGCCTTTCGCGCGGAGATTGGAAAAAGGAGCGTGAGATGAAGAAGCGCAAGAAGATCGACGTCGGTGCCGAACTGATCGAAGGCATGACCAATGCCGTCGCGCATGCGCGCGGTCTCAAGGCCGCGCGGCGCGAGACGATCGTCAAGGTTGAAATTCCCGACCTAGTCAACGTGCGGGCCATCCGCGGCAGGCTCGGCATGAGCCAAGCGGCGTTCGCCGCGCGCTTTGGATTCAGCATCAAGAACGTGCGGAATTGGGAGCAAGGCGAGCGACAGCCGCAGGGTCCGGCCCGCGCTTATCTGCTGGTCATCGACCGCAATCCGCAGGCGGTGCAGCGCGCGTTGGCCCGAGCCTCGTGAAGCGCGGCCGTGGCGCTAAAGCGATGCCACGATTTCCTCGCGGGAAACACCCTTGGCTTCCACCACGACGCGCAGGATAGCGTTCAGGGTGCCGACACGATTGCCCTGGCGGTAACCCCAGCGTTGCATGAGCGCATTCGCGAGCGCGCGGCCGCTCACGTCGCGGGGCAGCTTCACGCGAGAACTTCGTCCCGCACCAAATGCAGCCTCAGGCGGGTCGGCGCCGACCGATCGAAATAGAACGCGGCCACCGCTTCGCGAACATTGGCGCGCAGCTCGTCCCACATGTTGGCTTCGGTGAAAATACCCTCGCCGAGCGCCTCCGCGACGAAGCCGCCATCACCTTCCTGCGTGACCTCAAAAATAAGCTCGCTCATGAGGTTATCGTACGATGGAGCATCGTCGCCGACAAGCGGGCTGACCGGCCGTCGACCGGGAACGTCAACCCGCGGGCCTCATACCGCACCGGCGATGAAATTGACCGCGAGCGCCAGAGCCACGGCGCTGAAGAAGAACGCCATGGCCGAGCGTCGCACCGGCGCGCTCGCAGCCGTTCTGTATTGACATTTGTAACAACAAACGGCAGGCTTCGCATCGATGCCCTTCGAGTGGGACGAGCGTAAACGCCGCGCCAACTTGGCGAAGCATGGCGTGGACTTTACGTACGCCGTCCGCATCTTCGATGGGCCGACTCTGGAAGCGCAAGACCGGCGGCGCGAATACGGCGAAACGCGCATCGGCGCATTTGGCGAGGCCGATCGTGAAGTGTATTTCGTCGTCTATGCGTGGCGCGGCCGAAACCGGCGCATCATCAGCGCCAGAAAGGCAGGATCGAATGAGCGGAATCTCTACCGGGCGGCGGTTGCGCGGTCGCGCGCGCCGCACTGAGAATCGAACGGGTGGGCGGCGGCGGCCGCGCCAACTTGGCGACGCGGCCATTGCGCGCGCCGTCGCCTCCGACCCCGATAGCTTCATTCCCGACGCGGCGTGGTTCAAGCGCGCGCGGCTTGTGACGCCACCGACCAAGAAGATGGTGACGTTGCGCCTCGACCCCGACGTTCTGGAATGGTTCCGGCGGCGGGGCAAGCGTTATCAAACGCGCATCAATGCGGTGTTGCGCGCCTTCGTCGAGGCGCAACACCGGAGCCGGTGAACGCCGCCTACCGCACGCGCCTCAGACCGCACCCGCGATGAAATTGACCGCCAGCGCCAGGATCACGGCGTTGAACAGGAACGCCAGCACGCCGTGACCGAGCGTCAGCCGCCGCATGTGGTGCGAGGTCACCTGCACGTCCGAAACCTGGCAGGTCATGCCGACGACAAACGAGTAATAAAGGAAATCCCAGAAATCCGGCACGCGTTCGTCGGGAAATTTGAGTCCGCCGCGATCCTGCTCGCCCTTCTCCAACGGATTGTCGCCGTAATAAAGATGCGCGTAGTGCAGCGCGAAGATGGTGTGCGTCAGCAGCCACGAGGCGAGCACGGCGACGCCGGCGATCAGGATGCGCGTCCCGACGGCGACGCGGCCGCTGGCGTCCTTGCCGAGCATGAACCCCAGCGCCACGAAGCTGACGGCGGCGGCGGCGATCACCACCGAAAACAGCACGGGACGCAGCGGGTCTTGCTTGCGAGCGCGGGCGCGCATGCGATCGGGCGTGGCTTTCGCCAGGATTGCCGCCGTGATGCCGAGAAAGACGGTCACGCCGACGATCCAGCCGATCGCCAGCGGATACGGAAACGGCAAGCTGAACCGGAACAGCCAGGTGACCAGCACGCCGACAACGGCGGACAGCAGAATGCGCTCATTCGGCCCGATCGGATGGGGCCGCAACGGGGCTTCGCGCGACGATCTGTGGGCCAACGGCGCCTCCGGCGGTTCGATCACCGTTTAGCAGGCCGCGGACAATATGTCTTCGTCGTCGCGAGGCCACGAAGTGGCCGCGGCGATCCAGCAAGCCGGCCGATTTTGCGCCGGCTCTGGATTGCCGCGTCGGCCTGCGGCCTCCTCGCAATGACGCGCAACGGGTGCCCGGCTATTTCGGGCCCTTCACCGCCGTCAGGTATTCGACGATCGCCGGAGTATCCTTGGGATCGAGCGGCGCCTTGTAGACGGCGCGCATCTTGTTGACCTCGGCCTCCCACGCCGCCTTCGGCATCGCCGGCTGGTAGAGGATCATTTCGGGCGAGTGACAGCCGGTGCAGTTGTCGCGCACCACCGCGACGTTGGGGCCGTCGGGCAGCGCCACGGGGCTTTCCGGCAGCGTGACGTCGACCGATTTGAGCGCCGGCGGCGCCTTGGCCTCGGCGACCAGCGCGGCGAGCGCGACGGCGGAAACAAGAGCGAGTGCGAGGAATTTGCGTGTCATGGGCCGCCTCCTCACGCCACCGTCACGGGCGTCGATTCGATGATGTTGCGCATGAAGCCGGACGGGTTCCAGTTGGCTTCCGCCGGCTGCACGTCGCCGTTGCTGTTGGTGCAGCGGGCCATGAGCACGACGGCGCCCTTGGCCTTGGGCGTGAAACGCGTTTCCCAGCGGCGGAAGCCGTATTTGCCTTCGTCCTTGCCGAGATGCCCCGCGTGCCAGGTCCGGCCGCCGTCGGCGGAGAAATCGACCCGCTTGACGCCGGTGTCGCCGCCGAAGGCGATGCCGCGCACGGAAGCCGGCTTGCCCGCCGGTAGCGCCGCGCCGGCCTGGACGTTGGTGATAAACGAACGCGGATTGAGCCGGTTGATCGGCACCATCTTGACGCCAGTCTGGCCCGGCCTGATGTCGGCGTGCGGCGTATCGGGAATCAGATACGCGTTTTTCATCCAGAAATTGGTGTCGGGGCTGTCGAGCACCTCGACGTCGTTGAGCATCTTGACCCAGTAGGTCGCGTACCAGCCGGGCACGACGAGACGCAGCGGGAAACCGTTGAGCAGCGGCAGCGGCTGGCCGTTCATCCCATAGGCGATCATCACCTCGCCGTCGCGCGCGTGATCGACGGCGAGCGCCTTGATGAAATCCGGGCCGTCGGCGACCGGCGGATTGTCGAGGCCGTTGAAGCGGACCTGCACCGCGCCCGGCTTGACGCCGGCGCGGTCGAGCACGTCCTTGAGGCGCACGCCGGTCCAGCGCGCGTTGCCCATGGCGCCGTTGCCCCATTCGCCGCCCGCCACGCGCGGCTGGAAGAAGCCACGCGAATTGCCCGAGCATTGATTGACCGCGGCGTATTCGATCGACGGCAGCGCCATCAGCTCCTTGAGCGACAGCGACAACGGCTTGTCGACGTGGCCGCGGACCGCAAGCCGGAACGTGTCGACATCGACGCTGGTCGGAATCACGGACCAATGCCAGCGCACGAAGAAACGGTCGTTGGGCGTGAACACGCCGTGGTCGTAGACCTCGAACGGCGTTTCGAGCATCGGCGGGCGGGCGCGCTGGAGAATCATCGCGCCCTTCTGCGGAAACGCCGTCGTGATCGGCCGGTCGCCGGGACCGCCCGGCAGGCCGAGATCGACCATCGTCTCGGCCCAAGCCGGCATTGCCAACGTCGCCAGTCCTGCCGCGCCGGCCTGGCGCAATAGATTGCGCCGGCTGAGCGCGTCGGCCATCGCGGATGTGCTGCGCATGTTCGTTTCCTCCCCTGCTGGTCGCGGTCTTGAGAGCCGCGTGATTGTCGAGGAGCCTAATGACCAATTTCCGGGGCGAATATATTCAAAATATTCTGGAGATTAGGCGGGTACTCCCGCGCACGAGATGACAACCGAAGTGCTAGTACACGCCGCCGCTGTGGTTTCGGATCGCCTCGACCTGGCGCCAGCCGGCTTCGGCCATGGCGCGGGCGCGGGCGCCCGATTCACGCGCGCGCACGCTGGTGGCGGTGCCTTCGACGACGCGGCCCATGATGCCCTGAAGAATCGCCGCCAGCCGGAACATGTTGTAGGCGAGATAGAAATCCCAGTGCGCCAGCGCTGCGCGGCCGGTGCGGGCGCCATAGCGCGCGACATAGTCGGCCTCAACCGGAATGCCGAGCGCCACGAGATTCTGACCGAGCAGGCCGCGATAGGATTCGGGGCCGAGGCGCCAAGCCATCGCGTGGTAAGCGAAATCGCCGACCGGATCGCCGAGAGTCGATAGCTCCCAGTCGAGCACGGCGACGACGCGCGGCGCGGCGCGGTCGAAGATCAGATTGTCGATGCGGAAATCGCCATGCACCAGCGCCGTCGCGGCGTCGTCGGGCGCGTGCGCGGGCAGCCACGCGATGAGGTTATCCATGGCTTCGATGCGCTCGGTCTCGGAGGCGCGGTACTGTTTGGTCCAGCGTTCGATCTGACGCTTGACGTAGCCGCTCGGTCGGCCAAAATCGCCGAGGCCGATGGCGGCGTAATCGACGCGATGCAGGCGCGCGATCGTCTCGTTCATCGCGTCATAGACCGCGCCACGTTCGGCCGGCGACAGGCCGGGTAGCGCCGGGTCCCAGAAGATGCGGCCGTCGACGTAATCCATCACGTAGAACGCCGTGCCGATGACGCTGTCGTCGAGGCAGAGCGCGTAGGCGCGCGGCACCGGAAAGCCGGTCTTAGCGAGCGCGCTGATGACACGGAACTCGCGGTCGACGGCGTGCGCCGACGGCAGCAGCTTGCCGGGCGGCTTGCGGCGCAGCACGTAGCGCCGGCCACCGGCTTCGAGGCGATAGGTCGGGTTGGACTGGCCGCCCTTGAACTGCGCGATCGTGGGCGTGCCGGAAAAACCGGCGACGTTCTCGCGCAGCCAGCCGGCGAGACGCGTCGCGTCGATGCGGTGCACCGGCAGGACCGCCATCGTGCCGGTGAAATCTTCGGCCTCGCCCATTCGCACCCGTTCTGCAATCTTGTGCGCCGGAGGAAGGGTGCCTAGGACGCGCAAGCGAGGCAAGAGGCTGACGGTCGGCATCGCCGGCCTGGGCGCGATCGGCATGGATGTGGCCAAGCGCCTCGGCAGCGTTCCGGGCCTCAAGCTCGCTGCCGTGTCGGCGCGCGACGCCAAGGCGGCTGCGGCGCGGCTCAAGGCGGCGGGCATCAAAGCGTCCGTCGTTGCCTTGCCCGAACTGGCGCGCCGCGCCGACATCGTCGTCGAATGCCTGCCGGCGGCGCATTTCCGTGCCGTCGCCGAAGCCGCGATCAAGCGGCGGCGCATCTTGGTGCCACTGTCGGCCGGCGCCTTGCTGGCGAATTTCAATCTGGTCGCCCGTGCGAAGAAGACCGGCGCGCGCATCATCGTGCCGACCGGCGCGCTCATCGGCCTCGACGCGGTGCGCGCCGCCGCCGAAGGCGAGATTCGCAGCGTCCGCATGGTGACGCGCAAGCCGCCGGCCGGGCTCGACGGCGCGCCTTATCTGACGGCGCGCGGCATCTCGCTCGCCGGTCTCGCCGCGCCGAAGAAAGTCTTCGAAGGCAGCGCGCGCGACGGCGCGGCGGGATTTCCGGCCAACGTCAACGTCGCCGCGGCGCTGTCGCTGGCCGGCATCGGACCCGACCGCACGACGCTCGAGATCTGGGCCGACCCCGGCCTGACGCGCAACACGCACCGGATCGAAGTCGAATCCGACAGCGCGCGGTTCGCGATGACGATCGAAAACGTGCCGTCGGAGAATCCCAAGACCGGCCGGATCACCGCCCTGAGCGTGATCGCCTGCCTCAAAGGGCTGGTCGAGACGTTGCGAGTGGGGAGTTAGCGAAGCTCCTCGTTGTCATCGCGAGCGGAGCGAAGCGACCCAGAGCGTTCGTCGACTGGATTGCTTCGCGCCAGATGGGCGCTCGCAATAACGAAGCCCTATTTCTTCTCGTCCTTCGGCATCAGTTTGAGCGACGCCGAGTTGATGCAATAGCGCAAGCCGGTCGGTTTCGGCCCATCGGGAAAGATGTGGCCCAAATGCGCGTCGCACTTGGCGCACATCACCTCGGTGCGATTCATATAATAGCTATTGTCGTCGGCGGTCTTCACCGCCTCCTTCTTGGCCGGCTGATAGAAGCTCGGCCAGCCGGAACCGGATTCGAACTTGGTGCCGGAATCGAACAGCTTCTCGCCGCAGCAGACGCAGACATAAGTGCCGGGCGTGTGCGTGTCCCAATACTCGCCGGTGAAGGCGCGCTCGGTGCCTTTCTTGCGCGCGATGCGATATTGCTCGGGCGTGAGCTGCGCCTGCCAGTCAGCGTCGGTCTTGCCGGCCGTTTTGCCCGGCTTGTCGGTCGCGTCGCCCATGGTCGGCCCCCTACTGCTGATTCATTCTTATAGATGGGACGCAGTTGCGGCCGCCGCCAGTGGCGCAGGCCTGCTGCCGGTTCCAGTCGTTCAGCGCGAACAGCAACTGCGACACCACGAGCACGGCGATCACCGCCGCGACGATGGCCAAAAGCGCCCGTGTGTTCATCGCCGGCCAGTATGCGGGCGGCCCGCGGCAGCGTCCAGCGCGGCTCTTGCCCGCGCCGCGTTTGCGCTATGATCGGCGCATGACGGCCACGGACATCGTCGCGGAAGGCACGCCGCAGCTCATCAACTGGTGGAACCTGCGCTGGGTCGCCCTGGCGTTGGCGGCGATGGTCGGCGCCATCGTCGCCGGCAATGCCTTCTTCCTCAACTTCGTCCACGTCATGTCGGGCGTGATGTGGACCGGCATCGACATCTTCATGGGCTTCGTCATCGGGCCGGTGCTGCGCCAGACCGACGTGCCGGCGCGACGCGCCATCGCCGTGCGGCTCATCCCGCGCATGCTGTTCCTGATGCCGACGCTCGCCATCGTCACCGGCACGGCGGGCTATTTCCTGGCGCGGCAGCTGGGATTCCTCGACGTCGAGTATCCGGCGCATCTGTGGGTCGACGCGGCGCTGGTCATCATCGCGCTGCTGACCATCCAGGGCCTCGGCATCCTGATGCCGACCAATCTGATGGTCTGTCTCGAGATGCAGAAGCCGCAGCCCGACGGCGAACGGATCAAGCGGCTGATGCGCCGCTATGTCCATCACACCGCGGCGCAAGGCGCGATGCAGGTGGCGATCATCGTGGTGATGGCGAAATTCGTCACCGGCCTTTGAGCGCGCATTTCGATCTTGCCGCCGCTTCGCGGGGCCTGCCCGTCGCCGAAGCATTACCGGCGCTGACCGCGGCGCTGGCAGAGCGCGGTGTCGCCGTGCTGGAAGCGCCGCCCGGCGCCGGCAAGACGACGCTGGTGCCCCTCGCCTTGCTCGATGCGAAGTGGCTCGCGGGAAAAAAGCTTTTGATGCTGGAGCCGCGACGGCTGGCGACGCGGGCGGCGGCGCGGCGGATGGCGAGTTTGCTTGGCGAGAACGCGGGTGAAACGGTGGGCTTCCGCACGCGGCTCGAAAGCCGCATCGGCCCGAAGACGCGGATCGAGGTCCTGACCGAAGGCATCTTGCCGCACATGATCGAGGACGATCCGGCGCTCGACGGCATCGGCGGCCTGATCTTCGACGAGTTCCACGAGCGCAGCCTCGAAGCCGATCTGGGCTTGGCGCTGGCGCTGGAGACGCGCCAGCATTTGCAGCCGGATTTGCGGCTCCTCGTGATGTCGGCGACGCTCGACGGCGACAAAGTCGCGCGGCTGTTGGACGACGCGCCGGTGATCGCGAGCCAAGGCAAGATGTTCCCCGTCGAAATCCGGCATCTGGA
>JBOHLR010000098.1:0-9433 GCA_050729555.1 Allostellaceae bacterium
TCTTCGCTGTCAAGCGGGTTTATCCACAGGCGGTGGATAATTTTCCGATTCGTTCATCCAAAAGCGGGCTTAGCTGGCGTCGTCGTCCCAGACGAAGGCGCTCATCAGCATGTCGATGGTCGTGCCGTCGGATGCCAACGGCAGGGCCAGAATCTCGCAATTGTGCGGCAGGTTGTCGGTGACGAACTCCCGCACCCGGCGATAGACGATCGGCGTGCGCTGATCGATCACCTCGGTGAAATGGCTGGTGGCCCCGGCGACATGGGCTGGGTTGGGACTCTCGTCGACCCATTTGCCGGTCATTTCGACGCCGACGCGCTGCGCCAACCGCGTGGCGTGGATACGATAGCGGAAGCGCAACGGCGCATAGACGACGTCGAGCAACGACAGGTTGCCGATCAGGTATTTGAGATCGTGCGGCGTGAAATCGGCGCGCGACGGAAATGCGCGGCCGCCGCGACGCGCCTCCCAATCGTCCAGCAGCCGCGTCAGCCGGGCGTCGCGAACGCCCAGGCTCGGCGGATGGATCTGCAACATGCGGGCATAGTCGCCACACTACGGTTAGCGGCGCCTTAAAGTTTGGCGGCGCGGCCTAAAGCGCTGCGCTCGGCCCCAGCAGCACGATCTCGACTGATGCGCCTTTCTTGGCGGCGGGCGCATTCGGCGGCCAGATCACCAGGCAGTCGGCGCGCGCCAGCAGCGACATCATCGAGGAATCCTGCTTCTCGAAGGGCGTTGCTTCGAGCACGCCGTCGGCGCCGCGCGCGAGCGTCGCGCGGAGATAATCCTGCCGCCAGTCGTTGGCCGGCAGATTCTTCGCCAGCCGCGCCTTGGGATTGGCGGCGTCCGGCGCGGCGACGCCTTGCAGCTTGGCAAGCGCCGGCCGGACGAAAAGCAGCGCGCACACCAGCGCCGACACCGGATTGCCGGGCAGGCCGATCATCGGCGTCGCGCGATATTTGCCGACCATCAGGGGCTTGCCCGGACGCATCGCCACCGTCCAGAAATCGAGGCTCAAGCCGTCGGTGCCCAAGGCGCTGCGGACCAAGTCGTGCTCGCCGACCGAAGCACCGCCGGTGGTCAGCAGCAAATCGGCGCCGGTCGCGCCGTCGGCAATGGCGCGCAGCGCGTCTTCGTTGTCCGGCGCAATCGGCAGTTGCACCGGCACGCCGCCTTCGCCGGCGATGAACGCCGCGAGCGCAATGCCGTTCGAGCTGACGATCTGATTGGCGCCGATCGGATCGCCGGGAAGGACAACCTCATCGCCGGTGGGTAGGATGGCAACACGTGGCCGGCGACGCACCAACAGCCACGGCCGGTTCATCGCGGCCGCCAATCCCACGTCGCGCGCGCTCAACCGTGTGCCGGCCTTGAGAATGATGTCGCCGTCGCGGAAGTCGAGGCCGGCCGGCCGGATATAACGGCCGGGCGTCGGCGCTTCCTTGACCACGATGCTGTCGCCATCGCGTTGCGTATCTTCCTGAATCACGATGCAGTCGGCGTCGTCGGGCACCGGCGCGCCGGTGAAGATGCGCACCGCTTCGCCGGGCCGCAGCGGTTTGCCGTAAGCCTGGCCGGCCGGTACGCTGCCGACGACCTTGAGCCGCGCCGGCATGGTTTTGAGATCGGCGCTGCGCGCCGCGTAGCCGTCCATCGCCGAGGCCGGGAAGGGGGGCTGCGTCCGCCGCGCGGCGACGTCTTCGGCAAGGACGCGGCCGGCGGCGTCGCTCACCGCGACCTGTTCGGCGCCCAGCGGCTCGATCAACGCCAACAGCCGGCGCTTGGCCTCATCGACCGCGATCATGTCCGATTTCGCGCCGCCGTCGCTCATCGTAACGCCGTCATTGCGACGCTGCGCATCAGCGCAGCGGAAGCAATCCAGGAATCGCGTGTGCAATACTGGATTGCTTCGCCGCTACGCGGCTCGCAATGACGCCTGTTTTCTGCGGTCGCGCTCATGTCGCTTCAAAGGCGCCGGACTTGCCGCCCGATTTGTGCACCAGGCGGATGTCCGAAAGCTGCATGCCGCGGTCAACCGCCTTCAGCATGTCGTAAACCGTGAGCGCGGCCACCGCCACCGCGGTTAGCGCTTCCATTTCGACGCCGGTGCGGCCTTTGAGCTTGCACGTGGCGGTGATGTCGACAGCATTGCGGTTCTTGTCGCAGCGCAGATCCACCGTCACCGACGACAACTCGAGCGGATGGGTGAGGGGAACGAGGTCGCTGGTGCGCTTGGCGCCCATGATGCCGGCAAGCCGCGCGACGGCGAGAACGTCGCCTTTCTTGGCCTTGCCCTTGCGCACCAGGTCGAGCGTCGCGCGCTTCATCGTCACGCTGCCCTTGGCTACGGCGACGCGCTCGGTCACGTCCTTGTCCGAGACGTCGACCATGCGCGCCCCGCCTTTCTTGTCGAAATGCGTCAGGCGCGGCTTGCTCATGCGCGCGCCTCGGCGGGCGCGAACAACGCGCGCGCCGCCTGCTCGACGTCGGTCTGGCGCAGCATCGATTCGCCGATCAGGAACGCCTTGGCGCCGGCGCGCGCCAGCCGCGTCACGTCCGTCGGTTTCGCGACGCCGCTTTCGCTCACCACCAGGCGATCGCGCGGAATCAGCGGCGCCAGCGTTTCGGTGGTGGCGATGTTGGTCTTGAGCGTCTTGAGGTTGCGGTTGTTGATGCCGATGAGCCGCGTCTTGAGCTTGAGCGCGCGGAACAACTCGTCCTTGTCGTGGACCTCGACCAGCACGTCCATGCCGAGCTCGAAGGCGCGGGCCTCGAGCTGCGCGGCGTCGGAATCCATTACCGCTGCCACGATGATCAGGATGCAGTCGGCGCCCAACGCGCGCGCCTCGGTGACCTGATAAGGGTCGAGCATGAAATCCTTGCGCAGCACCGGCAGCTTCACGGCCGCGCGCGCCAGGACAAGATGCTCGGGGCCGCCTTTGAAATTCGGCTCGTCGGTCAGCACCGATAGACACGTCGCGCCGCCGCGCTCATAGGCGCGCGCCAGCGCCGCCGGATCGAAATCCGGCCGGATCATGCCGCCCGACGGCGACGCCATCTTGATCTCGGCGATGAGACCGGAACGGCCGGCCGCGACGGCGGCTTCGAGCGCCTTCAGGAAGCCGCGCGGCGGCGGCACGCGCTTCACCGCCTGCGCCAAGGCGCCCGGCGGATGCTGCCGCTTGTTGATGGCGATCTCGGCGCGCTTTTCCGCGCAGATTTTCACCAGCACGTCGCTCATGCCGGCACCGTCTCGTTGGTGATCGCCACCATCTTGTCGAGCGCGCGCCGCGCCGCGCCCGACGCGATCGAGTCCGCCGCCTTCTGCACGCCCGCCGTCAGGTCCTTGGCGCGGCCGGCGATAATCAACGCTGCTGCCGCGTTGAGAAGGACGCAATCGCGTAACGGCCCGGTTTCGCCGGCGAGAATGGCCTTGAGCTTCGCTGCGTTGCCTGCCGGATCGGCGCCCTTGAGGTCGGCGATCTGCGCGCGCGGCAAGCCGGCCATCTCGGGCGTGACATCGAAGGTCGCCAGCTTGCCGCTTTTCCATTCAGCCACGGCGGTTTTGCCGGTCGTCGTGATCTCGTCGAAACCGTCGCCGTGTACCACCCAGGCGTGCTCGGCGCCGAGCTTGCCCAGCACCTCGGCGACCGGCACGACCCATTGCGGCGCGAAGACGCCGACCAATAGACGTTTCACCAGCGCCGGGTTCGACAACGGGCCGAGCAGATTGAAGACGGTGCGCGTGCCGAGCTCGACCCGTGTCGGATTCACGTGCCGCGTCGCGGCGTGATAACGCGGCGCCATCATGAAGCCAATGCCGGCCTCGCGGATCGCGCGTTCGACCAGTCGCGGATCGGCTTCGATGTTGACGCCGAGCGCCGCCAATATGTCGGCTGAGCCCGAATGTGACGAGAAGTTGCGGTTGCCGTGCTTGGCGACGTGTGCGCCGGCGCCGGCCACGACGATCGCCGCCGAGGTCGAGACATTGAAGCTGCCCCGACCGTCGCCGCCGGTGCCGACGACGTCGATCGCGTCGGGCGGCGCCTTGATGTGCAGCGCCTTGCTGCGCATGGTGTGGACCGCGGCGGCGATCTCCTCGACGGTCTCGCCGCGCACCCGCAACGCCATGAGAAAGCCGCCCATCTGCGCTGGCGTGGCGTCGCCCGACATCATGGCGTCGAACGCACCGGTCGCCTCGCTTTGGGACAGGCGTTCGCCCGCCGCCAATTTCGCCAGCAGCGCCTTGAAGTCGGTCTTGTCGCTCATGCGGCGACGCTCTTCGCGGCGGCGAGCGCGAGGAAATTTTTGAGCAGGCGGTAGCCGCCCTGCGAGGCGATGCTCTCGGGATGGAACTGCACGCCATGCACCGGCCGCTCGCGGTGCTGGAGCCCCATGATGATGCCGTCGTCGGTCACGGCCGTGATCGTGAGCGAGGCGGGCAGGCTGGCCCGCTCGACGATCAACGAGTGATAGCGCGTCGCGTCGAACGGATTGGGCAGCCCTGCGAAGACGCCGGCGTCGTGGTGGCGGATCGCGCTCAGCTTGCCGTGCATCGGCACCTTGGCGCGCACCACCTTGCCGCCGAACGCCTGGCCGATCGCCTGATGCCCGAGGCAGACGCCAAGCAGCGGAATACGTCCCGTCTTGGCGACTAGCTCGAGACAGATGCCGGCGCGGTCAGGGTCACTGGGACCGGGAGAGATAACGATACCCTGCGGCTTCAGCGCGAGTGCATCGGCCACCGACAGAGCGTCGTTGCGTTTGACAACCACCTCGGCGCCGAGCTCGCCGAGGTAGTGCCACAGGTTGTAGGTGAAACTGTCGTAGTTATCGATCAGCAGGAACATATCGGGGCCTCGTCGCCGAACTTATATCAGGCCGTACCGGCGCTGTGAAATCGAGTAAACTGGGGCGTTCCCGGCCGGCTGCGCGCCTCAGAAAAGCGCACCGGCGGGGGGACTGCCCGGCGCTGTGAAGCCGGGCTCGCGGGGCGTGCGTGGCAGTGGACGAGACGATCGAACAGCGCGACGAGACTTCGGCGCCGGCACCGCCGCGTGCGCGGCGACGTTGGCGCCGTTGGGTGTTGCTGGCGCTTGTGCTGCTGCTGGCGTTCGGCGTTTGGAATGAATACCAACGGCGCACCAACGCGCCGGCCGTCGTCGGCATCTCATCGATGTCCGTGCCGCTGCCGGCCGACGCCGCGCCGACGGTCGACATGCCGGCCTGGATCCGGTACGCCACACCCGCCGCTTCGGGTACGCGTCCACGTATCGCCGTTGTCATCGACGGGCTCGGCGTCGACCACGCGGCGACCGCGCGCGCGATTGCGTTGCCACCCGCGGTGACGCTCTCCTTCGTCGCCTACGCAAGCGACCTGAGCGACCAGACGGCAGCCGCGCGCCGCGCCGGTCACGAACTGCTGCTGCATGTGCCGATGGAACCGATCTCCGCGGTGGCGGCGATCGGCTCTTACGGTCTTGGCCGCAACATGCCGCGCGACGAGCTGGTGCGGCGTCTGCGCTGGGACCTGGGACGCTTCGACGCCTATGTCGGCGTCGACAATCACATGGGCACCGAATTCGCCCAGGACACGCCGGCGATGCGGGTGGTGATGGACGAGCTCAAGCGGCGCGGCCTGCTTTATCTCGACGCGCGCGCCGTGCCGACGGCGCCGGTGGCGGTGGCGGCACGCGACTTCGGCGTGCCTTATGTCGCGCGCGACATCTTCCTCGACGGCGAACAGGCGGCGATCTCGGTCGACGCCCGCCTGGCGCAGCTCGTCAAGCTTGCGCGCGAACGCGGCAGCGCCATCGCGATCGGGCATGCGCATGACGCGACGCTGGCGGCGCTGCAACGCTGGCTGCCGACCCTGTCGCGCCAGGGCGTCGTGCTCGTGCCGCTGACGGCGGTGGTCAAAGCGCGCGGCAGTTGATGCCGCGGCGCTATTTCGCTGGAATCGACAGCGGCTTGCCGCGGTCGAGCACCAGCACCGATATGGAATAGGTCATGCTCGACGAGGCGTTGCGCGTCTCATGCACGAGGCCGGCAGGATTGTGATAGGCCTCACCGGCCTTCACGGTCAGCGGCGGCTTGCCGTTGAAATAGATGATGCGCAGCACGCCTTCGGTCACGAGGCCGTATTCGTCGCCGTCGTGATAGTGCCGGCCGCTGCTGGCGTTGGGCGGCCACTCGACCGAAATCATGGTGGTGGTCTTGCCGGGCACGCCGCTTAACGGCACGTGGTCGAGGAAGACATGCGTCGGAATCGGCTTGGGCGGCGCGGCGGGTTGCGCATCGGCGCTGACCGCGAGCAACGCCGCCGCGGCGGCGGCGATGACAAAAGTTCGAATCATCTTGGGTCCCCCGGAAAGAAACGCAGCCGCCTGCGACCCCGAGGGCGGCGGTCTATCGTCAGCGCGCAAGCGGCCCGCGCACGACCGTGACGCCGTTCTCCTGGTCGACCGAGAAGTGCAAATCGGCCGGCGTCAACAGCGACGGCTCCTCGCGGATGATCTGGATGGACGTGGTTTTTTCCGGCGTCGCGATCGTCACCGGCGCCGGAACGCGGGGCGCTGGCGGATAAACCCACAGCGGCGCGAACATCGTGGTGCCGGAGCTGCTGCTGGCGGGCACGGCGGACCCGGCGCTGAAGACCAGCGTGCCCAATGCGATGGCCGAGGCCAGAACGGCGCGGGCGAAGGTGTGCGGCATGAAGTCCTCCGTCGCTCGCGCGCGAGTATTGGGTGATTCGCGTTAACCGTCACGCGAAATCCGGCAACGGCCGCGCACTTTTCGTGGCAGCCCTGTTTTGTCACGAGTCGCAGTGACGATCAGCGGCGCGCGAAATCGACCGCTTCTTCCGCGGCCCGGAATAGGGCGCGCGCCTTGTCCTGAATTTCCTGATACTCGGCCGCCGGATCGCTGTCGGCGACGACGCCGCAGCCGGCCTGCACCACCATCTTGCCGTCTTTGATGATCGCCGTGCGCAGCACGATGCAGGTGTCCATGCTGCCGTCGCCGGCGAAATAGCCGATGCCGCCGGCGTAGAGATTGCGGCGCTCGGGCTCGAGCTCGTCGATGATCTCCATCGCGCGCACCTTGGGCGCACCCGACAGCGTGCCGGCCGGGAAGCCGGCCAACAGCGCGTCGAGCGCCTCGACTTTCGGCGCTGCTTGGCCTTCGACGTGCGACGAGATGTGCATGACGTGGCTATAGCGTTCGATGACGAACTGCTCGACCACCTTGACCGTGCCGGTGGTCACGACACGGCCGACGTCGTTGCGCGCCAGGTCGAGCAGCATCAGATGCTCGGCGCGCTCTTTCGGATCGGCGAGCAATTCCTGGGCGAGCTTTTCGTCCTCGGCCGCGTCCTTGCCGCGGCGCCGCGTGCCGGCGAGCGGCCGGATCGTTACCTTGCCGTCGCGGAAGCGCACCAGGATCTCGGGGCTCGAGCCGACGACGGCGAAATTCCCGTAATCGAGGAAGAACAGGAACGGCGAGGGATTCAAACGCCGCAGCGCGCGGTAGAGCGCGAAAGGCGGCAGCTTGAACGGCACGCTAATGCGCATCGACGGCACGACCTGGAAGATCTCGCCGGCGCGGATGTATTCCTTGGCGGTTACCACCATCCGCATGCATTCGTCGCGCGTCATGTTGGCGGTTGGCGCCGGCAGCTCTTCGACGGTTCCGACCGACTCACGCCGATGCGGCAGGCTGCGCTCGAAATCCGCCAGCACTTCGGCGATGCGCTCGCCGGCCGCGCGATAGGCCTGCTCGGCGGTGACCGCGGCGTCGGGCCAGACCGGCGTCACCACGCTGACGCGGTCGGCGATGGTGTCGAAGATGCAGATGATGGTCGGCCGCACGAATAGCCCGTCGGGAATACCGAGCGTGTCCGGATTGCTGTCGGGAATTTTCTCGACCAGGCCAACGGTGCCGTAGCCGAGATAGCCGAACAGGCCGGCGGCCATCGGCGGCAGGTCTTTCGGCGTCGCCACGCGGCATTCCTTGATCAGCGCGCGCAACGACGTCAGCGCGCCCTGGTTCTGCGGCTCGAAACGGTCGGGTGCCGAGCGCGCGTGACGATTGATCTCGGCGCGGTCGCCGAAGCAGCGCCAGACGAGATCGGGCTTGAGGCCGATGAAGGAATAGCGGCCGCGCGCGGCGCCGCCCTCGACGCTCTCGAACAGGAAGCTCAGCGGCTTGCCGTCGGCGAGCTTGAGCATAGCCGAGACCGGCGTTTCGAGGTCGCTGACCAGCGACGCCCACACCAGCGCCGGCTTGCCGGCGGCGTGCGCCGCGGCGAACTCCTTGAATTCGGGCGACAGCTGCATGGCGCTACAGCGCGCGCTGCAGATTGGTCTGGTTGATCTCGACCGGATAGCGCGCGCGCAGCGCCTGCGAGAACTCGCCGAGAAACTCCGTCTGCATCTGCTGCGCCAGCCGATGCGACAGCGCGTCGACGTCCGCCTTGTCCGTCGCCGGATTGGCCTTCTGGATGGCCGTGAGCTGCGCGATGACATAGCCGTCGCCGGACGACGCAAATGTCGCGGTGTTGAGCTTCAGGGTGAAGAGCGGGCCGATTACCGCAGGCGACAGCTTGTTGTTGCCGGAACGCATCACCGGACCGGTGCTGCTGACCACCAGCTTGCGCTTGGCGGCGACGGCTTTGAGCGACTGCCCGGCGTTGACTTCGTCGGCGATCTGCTTGGCGAGCGTGACGAGCGCGTCGCTACGCTGCTGCGCCTGCCAGAGCGTTGCGACCTGGTTGCGCACTTGATCGAGAGGCGGTACGCCCGATGGCGTCGTCTTGTCGACATGGACGATGAAATAGCCGTCGTCGCCGAGATCGTCGAGCTCGCTGCTCTGGCCGGGCGCGGTCGTGAAGGCGGCTTGCAGCACCTTGGCTTTTTGTTGCGGCAGGGACGCAGCCTTGCCGTCCGCGAGATTGCCCTGGGCGTCGATGCCGGAGATGGTCGTCGTCTTCATGCCGAACTGCTTCGCCACGGCCGCGAACGTACCGCCGCCGGCAAGCGCGTCGTCGATATGGTTGGCGACCTGCGCGATCTGGTCGCCGGCCATGTCGCGCGCGACTTCCTGGCGCAATTTGGTCTTCACCTGATCGAAGCTCTGCGTCTGCTCGGGCTTGATCGCGTTGACGCGCACGATGTGCCAGCCGAACGAATCCTGAATCGGCTGCGTTACGGCGCTCTGCTTGGCGGTGAAGGTCGCGTCGGCCAGCGCCTGCGGCAGATCTTGGCGGCGCATCCAGCCGAGATCGAGCGTACTGGCATCTTCGCCGGTGACCGCCTTGGCGACGGCGGCGAACGGCTTGCCGGCGGCGAGCTGCGTCTCGGCGGCGTCCGCTTTCGTCTTGTCCGGCAGCAGCATCTGTTGGAGCTGCCGCGTCTCGGGCGTGTGGAACTCGTCG
>JBOHLR010000099.1:0-9113 GCA_050729555.1 Allostellaceae bacterium
ACATCTCCACAGGCCCAACCGCAGCAAAAGGCTCTCCACATGAATGGGATTCTGGCAGCGTGATCAGCAACCGGAGTACACCTTAACTTCGCTGCCAACCTGTCCAACCAACCGGGACCAGCTCACTCCTCTTCTGCTGTATGCCTCTTCCTTGCCATCGATCCGATCCTCCTTGGTCAAAACCATACTTCAGGTCGGACCACTTCAAGGGGGGCAGGTCAGCGGTTGCGTCGCGACTACGATGCCGGATTGTTTGGTTTGGGATCTACGATTTCAGAGTACGTTGGGCGCTTGCTATGCCAACTCCTAGAAAACCGAAAGCACCGATTATCGGCGATATGATGACCGCGCAAGAGATGACGCAATATGCGATTCGGAACAAACTCCGAAACGCCTGGGGCGTCATGGATAATCAGGAAATCAAGCAGACGATCTCATACGCGTCTGAAAATTGGCGATTGGAGTTGATCGATCTTGCCACGTTCTCGCACGTCGCCGATCCGAACTACCGGAACCGATCGATGAAGGCACATCCGATCGTTCTTCGTCTTGATGACAATCCAACAGGAAAGCCTTGTTACGACGTTTTGGACGGCCAGTTTCGGATCGCGATGGCGAAAGGGCGCGGCGATCGTTCAATTCTTGTGTGGGTCGGACGTCCGTAGATGGTCAATGCCAAGGGTGAAACGTTCCGTTCCGATTATGGCTCGTGAGTCTTTATTGCCGCGCTTCCGCCTCCCTTGGCCCCGCCGCCCTCATCTGGCATGGTGCGGCCATGCCGAAGCGACGCCGTAAATCCGGTCCGGTCGTATTGCCGGATGAATCCGAGCCGCCGGCGCCTGTCCGCAAGGCGCCCAAGCCGGCGGCGCCGTGGTGGCGGGACCCGCCCAAACTTTCGGCCCTGGTACTCGTAATTCTCGTTGTGATCGAGCTCGGCGCTGGCTCGCATCTGCCGCCCAAGATCGTCACCTATCTCGACCCGCTGATTCTTTTCTTCGGCGTTCTGAGCATCGTGCTGTCGCTCATCCGCCGCTGGGAAAACCGCTAGGGTCGGTGCCGGCCGCCAACTGGACAGCGCGGCACGCCTTGGGCTTAATGCGGCCAGTCGCGCCCACGAGGGCTCGCGCGGCGCACTTGGTTCCGGTCGGGGGAAGGACCAGATTAGCGGCATGCTGACGAACGACGTTCGCGCCCACTTTCTCGATTTTTTCCGGCGTGCCGGACACGAAGTCGTGCCGTCGTCGCCGCTGGTGCCGCGGAACGATCCAACGCTGCTTTTCACCAACGCCGGAATGGTGCAGTTCAAGAACGTCTTCACCGGCCTGGAGAAGCGGCCTTACAAGACCGCGGCCTCATCGCAGAAATGCGTGCGCGCCGGCGGCAAGCACAACGACCTCGAGAATGTCGGCTACACCGCGCGCCATCACACCTTCTTCGAGATGCTGGGCAATTTCTCGTTCGGCGACTATTTCAAGGATCGCGCGATCGAGCTGGCTTGGAACCTGATCACCAAGGAATTCAAGCTGCCGGCCGACCGGCTGGTCGCCACCGTCTTCGAGACCGACGACGACGCCTGGAAGTTGTGGAAGAAGATTTCCGGTCTGCCCGATCGGCGGATCGTGCGCATTGGCACCGCCGACAATTTCTGGGCGATGGGCGAAACCGGCCCCTGCGGCCCGTGCTCGGAAATCTTCTACGACCATGGCGACAAGATTCCCGGCGGTCCGCCCGGCTCGCCCGATGCCGAAGGCGACCGCTTTGTCGAAATCTGGAATCTCGTCTTCATGCAATACGAACAGGTCACGCGCGAACAGCGTGTCGACCTACCGCGTCCCTCGATCGATACCGGCATGGGGCTCGAGCGCATCGCCGCCGTGCTGCAAGGCAAGCACGACAATTACGATATCGACATCTTGCGCGCGTTGATCGTCGCCTCGGCCGAGGAATCGCACACGCCGCCCGATGGGCCGCAAGCGGTGTCGCACCGCATCATCGCCGATCATCTGCGCGCCAGCGCGTTCCTGATTGCCGACGGCGTTCTGCCGTCGAAGGAAGGCCGCGGCTACGTGCTGCGCCGGATCATGCGCCGCGCCATGCGCCAGGCCCATATACTCGGCGTTTCCGAACCGCTGATGTGGAGGCTGGTGCCGGCGCTGCTGCGGCAGATGGGCCAGCCGTTCCCGGAACTGGTGCGCGCCGAAGCTTTGATCACCGAAACGCTCAAGCTCGAGGAAACCAGCTTCCGAGAAACACTGGCGCGCGGTCTCAAGCTGCTCGACGAGGAAGAAGGCAAGCTCGGCAAGGGCAAGGCGCTTCCCGGCGAAGTTGCCTTCAGGCTCTACGACACCTACGGCTTTCCGCTCGATCTCACCGAAGACGTGCTGCGTGGCCGCGGCCGCAAGGTCGAGACCGCGGGTTTCGACGCGGCGATGGACCGTCAACGCGCCGAGGCGCGCAAATCCTGGGTCGGTTCGGGCGAGGCGGCAACCGATCAGCTCTGGTTCGCGCTGCGCGACGAACTCGGCGCCACCGAATTCTTCGGCTACGACGCCACGGAAGCCGAAGGCAAGATTGTCGCGATCGTGCGGAACGGGCAGCGCATCGACGCGGTGAAGGCCGGCGACGAAGCCGGCATCGTCGTGTCGCAGACGCCGTTCTACGGCGAGTCCGGCGGCCAGGTCGGCGATACTGGCGCGCTGTTCGCCGCCAAGGGCAGCGAATTCGCGGTCTCCGACACGCAGAAGCGGGCCGGTGAACTGTTCGTCCATCTCGGCAAGGTGGCGCGCGGCGGCTTCAAGGTCGGCGACACGGTCGAGCTTCGGGTCGACGAGGTTCGGCGCGACAAGCTGCGCGCCAACCATTCGGTCACGCATCTGTTGCATCAAGCCTTGCGCCGCCGCCTCGGCGAGCATGTGACGCAGAAAGGCTCGCTTGTCGCGCCCGATCGGCTGCGCTTCGATTTCTCCCAGCCGCGCGCGTTGAGCGACGACGATCTCGCGGCGATCGAGACCGAGGTCAACGGCCGCATCCGCCAGAACGCCGACGTCCATACGCGGCTGATGACGCCGGAGCATGCGGTCAAGGAAGGCGCGCTGGCGTTGTTCGGCGAGAAATACGGCGACGAAGTCCGCGTCGTCTCGATGGGCGAAGATCGCGACGCCGATCGTATCAAGCATTCGTTCTCGGTCGAGCTGTGCGGCGGCACGCATGTGCGGCGTACCGGCGACATTGGCCTGTTCAAGGTCGTGTCGGAAAGCGCGGTGGCGTCGGGCGTGCGCCGGATCGAAGCGGTGACGGGCGCCGCGGCCGAAGCTTATGTCGCCGACGAGGAAAAATTGCTGCGTCAGGCCGCCGTGGCGATCAAGGCGTCGCCGGCGGAGTTGCCGGCGCGGCTTACGGCGCTGCTCGACGAGCGTAAACGGTTGGAGCGCGAGTTGTCCGACGCGCGCCGCGCCGCGGCGCTCGGTGGCGGCGGCAGTAAAGCGGCCGATGGCGTGGCGAAGGACGTCGCCGGCGTCAAGTTCGCCGCCCGCGCGCTCGACAACGTGCCTGCCAAGGAATTGAAAAGTCTGGCCGACGATCTCAAGAAGGAATTGGGCTCCGGCGTGGTCGCGCTGGTCGCGCGCGAGGAAGGCAAGGCGTCGATCGTCGTTGGAGTCACGCCCGACCTGACCAAGCGCTTCGACGCGGTCGAGCTGGTGAAGCTTGGCGCGGCGGCGCTCGGCGGCAAGGGCGGCGGCGGCCGTCCCGATATGGCGCAGGCGGGCGGTCCGGATCCGTCGCAGGCCGAAGCCGCACTTGCGGCGGTCGAACGCGCGCTCACCGAGAAATCGAAAGCCGCCTAGATTTTTTTCGGCGGTAGAAACAGGATGTCGCCGTCACGCGGCCGATCGAGTGCCGTGCCGCCGGGCTCACCGCCAGTGGCGCGATAGCCGAGATCGGTCAGAATTCGCCAGACCGCCACGACGCTGCCGCCGGCGCGCCGCATGTATTCGTCGTTGAGTTCGAGCAGCAAGGCCGGCTTGAAGCGCGCCAATGTTGCGCGGCCGCCTTCGATCAGGGCTTGTTCCCAGCCTTCGATGTCGGCCTTGATGAAATCGAGGCGGGTTAGTCCGAGCTTCATGGCGAGGACATCCAGCGTCGTGACCTCGACGGTCTCGGTTTCAGCAGATCCCTCGCGCGTGTCCCGACCGAGATGCGCCAAGCCGAAGCCGTAGCTGCCTGACGCCTTCACCGGAATGGTCAGCGTCGCGTTGCCCGGAGCCGCGCCCAATGCGAGCGGCAGGATTTCAACGTTGTGCACGCGATTGAGACGAATCGCCGCGCGCAGAATGCGCCGGGCATAGCTTTGCGGCTCGATGGCATAGACCCGGCCGCGCCGCGCCAGGCGAGCGAATAGCTTCGTATATTGGCCGGCATGCGCGCCGACGTCGAACACCACTGCATCGTCGGATATCAGCGACGCCAGCAATGGCCGCAGTTCGCGGTGATGCTGCTTGAAGATTGCCTTGAAGAGATGCGCGAACAGTCCGGCGGTGATCCGGCCGCGATAGGGCGCAACGGACGGCCCGCCGGCCATGCTCAGGCCATCTTCTGTTTCAGCCGCGCGTCGAGCCGGTCGAGGAACGGAATGGTATTGAGGAACGGCGTCGTCGGGCTGATCAGGATGGCGAGGTCCTTGGTCATCTCGCCGGCCTCGACCGCTTCGATGCAAACTTTCTCGAGCGTCTCGGCGAAGCGCACCACGTCGGGTGTCTTGTCGAACGTGCCGCGATACCACAGGCCGCGCGTCCAGGCGAAGATCGAGGCGATCGGATTGGTCGACGTTTCCTTACCCTGCTGGTGCAGGCGGAAATGGCGCGTCACGGTGCCGTGCGCCGCCTCGGCCTCGACGGTCTTGCCGTCGGGCGTCATCAGCACCGAGGTCATCAGCCCGAGCGAGCCATAGCCTTGCGCCACGACGTCGGATTGCACATCGCCGTCGTAGTTCTTGCACGCCCAGATGAAATTGCCGTTCCACTTGAGCGCCGACGCAACCATGTCGTCGATCAATCGGTGCTCGTAGGCGATCTTCTTCGCCTTGAACGCCGCGGCGAATTCCTTGTCGAACACCTGGTCGAACAGATCCTTGAAGCGCCCGTCATAGATTTTGAGAATGGTGTTCTTGGTCGAGAGATAAACCGGCCAGCCGCGTTGCAGCCCATAATTGAAGCAGGCGCGGGCGAAGCCGCGGATCGAGTCATCGAGATTGTACATGCCGAGGGCGACGCCGCTTTCGGGAAACTCGAAGACATCGTAGGTCGTCGGCTTGCCGCCGTCCTTCGGCGTGAAGGTCATGGTCAGCTTGCCGGGCCCGGGCACCTTGAAATCGGTGGCACGATATTGGTCGCCGTAAGCGTGGCGGCCGATGACGATCGGCGCGGTCCAGCCCGGCACCAATCGCGGGATGTTCTTGATGACGATCGGCTCGCGGAAAATCGTGCCGCCGAGGATGTTGCGGATCGTGCCGTTGGGCGAACGGTACATCTTCTTGAGGTTGAATTCTTTCACCCGTCCTTCGTCGGGCGTGATCGTCGCGCATTTGACGGCGACGCCGTATTGCCGGGTCGCGTTGGCGGAATCGACCGTGACCTGATCGTCGGTGCGGTCGCGCTCCTCCATGCCCAAATCGAAATATTTCAGCTCGATGTCGAGATAGGGCAGGATCAGCTTGTCCTTGATGAACTTCCAGATGATGCGCGTCATCTCATCGCCGTCCATTTCGACGACGGGGTTCGCGACCTTGATCTTTTTCATGCGCGGCGGGCCTTCTTCTGCGCGAACCGGCGGAACGCGGTGCGATGCTGAGCGGCCGCGGGCGGGCGCCCGTGCGGCGGCCGGGACAATAGCCACGCGCCCGAAGCCGCGCAAGCAGCCCCAGATGCAACGCTGACGCGCGTCAGACCAGGCCGCTTTTGGCTGTCGCCCGTGGTTCCGGCGCCTTCAAGACCGCGTCCGGCAAATCCTCGACGCGTGGCAGAACCTGATAAAGGGAGCGTGTGTTTCGCGGCGCGAAGCCGGAATCGACCACGTGCTCGAACAACCACAGCAGCGGCACCCAATATTCCTGGATGTCGATCAGGAAGATCGGCTTGTCGTGCAGTCCGAGCTGCCGCCAGGTGATGCATTCGAGCGCTTCTTCCAGCGTGCCGAAACCGCCAGGCAAAATCGCGAAGGCATCGGCCATCTCGAACATGGTCTGCTTGCGCTCGTGCATGCTGCCGACCACGAGCAGCTGCGTCAGACCGGTATGGCCGATTTCGCGCTCGTGCAGATGGCCTGGAATGATGCCGATGACCTCGCCGCCATAGGCCAAGGCGGCATCCGCCATCAGGCCCATAAGCCCGACGCGCCCGCCGCCATAGACGAGGCCGATACCGTTCTCCGCCAGGACACTGCCCATGCGGATGGCGGCCGCCCGGTAGGACTCGTCGACGTTTCCGGACGCGCCGCAATAGACGCAGATACGCTTGATCAAAGCCATGCTTCGTTACCCTTCGAACCGCAGCATGCCCGCAAGGGGCGGCCAGGGTCGAGCGCTCAATGTGCGGCATTCTGGTGTGGCGAACTTGACAGGTGCGTCCAACTCGGCCCGTCGCTCGCCGTCGGCGCCGCCGAATTCCGCACCGGCCGGCAACCGGCACGGCGTTTGCGATGGAGAGAGCAAAATAATTGAAAAGCCCCATTAACCACGCCGCCAAGAAGAGCGAAGGACGAAATGAAGCCCCTGATGTTGACTGCGCTGGCTGCGACCGGCGCGCTGACGGCTACCGCGGCGGCGGCCCTGCCGCTCGGCGGTCCGGCGATTGGCGGCAGTGCTAGCTTGGCGCTGACTGGCGCCGGCATGGTTGCCTTTGGTTTGGCGATCCGTCGTCAGCGGCGTGCCGCCGCAGCGGCCGAACGTCCGGCGACGCCGATCGTGACGCCGGCGCTGGCACCGATCCCGCGTTTCTTTCCGGACGGCGGCCCGCACGGGCGTGTCGTGCCGTTCAGCCGTAGGGACGGGACAGTCTCGGAAGCCCGGCAGACGCGCGATCTGCTGCGTCGCGCTGAGCGGGTTTGCGCCGCCACGCGCGCGCGCGTCGACGAAATCCGCTGAAGCGCGGCGTCACAGCACCGGTCCGTTGAAGGCCGGACGGCCTTCGCGGTCCTCGATCTCGATCACCCAGACGTCGGGATCGCGCTGCACCTGGCGCGCGATATAGGCGTCGGCGGTCGGTTCGTCGACCGGCGTCTCGCCGGTTGCGCGCAGCCAGGCATGCTCGCCGTTCTGGCTGCGGGTCTGCGCCAGCACGGTGCAGCCGAGATCGGCGCGGTTGAGCTTTACCAGGATCGTGCCGGCATCGTCGTCGCCGCGCCGTGCGACGGTGATCGGCACCGCGCGTTGCGCGCAGAGGCGGACGGCCGCCTGCACCACGAGCTTGGTCTTAAGGCGCGCTTCCAACGCGCGGCTCACGCGCTCTTCGGAAAATTGAGCTCGATCATCACGCCGTTGGGATCGGGAAAGAAAATCTGCTGCACGCCGGCGCCGGGCGGATCGCGTTCCTCGAAC
This sequence comes from Allostellaceae bacterium, assembly GCA_050729555.1. GTDB lineage: Bacteria > Pseudomonadota > Alphaproteobacteria > ATCC43930 > CGMCC-115725 > REEB95. Next base: position 7,592 of record JBOHLR010000099.1, read on the forward strand.
TTGACGCCGCGGCCGGCGATATGCGCGCGCATGGCGGCGAAATCCCGGCCGACGAAGGCGACGTGATCGAAATTGCCGGTATGGGTGCCGTCCGGGCCGGCGCCGATGGCGCCGCTGTCGGGCACCAGATGCACCACGGGCTGCTCGCCGCAATAGAGCCAGTATCCGGGAAAGCTGAGCGGCGGACGCCAGCCGGCGCGGAAGCCAAGCACGCCTTCATAGAAATTCTTAGTGCCTTCCATGTCCCGGGTGCGCACGGTGACGTGGTTGAGCTGCGTCAACAGCATGGCTGTCTCCTGTTGCACCGATTTTAGCGCAACGCCAGACCGGCGCGCTATTGCGCCGCCGCGACCCGCGTCTTGATCTGGTCGGCGATCTTGTCGGCGGTATCCTTGGCGTTGCGGTCGAGATCCTTGCCCGCCATCACGAACCGCGCCGCCGCGATATAGGGATTGAGCGTTACCGCCGCGCCAGGCAGCTTGCCGCTCTGTGCGCTGGTATCGACGGTGTAGAGCGGCTGCGGGGCGCTGGCACTGAGCTGGTCGACCGACGAAGCCACTTGCAGGTTGGTCGCGCCGGCGCCGAAGCCGATCCCGGCGCGGCGCAGGCGATTGCCGGCATCCACCTGAAGAAAAACACCGCGCACCAGCCAACCCGTCGCGGGTAGCGGCATGCCCGGCGCCAGACGTTCGGCGGCGATGCCGTCCTTGTGCAGATCGTCGACGATCGAATTCGCCATCAAGTCGACGAGATCGCGCGCCTGTTGTTGCGGCGTGCGCGCGACGTCGAGCGGGCCCGAGCCGATGATGCCGGGGCGCACGCGGTTGATCAGGCTGCCAGGACCGGATTGCTGAACGGCGCTCGCATCAAGATCGAAATCGGCGACATAGACGACCGTCGGCGCGCTCGCCGGTGCGGCCATCGCATTCGTGTTGGTGACCTTGGCGCCGCCGCACGCCGCGAGTAGCGCCACAATCGCGCTGGCAAACAATATTCCGAAACGACGCCGCATGACCCGACCCCCTCAGATTGCGACACGACAATTAAAGCAAGGCCGCAACTGCGCGTCTACCGCTCGCTGCCGTTCAGCCGCGCCGCAGTACGCGTTTTGCCACGCCGGCGGCGGCTTCGCGCCAGGCGAGCAAACGTCCCGCAATCGTATGCGGGTTGGCGATCAACAGGCCCCAGCGTTCACGCCGGCACGACAGAAACGATTTCTTATAGGCATCGTCGCCGCGACCGAAATCGATCTCGCGCGGTTTATCGCGCTCGAGTACGCGCTCCATCATGCGCATCGTGAGGATCGTGCCGACCGACAGTTCGTCAAAGCGCGTCGCATGGGCGAGCTTGTAGATCGTGACGCGGCCGCGCCAAACGAGCCAGCACTGTGCCGCCGCCGGCGCGCCATCGACCTTGAGAATGCCGAGGCGCAACGCGCCGACCGTCGCCGCCGCACGGATGAGATGCGGCATGAAATCGGGAAAGGGTTCGGCCGACTTCCAGCTTTCGGCGTAAACGGCTT
>JBOHLR010000100.1:0-9051 GCA_050729555.1 Allostellaceae bacterium
CCTGTGTAGGGATCGACGCCGACCGCCTTGAGTTGCGCAAGCTTGTCGAGTCGCTGGGCGCGGTAGTCGGTCGCGCTCTTGGCTTCCTGGTTTTGTTTTTCCGCCATGCCGGAACCCTTTGGCGGTTCGTTGTAACGGCTTGGCGGCAAAGCGCAACTAATCCGTGACCGGCGGCGCGGCGTGAAAGCGCGTGAGATCGAGGACGCGGTCGTGCAGCGCCTTGAGGCTTTCGCGGTGGCCGACGCTGACGATGGCCGCGTCGGGATGGTGGCTGCGCAGCATGCGATAGAGCCGCGCCTCGTCGTCTTCGTCGACCGCCGAGCTGGCCTCGTCGAGGAAAATGAGATCGGGCCGCGCCAGCAGCACACGGGCGAAGGCGACGCGCTGCTGCTCGCCGAGCGACAGCCGCAACGGCCAGTTCTGGTCGTCGGCCAGATGGGCCGAGAGCATACCGAGGCCAACCCGTTCGAGCGCTTCGGTCATGCGGGCGTCGTCGACCCCGCTGTCGAGCGCGGGATAGGCCAGCGCCAGCTTGAGCGTGCCGAGCGGGAAGTAAGGCCGTTGCGGCATGAAGAAGGTCCGGCCAACGCCGAGGCGCACGTCGCCGCGTCCATAGGGCCAGATTCCGGCGGCGGCGCGCAGCAGAGTCGATTTGCCGGTGCCGGACGGGCCGGTGATCAGCAGCGAGCTGCCGGGCTCGACGCGCAGCGAGATGCCGCGCGCCAGCGGCGAACCGTCTGGCAGATCGAGATCGAGATCGCGGATGTCGATGCCGGTGCCTTCGCGCTCGAGCCGGATCGGCTGGGACGCCCGCAACCCCGCTTCGATCTCGTCCATGCGCTGCTCGAAGGTCGTGAGACGTTCGGTGACCGCGACCCACGTCGCGATGTCGGTAAAGGAATTGATGATGAACGACAGCGAGCCTTGCACGTTGCTGAAGGCGTCGACCACCTGGAACAGTCCGCCCATCTGGATCTGCTTGGCGAAATAGCGCGGCGACACCACCAGAACCGGAAAGACCGCCGCCACCTGCGAATAGCCCGACGTGAACCAATTGAGCTTCTTCTGCCGCAGCATGATGCGCCAGAAATTGTCGAAGAGGCCGCCGAACCGCTCGTCGAAGATTTCGCGCTCGGGCGGCTCGCCGCCGTAAAGCGCGACGCTCTCCGCGTTCTCGCGCAGCCGAACCAGGCTGTAACGGAAATCGGCTTCGAAGCGCTGTTGCGCGAAGTTGAGCGGCACCAGCGGCCGGCCGATCTTGACAGTGAGCCAGGTGCCCAAGCCGGCGTAGATGAGCGCGGCCCAGGCGAGGTAGGCGGGAATGTGAACCGTCCCGAGCGAGCCGAGTGGAATCGCGGCCGGGCCCGACAAGCCGACCAGGATGACCATGAACGACGCCAACGAGACGGCCGAGCTCAACAGGCCGAGTGCGAGCGTCGCGACATAGGAGACATAGAGCCGCAGATCGTCGGCGATGCGCTGGTCGGGGTTGTCGGTGATGGTTCGGTCGAGCTGCAGCCGGTAATAGCGCCGGTCGCCGAGCCAGCGATCGAGATAATGACCAGTCAGCCAGCGCCGCCAGCGAATCTGGAGCATCTGCTGGAGATAGACCGCGTAAACCGACATGGCGATGCTGGCGGCGGCCAACGCGCAGAAAATGCCGAGCTGCTTGAAGAACTCGGGCGCATTGAATTCCTGGAGCGCGTTATAGAACGCGTTGTTCCACGCGTTGATGCGCACCGAGACGTAGACATTGCCGAGATTGAGCGCGACAACGGCGATCAGCAGCGCCCAGGCGATGCGTTTTTCCTCGGACGACCAATAAGGCCGCGCCAGGCGCCAGGCGAGGCGGAGCATCGTCCGTCGTTTGCCGTTCATCGCTCTATTCTGCGCTAAATGGCCGGCGCTTGCGCCATCCCGCTACGCTGCACCGCGCGGCATCAGCGCGCGGCGCGGGCAATCGTCGCCGTCGTGCTGAAGCCGGGCACGATCTTAGCCAGCAGCACCCGGCCGCCATAGGATTCGACGATGTCGGCGCCGACCACTTGGTCGTGGCGATAATCCGAGCCTTTGATCAGCACATCCGGCTTTATTTCGCGGATGAGGTCGATCGGCGTTTCGGCATCGAAGATCACGACCATGTCGACCGGCGCGAGCGACGCCAGCACGGCGGCGCGCGCGGCTTCGTTCTGCACCGGCCGCTCCGGCCCCTTGAGCCGCCGCACCGACGCATCGCCGTTGAGGCCGACTACCAACCGATCACAGGCGGCGCGCGCCTCGTTTAACAACGAAACATGGCCGGGGTGGATCAGATCGAAGCAACCGTTGGTGAAGCCGATCTTGAGGCCGTTGCGGCGCCAGCGCGCGACATGATCGACCGCCAGCGCCAACGGCAGCTCTTTGCGATTGCGCAACGTGTCGCGGTCGACCAGCGCCTCCGCCAGTTCGTTGCCGTGGACGACGGCGGTGCCGACCTTGCCGACGACGATGCCGGCGGCGACGTTGGCGGCGCGCGCCGCCTCCAACAAGTTGGCGCCGGCGGCAAGCGCGGCGGCGAGCACCGCGACCACCGTGTCGCCCGCGCCCGAGACGTCGTAAACCTCGCGGGCTTCGGCGGCGAGACGATGGACGTCCGATCCGTCGATCACCAGCATGCCGTCCTTGCCGCACGACACCAGCATGGCGCCGAAGCCGTGCCGGCGGATCAATTCGCGGGCCGCGGCAACGACCGCCTCGTTGTCGGCCAGCGCATGGCCCGCGGCTTCGGCAAGCTCGCGCCGGTTGGGCTTCAGCACGCTGGCGCCCTGATAAATCGCGTAATCGCGACCCTTGGGATCGACGATGATTTTGCGGCCGGCGGCGCGCGTCAATTCGATGATGTCGCGGGCGACGCCGTCGACGAGAACGCCTTTGGCGTAATCCGACAAGATGACGGCTTGGTGATGCGGCAGCGAGGCTTTGATCTGCGCCAGCAGGTCGGACCGCGTTTGCGCCGAGATCGGCGCGATGCGTTCGTGATCGGCGCGCAGCAGCTGTTGCGTGTCGGCCACATAGCGCGTCTTGACCGACGTCGCCCGGTCGCGTTCGGCGAGAACATGCGCCTCGGCGTTGCCGACCGCCGCGACCATGCGCGCGATTTCGCGGCCGGCCGTATCGGCGCCGGTGACCGAGACGAAGCAGGTCTCGGCGCCCAAAGCATGCAGATTCCGCAGCACGTTGCCGGCGCCGCCCAGACGCCGCTCTTCGCTTTCGACGTGGAGCACCGGCACCGGCGCCTCGGGCGATATGCGCTCGACCCGGCCGGTCACGTAATGATCGAGCATGACATCGCCGGCACAAATCACCCGTGCGCGGCCGAAAGCCTCGACCAACCCGATGAGATCCGCCTCTACCATAGAGCCCCGTTTATGATGGTGAATCCCGGTCGGAGGCAAGCAAAACCGGCTTTGGCCCGCTATATTAAGGTGATGCGCAGGAACGACGACCGCCGCGGCGCCGCGGCAGCACCTGCCGTGCCGGCCGGATCGCGGATTTACGCCATCGGCGACGTGCACGGGAGGCTCGACCTTTTGACCCGGCTACACGCGCTCATTACGGCCGACGCCGCCGACGCGCCCGTGCAACGCCGGGTCATCGTCTATCTCGGCGACTATATCGACCGCGGGCCGGATTCCCGTGGCGTGGTCGGCTTGCTGTTGCAGCCGCCGCTGCCCGGCTTCGAGAGCATTCATCTTCTCGGCAACCACGAGGATTACATGCTGCAATTCCTCGAGCACGCCGAAGTCGGACCGCACTGGTGCGCTTATGGCGGCCTCGCGACGCTCGCGAGCTATGGCGTGCGGCCGCCATCCGGCTTCACGCCGTATGCGGCCGATTTCGAAACCGCGCGCCGCGCGCTGGCCGACAAGATTCCCTCCGCCCATCTCGATTTCTTGCGCGGCTTAAAGCTCACGCACGCGGAAGGCGGCTATCTGTTCGTCCACGCCGGGGTCAGGCCGGGCGTCGCGCTGTCCGATCAGCAGGCCGAAGATCTGTTGTGGATCCGCGACAAGTTCCTGAATTGGCCGGACGATTTCGGCGCCTGCGTCGTCCACGGCCACACCATCGTCGAAACGCCGGAACAGCACGCGAACCGCATCGCCATCGACACCGGCGCCTTCGCCACCGGCAGGCTGACCGCGCTGGTGCTCGACGGCACCGAGCGGCGCTTCATCCAGACTTAGCGTTCAGCTCCGCGGCGCGTGCTTGCCGAGGATGCGCTGCAAGGTGCGCCGGTGCATCTTCAGGCGGCGCGCCGTCTCGGACACGTTGCGGTCGCACTGCTCGAAGACGCGCTGGATGTGTTCCCAACGGACGCGATCGGCCGACATCGGATCCTCGGGCGGCGGCGGCAGGCTGCTGTCGGCGGTGGCCAACAGCGCGCGCTCGACCGCGTCGGCGTCGACCGGCTTGGGGATGTAATCGACTGCGCCGGCCTTCACGGCGGCGACGGCGGTCGCGATGTTGCCGTAGCCCGTGAGCATCACGACGCGCGCATTCGGCCGCGCCTTGCGCAACGCTTTGACGACGTCGAGGCCGCTGCCGTCGGTCAGGCGCAAATCGACGACGGCGAAAGCCGACGGCGCGTTTTCGACGGCTTGCACGCCGGCGGCGACGGACTCGGCGGTGGCGACGACGAAGCCGCGTCGCTCCATCGCGCGCGCCAGCCGCTGGCAGAGCGGCGCGTCGTCGTCGACGATGAGCAACGTGCGCTCGCCTTCGGGCAGCCCGGCCAGCGCCGGATTCATTTGGATTTCGCTCTTGCCGTCGCTCATTTCGCCGCCACCGTCATTGAAGCGTCCGTCCCCGCTGTCGTTTCCGTCCGATATTCGTCGCCCTCGAGCCGCGACCGTCGCCATTCCACCACGACATGCGCGCCGCCGTCCGTCATGTTGTCGAAGGAGAGCCGCGCGCCCGTGCGCTCGAGCAGGCTTTGGGCGATAAAGATGCCGAGGCCCATGTGCGCGCCGACGTCGGCACGCGCGGAGATATACGGTTGTCCGACGCGCGACAAGAGCGCCGGCGAAAAGCCCGGCCCGTCGTCGACGATGTCGACGGCGACGGTGTCTTCGCTCCAGCTCGTGGTCACGGTCACCTCGCTGCGCGCGAAATCGATTGCGTTGCCGAGCAGATTGCCGAGCCCGTGCAGAACTTCGGGCGTGCGCGGCACCAGCGGCTCGGCGATCGCATCGCCCGCCGGATCGCGGCCGGCGCCGATACCGTGTACGACGCGCACGCCGGCGCGATGATGCGGTTCGCCGGCCGACTGCACGATCGCCGAAAAGGGCATGCGGTTGAACGGCATCGCCTCGCCTTCGCGGGCGCGGCCGAGATCCGCCAGGATCATGCGGCAGCGTTCGCTTTGGCTCAGCAACAACTGCGCGTCTTCGGCGATCGGGCTGTTCTTGGGCAGGTCGCGCACCAGCTCCTTGGCAATGACCGCGATCGTCGCCAGCGGGCTGCCGAGCTGATGCGCAGCGGCAGCGGCAAGCGCGCCGACAGCCGCGACGCGCTGTTCGCGCGCGAGCGCGAGCTGAGTCGCCGCATAAGCATCGCGCATGCGGCGCGCCTCCTCGGCGACGAACCAATTGTAGCCGGTGATGAACAAGCTCGACGACACCAACGCCACCCACATGCCGAGAACGTAGACCGGCGCCGGCGCGATCGTCAGACCGGGCGGCGCCGGCAACGGCAGATGCGCCAACGCCAGGACCGTGATGGCAACGACAGTGAGCGCCGACAAGCCGGCAACGGTGCGCCGCGTCAGGATGGTCGCCGAAACGGTCGCCGGCGCCAGCATCAGGATGGCGAATGGATTCTGCAGTCCGCCGGTGAGGAACAACAGCACACCGAGCTGCAAGGTGTCGAAGGCGAGATAGATCGCCGCCTCGCGATTGCCGAGCCGCGCGGCGGCGCGATTCGAGATCCAGGCGACGACATTGAGAAGCGCCGATATGGCGACGACGCCGAGCGCCGCCGTCAGCGGCAGCGCGAAACCCAATACCTCGTGCACCACCAACAGCGTCGCCGCCTGGCCGATGACGGCGACCCAGCGGATCAGCACCAGCATGCGCAAGCTGACCGCGACGTCGCTGCGCAGGACCGGCTGAAGCCCCGCTTCCGCCTTGAATGGGCTGGGTTTTTCGCCGATGGTTGGCATTGGCTTATTATACACCGCGCGTGCAAGCGGCCAACGCGCGGTGGCTGGCGCACCGGGCGGCCTTGCCATTAGGATCGCGGCCATGAATCTCGACGATTTCACCCGTGACTGGCCCGCCCGACGCGCCGATGCGCGCGTCGCACTGACCTTCTTCACGCGGCTGGTCTGGGGCGACCGCCCGGCACCGGCGCTTGGCGAGCTCGCGGCGGCGAGTTGGGCGTTCCCGTTAACCGGGCTGGTGATCGGCGTCTGCGGTGCGGTCGCTTACGCGATTGTCGCGCGGCTCGGCGTGCCGGTGCCGGCGGCGGCGCTGCTGGCGGTGGCAACGACGGCGCTGATCACCGGCGGCCAGCACGAAGATGGCCTCGCGCGTACGGTCGAAGGCCTGGGGCGCGGCACCGATCTCGGCGAGCGGCTGCAGTTGATGCGCGATGGACCGAACGGCGCGCTCGGCGTGCTGGCGATCGTCTTGAGCGTCGGCTTGCGCGCCGGCGCCCTCTTTGCCGTTGGCTCGACGTTCGGCACCGCCGGCGTCAGTGGCGCGCTCGTCGGTTGCCATGCGATCGCACGCGGCTTGCTGCCGGCGGTGCTGCGCTGGGGCGAGCCCGCGGCGCCGGGCGATTGGGCGGCCGAAGCCGGCCGGCCCGAGACGACAAACGTCGCCGCGGCGGCGGCGATCGCGCTCGTCCTGGCGCTCTTGGCTCTCGGAATCAAGGCGGGGCTGGTCGCGATCATCGTCGGCGCGGCCGCGATGGCCGCGGCGAATTACGCCGCGCAACGTCGCATTGGCGGCTTCACCGCCGATACGTTGAGTGCCGTCGAGCAGGCAGGCGAGATTGCGGTGCTGTTGGTTGCCGCGGCCTGGAGTTAGCGCCGCGCGATGGGCCGGTCAGTGGTCGGCCGCGTCGTGCCGGTTGGCGGGAGACGCCGTCGGTTGCGTCCGAGCCGGCGTCGCGCTTGGCAGGTCATAGGTATATACGCACAGATTGTTACGCCACAGCTCGAAGGTCGCGGCTTGGCGCGCGACGGCGGCGAGGATGCCCTTGGTCACGGCACGCGGCAGCGCCAGCGCACGGATGGTCTCGATCGCCATAACCTTGCGGTTGCGATCGAGCAGATAACAGCGGAATTCAGCCACCTTGACCCCCGCGGCGGACGCCGTTGCATCATTCTTCACCCCAGCTTGCGGGTTAATGGTTAAAAACCCGCGAAATATGGCTCCGCCGTCCATGCCCGTAACCGCCGATTCCCGCCTTTTGGCCCTGGCGCGAAAGCCGCGCGCGGCGCGGCGGCTGGCGATTGCGGCCGATTCTGATCATCCGCACGCCTTCGCGATCCTGGCCGCGTTGGCCGAAGCGGGCTATGGCGTCGCCGAATTGCCCGCCGGCCCCGCCCAGCTCGATGCGCGGCTCGCCCGCGCCGAGGACGAAGCCGTCATGCTGAACGACTATGCCGCGTTCACGACGAGCTTGCCGGCGACGTTGCGTGACGCCGTGGCGGCACGCTGGGGTGCGGCCGAACGCGATCCGCATTACCGACCCGGGCAGGTCGATTGCGGCCGCCTGATCATCCCGACGTTGCGGTTCGGAAACGTCGCGGTGATCGCCCGCGACATCGCGACCGTGCCGCCACGCCATGCCGCGCTCGCCTGTGCCGCGTGGATCACGGACGCTTTTCGCGCCGACGCCGCGATCGCCTGGCGGCCGCTGGGCGTCGTGCTACCGTTGCCGGTGTTGATCGCACCGGCGGATAGCACCACCGATACCGCCGCGCTTCTCGCGGCACTCGACGGCGACGTCGCCGGATCCCGCGCATGGCAGACAGCATGATTGCCCGTTGGAGCAACGGCTGGCGGCCGTTTGTGTTACTCAGCCTGCTATGCCTCGGGCTCTACCTTCCCGGCATCGCCGCGCTGCCGCCGACCGATCGCGACGAGGCGCGGTTCGCGCAAGCGACGCGCCAGATGCTCGAAACCGGCGATTGGCTGCACATCCGATTCCAGAATGAGGCGCGCAATCAGAAGCCCGCCGGCATCTATTGGCTGCAGGCGCTGGCGGTTGCGACCACCAGCGACGCGGCGAGTCCGGCGATCTGGCCCTATCGTTTGCCGTCGCTCGTCGGCGCGATCGCGGCGGTCCTCCTGACCTTCGCGCTCGGCCGCAATCTGCTCGGCGCGCCGGTGGCGCTGCTGGGCGCGGCGTTGCTCGCGGCGTCATTGAGCCTTACGGTCGAAGCGCATCTCGCCAAGACCGATGCGACACTGCTCGCGTGCGTCGTCGCAGCGCAGTTGGCGTTAGCCGAAATTTACCGCGTCGGCCGCGCCGGACAGACGGCAGCGTGGCCATGGGCGTTGCTATTCTGGGCGGCGATCGGCGCCGGCGCCTTGATCAAGGGTCCAGTCGCGCCGCTCCTTGCAGCGCTCACCGTCGCAGCGTTGTTGTTGGCGGACCGTCGAGTCGGTTGGCTCAAGGCATTGCGCGCCTGGTGGGGCGTGCCGTTGGCAATCCTGATGATCGGGCCATGGCTCGTCGCCATGATGCGCGCAACCAACGATACGTTCATCGCCGGTTCGCTCGGCAGCGATTTTTTCGGCAAGATCGTCGGCGCTCAACAAAGCCACGGCGCGCCGCCCGGCACCTATTTATTGCTCCTGGCGTTGATCTTCTGGCCGGGGTCGCTGTTTGCCGCCGCCGGCGTGCGCCGGGCGTGGCGAGAGCGCGAGCAGCCGACGCCGCGCTTCCTGCTTGCGTGGATCGTGCCGTTTTGGGTCGCGCTCGAGCTCGTGCCGACCAAGCTACCGCATTATCTCTTGCCGCTGCTGCCGGCATTGGCGTTGCTTGCCGCCCACGCGC
>JBOHLR010000101.1:0-8751 GCA_050729555.1 Allostellaceae bacterium
GCGTGACGTGCTGGCGGCAGCGGCAAGGTGACGGTGCCGCTTTCGGTCGCGGTGTCGATTGTCGCCAACGCCGGATGGCGGACGAAATCGTCGAGTGTGTTGAGATTGCCATAGGCGATGCCCGCCGCTTTCAGCCGCGCCGCCAACGCCGCGCGCGGTTCGCGCTTGAACGCGGCCGCCACCAGCGCTTCGAGCGCCGGTCGATTGGCGACTCGGCGCGGGCCGTCGGCGAAGCGCGGGTCGCGCGCCAGTGCCGCATTGCCCAGGATGTCGGCGCAGAAGCGCTGCCATTCGCGTTCGTTCTGGATCGAGATGACGATCGCCTTGCCGTCGGCGGCGACAAACGCGCCGTAGGGCGCGATCGACGGGTGGTGGACACCGATGCGCTGCGGCGGATGGCCGTCCGCATGCTGGATCAGCGCCACCGACAGCCATTCTGCGGTGGCCTGAAACAGCGATATCTCAAGTTGGGCGCCGTCGCCATGGCCTTCGCGCGCATAAAGCGCCTCGAGGATCGCAGCATAGGCGTTGAGACCGGCGGCGATGTCGGACACGGGCACGCCGACGCGTCCCGGCGCGTCGGGCGTGCCGGTGATGGAGGCGAGACCGGTCTCCGCCTGGATCAGCAGATCATAGGATTTCATGTCGCGATAAGCGCCGCTTTCGCCATAGCCCGAAATCGAGCAAACGATCAGACGCGGATGCGCGCGGCGCAGCGCCGCCGGATCGAAACCCACGCGCGCCGCCGCGCCCGGCGCCAAGTTCTGAATGAACACGTCGGCACGGGCGATCATGCGGTCGAGCAGCACCTTGTCGGCCGGCGCCTTGATATCGAGCGCAATCGATTCCTTGCCGCGATTGAGCCAGACGAAATGCGCCGACTGGCCCTTGGCGGCGCGATCGTAATGGCGCGCGAAATCGCCGTCCGGGCGTTCGATCTTGATGATTCGGGCGCCGGCATCCGCCAGGCGGCAGCTGCACAGCGGCGCCGCCACGGCCTGCTCCAACGCCACCACCAGGATCCCATCGAGCGGTCCCGCCATCCGTCGCCTCCGCGCCTAGCTTTGGCCGCCGCGGCCGTTCCCTGTCAACCGCCGGGGTGCTAAACGAAGGCGCGGGAGGCGGCCTTATGATCCAAGTGGCAATCCTCGACGATTACCAGCGTGCGGCCTTGGCGCTCGCCGATTGGAAGAGCCTCGAGCCCTCCGTCCAGGTCGAGACCTTTCCGGACCATGTTCCCGACCCCGATATCCTCGCGCGCCGGCTGCATACGTTCGAATGCGTCGTGCTGATACGCGAGCGCACGCCGTTTCCCAAATTGCTGATCGACCGTCTGCCTAATCTCCGGCTCATCGTCACCGCCGGCATGAAGAACGCGGCGATCGACGTCGCCGCCGCGACGACGCGCGGCATCCAGGTTTGCGGCACCGAAACCCTCGGGACGCCGACGGCGGAACTGGCCTGGGGCCTGATCGTCGCGCTGGCGCGCAAGATCCCGCAGGAATTCGCGGCGCTCAAACGCGGTCATTGGCAGTCGACGCTGGGCATCGGCCTGCACGGTAAGACGCTGGGCGTCGCCGGCCTCGGCCGGCTCGGCAGCCAGATGGCGCGGATCGGTGCCGCCTTCGGCATGAAGATCGTCGCCTGGAGTCCGAATTTGACCGCGGCGCGCGCGCAGGAAGCGGGCGCCACACTGGTTGGCAAGGACGCGCTTTTCAGCCAAGCGGACTTCGTGACGATTCACCTCGTCCTCGGCGACCGGAGCCGCGGGCTGGTGGGCGCGGCCGAGTTCGAGCGGATGAAAAGCACTGCCTATCTCGTCAACACCTCGCGCGGACCCATCGTGCAGGAAGCCGCCTTGATCGCGGCGCTGAAGGCGCGGCGTATCGCCGGCGCGGCGCTCGACGTCTACGACCGCGAACCGCTGGCCGCCGGTCATCCGCTGTTGGCGCTCGACAATCTGCTGGTGACGCCACATCTGGGTTATGTCACCGCCGAGAACTATCGCCTGATCTATGGGCAGGCGGTCGAGGACATCCGGGCGTTTGTCGACGGCAAGCCAATCCGCGCGATGAACGCGGTCGCGGCTCGGGTCGCTTAGAGGATTAGGCCGCGGGCGCGAGGCCGAGGATCTGGCGGGCTTCGGCCGGCGTCGCCGGACGGCGATCGTATTCGCCGCAGATGCCGGCGACGCGCGCGACCAGCTCGGCGTTGCTCTTGGCCAACCGCGTCTTGTCGAAGCGCAAATTGTCCTCGAGACCGGTGCGGATATGGCCGCCGAGCTCGAGACACCACCGATTGATCTCGAGCTGATGCCGGCCGATGCCGGCGGCTGTCCATGTCGCATCCGGCATGATGTCCTTGAGCTCGGCGAGCAAAAACTCGAGCACCTGGCGACGCGCCGGCAGCGCATTGGGTATGCCGAGCACGAATTGGATGTGCACCGGCGGCTTGAGCAGGCCACGGTCGACCAGCGCCTTGGCGTTGTAGAGCATCGCGAGATCGAAGGTCTCGATTTCGGGCTTGATGCCGAGATCGCGCATCGTCATCGCCATGCTGTCGATGAGCTGCGGCGTGTTCTCGTAGATCTGCGTGGCGAAATTCACCGAGCCGGTCGCCAGAGAGGCCATGTCCGGGCGGTGGGCGAGCGAGCTCGCGCGCTCGCTCTGATTGCGGCCGCGGCCGCCGGTCGAGAACTGCACGATCATGCCGGGGCAGTGCTTACGCACGCCGGCCTGAACCTCGGCGAACAGCGCCGCATCGGACGACGAGCTTTCGTCCGGATTGCGAACGTGGATGTGGACCAGCGATGCGCCGGCTTCATAGGCCTGGTGTGTCGACTCAATCTGTTCGGCGGGCCGCATCGACACGGCGGGCGAATCCGCCTTTTTCGGCACGGCTCCGGTGATCGCGACCGTGATGATAACCGGTTTGGTCATGGCTCCTCCCCCACTCTAATTCCGTCCGGTGAGCTGCTTGCCTTTTTCGAGCGCGGCATAGCCGCGCGTCGGCGCCGCCATCAGGAAGCGATAACCTTCCTTCAGCACACGTTCGACGTTGGCCGCGTCGACATGCGGATGGCCAACCGGCACGTTGTGTTTCTTGCCGACCGCCAGCACCTGCGCCATGTGCTTCAGCACCTCGAGATGCTCGTACTGCCGCGGCACGCCAAGTTCCTGGCTGAGATCGCCTTCGCCAATGAGGATCGCGCCGATGCCAGGCACCTGCGTCAGGATCGCGTTGAGATTCCGGATTCCCTCGGTATCCTCGATCATCAGGATGACGAAGATCTCGCCCTTCGGATTGAGCGGCCAGACGTCGGCGCGCGAATAATATTCCTGCTGCGTCAAGCCCCAATAGCGCGCCGCCGCGGTCGGCCCGTCGCCGCGCAGGCCAGCAGGCTCGTACAGTGGCGCCGTCTTGAGCCGCGGATAGCGGCAGGACGCGACCGCGTTGCGCGCCTGCTCGACCGTCGAAATATGCGGCCAGATGATGCCGTAAACGCCGAGGTCGAGCGCCTGCTTGGCAAAGACCTGACTCAGTTCGCCGCCATTGGGCGGAATCCGCACCATGGGCGTAACGGCGGGCACGATCGATTTCGCGTCGACGATCTGGCGACGGTTGAGCATGTACTGGAGGCAATCGCGCAGCATGCGGATGTCCCACGGATTGTGCTCCATCTCGAACACGATGCTGTCGTATTTCGACTGGCTGAAAGCCAGTGCGTTCTCGATGTCGGCGATGGTGAAGGCGGTGAAAGTCGGCTGGCCCTGTTCGAGCGCGTGGATCACGCCGTTGAGGCGCGGAATGTCGGTCATCGTTCCTCCCACTCAGGCGGCGCATCCTAGCAGCGGCACGGTTTGACAAGCAAAGAGACGGTTCCTAGCATCCGCCGCGATGATCATCGACTGTCACGGCCACTACACTACCGCGCCGAAGGCGCTCGAAAGCTTCCGCGAGCAGCAGCTGGCGGCGGCGAAGAGCCAGTCGCCGCTGCCGGCGCCCGAGACGCTCGCGATCCCTGACGACGCGGTCCGCGCCGGCATCGACCAGGCGCAGCTCAAGCTGCAACGCGAGCGCGGCACCGACGTGACGATCTTCTCGCCGCGCGCTTCGGCGATGGCGCATCACTTCGGTAGCGAAGCGACGAGCCAGGCTTGGGCGCGGATCTGCAACGACATGATCCACCGCGTCTGCCGGCTCTATCCGGAAAATTTCGTCGGCGTCTGCATGCTGCCGCAATTTCCCGGCGTGCCGCCGAAGAATTCGATCGCCGAGCTCGAACGCTGCGTGACGAAGCTCGGCTTCGTCGGCTGCAACCTCAACCCGGACCCGTCCGGCGGCCGCTGGACCGATCCGCCGCTGACCGACAAATGGTGGTATCCGATCTACGAGAAGATGGTCGAGCTCGACGTGCCGGCGATGGTGCATGTCAGCTCGTCGTGCAATCCGAACTTCCATGCGACCGGCGCGCATTACATCAACGCCGATACCACCGCCTTCATGCAGTTTTTGACGGCGGACCTGTTCAAGGACTTCCCGACGCTACGGTTCATCATTCCGCACGGCGGCGGCGCGGCGCCTTATCATTGGGGGCGTTATCGCGGCCTGGCGCAGGACATGAAACGTCCGCCGCTCAAGGAGCTGCTGCTCAACAACGTCTATTTCGACACCTGCGTCTATCACCAGCCGGGCATCGACCTGCTGCTCAAGGTCGTGCCCGCCGACAACATCCTGTTCGCCTCGGAAATGGTCGGCGCGGTGCGCGGCATCGATCCCGAAACCGGCCATTATTACGACGACACCAAGCGGTATATCGACGCCGCCAACCTGTCCGCCGCCGACAAGAGCAAGATCTACGCCGGCAATGCGCGCAAGGTTTTCCCCCGCCTGAAGCTGCCGGTCCGCGCCTGATCTTTAGCCGAGCGCAAGCGTATCGGGCGTAAACAGCGACTCGACCGCCAGCTTGTCGCGCGTCATGTGCTGTTCGACGCAGAAATGCGTCGCGGCTTCGAGCGCCGTGCGATTGGCGGCGACGCCATACGGGAACGGATCGCCGACCACGGCCTTGAGCGCGAGCGCCGCTTGGTCGGCGGCCGAACCGTCGCCGCCAGCGTCGAGCCGTTTCAGGTAGCCGGCCTTCGCTCCCTTGAAGATGTCGAACAGCTCGCGCGCCAGCGTCGGTCGCGCGGCCAAAGCACGCTGGCTCACCGTGATCATGTGATTGATCGGATAGATGCCGGTCTTGCGGTAATAGGCGAAGCCCGCTTCGCGCGCATCGGGGATCAGCTGCTTGATTTCCGGCGCGCTCGAGCGGACGTCGCCGACCGCCGCACTGACGCCTTCTTTCAGCAGCAGCTCCTCGACCGAACGGCCGCGAAACCGGTAATCGACATTGGGCGGTGCATGATATTCCGCGACATGTTCCTCGTCGGTCGGCAGCCACGTGATCCGCTCGAGGTCGACGCCGTATTCGTGCTGCAACACGCCGCGGATCCACAGGCCGGTGGTGACGGTGTAGCCGCGGTTGACCGCGACCTGCCGGCCTTCCAGGTGCTTCGGGTCGCCGATGCCCGTATCGACGTGGCGGAACGCCGCCCAGTGGTGGAAATTGCGCGTGACGAAGACTGGGATCGCCGTGACTGCCTTGCCGGCGGCGCGCGCGCAGAGATAGGTCGTCAGCGCCATCTCGCACGCGTCGAACTCGAGATCGCGGACCTGACGCCGCATCGCCGCCGGAATCGAATCGAATTCGACGAACTCGAGATCGAGCCCGCCGCGCGCGTCCGGATTCTCCTTCAAGCTCCGCGTCAGGCCATAGTTGCCGACGACGATGCGCAGCGCCAAACGCCCCTCCATGCCGACGGTGCGAGAATAGCGAGCACGCCGGTTTCGAGGTAGTGCCTCAGAGATCGTACGCGCTGTGCAACTGGGGAATCTCGACCGTCGTGTCGTGCAGCAACGGCACCAGCGCGTTCATCGCCGGCACTTCGCCGTGGACGACGAAAGTGCGGCGCTTGCCGCGGATGCCGGCGTGCCAGGCGACGAGCTCGGGCTGATCGGCATGGGCCGAAAAGCCGTTGAGCGTATGGACGGAAGCACGCACCGGGACGTCTTCACCGAACAGGTGGATGGATTTGGCGCCGTTGATGATCGCACGTGCCGGCGTGCCGGCCCCGGCGTAACCGACAAAAACGACGCTCGTTTCAGGTCGCGACAGGTTGTGGCGCAAGTGATGCCGGATGCGCCCGCCCGTGCACATGCCGGAACCCGCCATGATGACGGCGCCGCCGGTCACCACGTTGATCGCCATTGAATCTGCACGATCGCGGGTACGGCGCAATCCCGGCAGGCCGAACGGATCCTCGCCGTTCTTGATCATCGCGACGATCGGCGGCTGCAGGTTCCTCAGATAGTGCTCGAAGACATCGACCGCCGAGATCGCCATCGGTGAATCGAGAAAGACCTTCATGCCCGGCGGCAGTTGGTTCGCGGCCACGGCGCGATGCAGGATGTAAAGAATTTCCTGCGCTCGTTCGAGTGCGAAGGTCGGAATCACGACGTTGCCGCCGCGCGCGAAGGTCGCCGAGATCGTCTGCAACAGTTCGGCGACGGATTGATCGATGGGACGATGCGTACGATCGCCATAGGTCGATTCAATGAGGACGTAATCGGCTTGCGCCGGCGTCGATGGCGGCGGCAGCAGCGGCCGCCCGCTATTGCCGATATCGCCCGAGAACAGGATCGATTTGCGCGTACCGCCATCGTCCGCTTCGACGAGAATGCTGGCCGAACCGAGGATGTGGCCGGCGTCGTAATAAGTCGCGGTGATGCCGGGCGCGACCGCGATCGGCTGGCCGTATTCGGCCGTGCGCTTGAACAATCCGAGGCTGTTGGTGGCGTCGACCAACGTGTAGAGCGGCGTCGGCGCCGGCCGGTTGCCGCCATGGCGCTCATCGAGGCGGGCGCGGCGCCGCATTTCCTCGTCCTGGAGATGCGCGGCGTCGGCGATCACCAGGCGCGCAAGCTCGCGCGTCGCCGCCGTCGCGATCGCTTCGCCGCGGAAGCCTTGCCGGTACAACAGCGGCAACCGCCCGCAATGATCGAGGTGGGCATGCGTCAACAGCATGAAATCGATCGCCTTCGGGTCGAAACCGAACGGCGCGGCGTTCTCGGCGTCGAGCTCGCGGCTGCCCTGCAGCATGCCGCAATCGATCAGCACGCGCTTGCCGGCAACTTCGAGGAGGTGGCACGAGCCGGTGACGTCGCGGTCCGCGCCGTGGAAGGACAATCGCATCGCCACGTTCTATGCCATATCCCACCGCCCGCGTCCCCTGCTTCGGTGGGCCATTTTGCGGGTTGGGCGTCGGCGCGATTCCGCTAGACTGCGGCGCAAACGCCGGGGAACGCGGCCGGGAGGATTGAATGTACAAGGCATCCGCAAACGTGCTTCTGCCGACGTCGATCATCGGGTCGCTGCCGAGACCGGCTTGGTACGACGCCGTGCTCGGCAGCCAGACCTTCCTCGAGGCGATGGCGAATTCGCGGCACCGCGAACAATACGAGGACGCGGTGTCGGTTTTCCTGCGCGCGCAAGAGATCGCCGGCCTCGACATCGCCACCGATGGCGACGCGCATTACGACGAGCAGGTCGGCGGTATGAGCTGGCAGAGCTATGCGCCGTCGCACATGGCCGGCTTCGATCGCGCGCCCAAGCCGACGCAATACAGCGTCGGTGCCGTGCCCTTCCCGCGCGGCCATATCCTGCACGATTTCCTCGAGGCACGCGTCCTGCCCAAAGTAATCGGACCGATCGGCCGTGGCGATTTGCAGTATGCAGCGATGTGGCGCGTCGCCCAGCGCATGACCAAAAAGCCGGTGAAGTTCGGCACGATCACGCCCGAGCTGCTGGCGATGGGCCTGGTCGACGAACATTACAACGACCCCGTCGAACGCACGTTGGCGCTCAGCAAGGCGCTCAACGACGAGCTCAACGACCTCGCCGATGCCGGCTGTCCGGTCATCCAAATGGAAGAGCCGCAAATCCATATGGTGCCGGCGCGCGGGCCGACGTTCGGCAAGCTGGGCACAGCCGAACTGATCAAGATATTCAACGGCACGGTCAAAGGCTTGCGCGGCAAGACCGAGGTCTGGTGCCACACCTGTTGGGGCAACCCGTCGCAGCAGCGCATCTTCCGCGACGTGCAGAGCTATCAACCGACCCTTGAAGCGCTTACCCAGGTCGACGCCGACGCCCTCACCTTCGAGACCTGCTCGTCTGGCACCGGCGACCTCAAAGCGATCGGCCAAATCATCAAAGACAAGAAGATCGTCGTCGGCGTCATCGACCACCACACACTCCAGGTCGAACGGCCGGACGAAGTCGCCGCGATCATCCGCGAGGCGCTCAAGTACGTTCCGGCCGAACGGCTGATCGTATCGTCGGATTGCGGCATGGGCCGTGAAGGCATGAGCCGGCGGCACGCGACCTACAAGATGGTCGCGATGGTGCAAGGCACCAATATCGTGCGCAAGGAGCTGGGCTTGCCGGAGGCCGAATGCCTCGCGGCCGATCCGCGCTATTCGCTGACGCTGACGAAGGGCTAGGCGACGCCGCGCAGGTCGGCGGCGGTTTCGCCGCTGTCGGCCGGCAGGGTTATGGTGACGGTTGTGCCGCGGCCTGGGGTACTGGTGATGGAGAAGTGGCCGCCATGGAGCTCGACGAGGCTCTTGGAGAGGGGGAGGCCCAGG
>JBOHLR010000102.1:0-8380 GCA_050729555.1 Allostellaceae bacterium
TCGAGAAGCAGGGCATGGCCAAGCCCGATCGCGAAAAGCGCGCACAGGAATTCGTCGAGCTGGTGCATCTGAAAGGCTTCGAGGACAGCTATCCGTCGCAGCTCTCGGGCGGCATGCGGCAGCGCGTCGCCATCGCCCGGACGCTGGCGGTCGAGCCTGAAATCCTGCTGATGGACGAGCCGTTCGGCGCGCTCGACGCACAGACCCGCGCGCTGATGCACGAGGAGCTGCTCGCGATCATGCGGCGCGCGCCCAAGACAGTGGTGTTCGTCACCCACGACGTGCGCGAGGCGGTCTATCTCGCCGATCGTGTGGCGGTGATGTCGGCGCGGCCGGGCCGCATCAAGGAAATCGTCGACACCAAGCTCACGAGCAACGCACGC
The DNA here is from genome assembly GCA_050729555.1 of Allostellaceae bacterium. Lineage (GTDB taxonomy): Bacteria > Pseudomonadota > Alphaproteobacteria > ATCC43930 > CGMCC-115725 > REEB95. The sequence continues at coordinate 384 of JBOHLR010000102.1, forward strand.
GGCGAAGAGCTTTTGCAGACGCGCGAGTTTGCCGACAAGGTCGACCATTTGTGGAAGCTGGTGCGCGACGAGGCGATCCGCGCCCAGGGCACACGCGAATGAGCGGCGCCGTCGCGCTCGAATCCGACATGCGGCGCGCCGCGGCGCGGCCGCTGACCCAACGTCTTGTCGGCGCGCTGTGGCGCGCGCTGCCGGTCATTTTAGTCTGCGTCGCCTGGCAAATCGCACCGACGGTCGGCGTGATCAATCCCGACGCGCTGCCGCCGTTGAGTTCGGTCGTAACCGCGTGGTGGGGCCTGTTGATGGACGGCAGCCTGGTCAGCAACGGCATGACCTCGTTGTACGAGGTCGTCGTCGGTCTCGGCCTCAGCATCATCGTGGGCATCGGTTCGGGCGTGCTGATGGCGTGGTATGCGCCGGTCGAGGCGGTCGTCAGCCCGCTGATGAAAAGCCTCTATCCGATGCCGAAATCGGCGCTGATTCCGGTGATGATCCTGTGGTTCGGCCTCGGCCCCAGCTCCAAGATCGCCTCGATCTTCGCCGGCTGCTTATTGCCAGTCGTGCTCAGTTCATATAACGGCGCGCGCGGCGTCGACCAGACGCTGATCTGGTCGGCGCTCGGTCTCGGTGCGTCGCGGCGCCGCGTGCTGTGGGAAGTGGTGATCCCCGCCGCCTTGCCCGAGATCATGGCCGGCATCCGCAATGCGCTGGCGATTTCCTTCATCCTGATGGTGGCGGCCGAATTCCTCGTTGGCCAGCATGGTATCGGATATCTCATCTCGTTCCTCGGCGACGGCGGCGTCTATGACGCGATGTTCGCCGGCGTGCTGACCGTTTCGGCCTTCGGCTTTCTCGCCGACCGCGTCTATCTCCTGTTCATGAATCGGATGCTGAGGTGGCGGGAGTGAGCGAGCCCGGCCGCCGCGAGGCCACTCTCACCGCGCTGCGCGTGGGTTCGGGCATTGCGTTCTTCGCCGCCTGGCAGCTCACGGCCATGTCGCACGTCTTTTCGGACTTCCTGCTGCCATCGGTGCCGGTGGTGTTCGACCGGCTGTGGCACGACCTGATCTCGGGTGATTTGCTCTACGGCATCGTGCTGACGCTGATCCGTACCTTCGTCGGCTTCGTGCTGGCGGCGGTGGGCGGGGTGATCCTCGGCGTCTCGATCGCGCGCATTCCCGCCGTGCGCTGGTTCTTCGATCCGCTGGTGTCGGTGGGATTGCCGATGCCCAAGATCGCGTTCCTGCCGATCTTCATGCTGTGGTTCGGCGTGTTCGACACGTCCAAAGTGCTGATGGTGGCGTTCTCGTCGGTCTTTCCGGTGATCGTCGAGGCCTGGGCCGGCACGGCGAACATCGACAAGTACATGACCTGGTCGGCGATGAGCCTGGGCGTCAATCGCCACCGTTTCCTATGGGAGATCGCGCTGCCGGCGGCGCTGCCGCAGGTTTTCACTGGCCTTCAGGTGGCGCTGCCGATCGCGCTGATCGTCGACATCGTCTGCGAGATGCAGATGGGCGGCGAGGGCATGGGCGGCTCGATCATGACCGACATGCGCTTCGCCGATTCACCCGGCGTCTTCGCGTACATCATCGCCATCGCCATCGTCGGCATGATCCTGGTGAAGGCGATGGAGATCGTCCGCCGCCGCTTGCTGATCTGGCACCAAGAGACGCAGACGGCGTAAGCCGCGCTACGGCGGCTTTACTCGCCGAGAATGACCCCGGCTTCGATGCCGGCTTCGCCGGCCGCGACCTTCTTGCCGTCGCCGAGGCGACAGCGCTTGATCTCGACGAAGCCGCCGTGGGCGTAGACGCTGAAGCCTTCCGGCGTCGCGGCGACGATCTGGCCAGCCTTGAGGCCGCGCACCGCGCCGAAGGTTGCCGCCGGCCGTTTGCGCGCGTCGAACAGCTGCAATTTCTGCCCGCGGTATTTGGTCCAGGCGCCGGGCGTGGGATCGCAGCCGCGGATCAGATCGTAGATCCGGTCGATCGAGCTCGACCAATTGACCTGCGATTCACGCTCGCGCACCCAGCCTTCATAGGTGGCGAGGCTTTCGTCCTGCGGCGATTCATGCGCGCGGCCGTCGGCGACCGCTTGCGCGGTTTCGATCATCGCGGCGACGCCCATGTGGAAGATCCTGTCGAAATAGAGCGTGCCGACGGTGTCATCGGGGCCGATCTCGACTTCGCGTTGCAGGATGATGGCGCCTTCGTCGAGCCCGTCCGAGGGGCGCAGGACGGTGAGGCCCGTGCGTTTTTCGCCGTTGATCACCGCCCAGCTGATCGCCGATGGTCCGCGATGCAGCGGCAGCATCGACGGATGGAACAACAGCATGCCGTGCTTCGGCAGATTGACGAATGACTGCGGCAGGAACTGGGTGACGAAGGCGAGCAGGCCGATATCGGCATTGAGATTGCGCAGCGTATCGAGCGCTTCGGCGGCGCCGTAATCCTTGAACTGGAAAACTGGAATCTTGCGCTCGACGGCGGCCGCCCGGAGCGGATCTGTTTTGCCGCCCGGTTGTTCGGGCGGACTGAACACGCCGACGACCTGATCGCCGCGGCCGGCGAAAGCATCGAGCACAGCTTTGCCGAAGGCTTGTTGACCAACAATCACCACACGCATTTTTTCTTGTCTCCCCGGCCCTCATCTAACATGCGTTGCCGCGGCGCAAAAGAGGTCGGCGAGGGCGGCGAAAGCGGGTTGCGACGCGTTCGGCGTCAGACGCGGAATTGCCACGACCGGGACGGGCGCCGTAAAACGCGCGAGAGAGCGGACGTTCTCGCGCAAATCGACGGTTGAACCCGCGGTCTCGCTCGCAACTACGGCGTGAACGGCGATACTGCGACGTTGTAACGCAGCAAGCGCCGTCAGCGCATGGGTCTGCGCGCCGAGATAGGTGCCGGTAACGAGCACCGCCGGCACCGCCAACGCGGCGATCCAGTCGAGCACGGTGTGGCGTTCGGCAATCGGCGACATCACGCCGCCGACGCCTTCTATGATGACCATATCGGTCGCGGCCATCGCCTGGCGCGAAGCGGCAACGACGGCATCGAAATCGACGCTCTTTCCTTCGGCCGCTGCCGCCATGTCGGGTGCCAACGCGGCGCGATACCGGAACGGCGCCACGCGATCGAGACTGGCCGGCGAAACCGGCTCGCCGAGCGCGGTCAGCAGTGCGCCCGGATCGCTCGCTTGCGGCTGTGCGGGATCGAAGCCGCTGGCCAGCGGCTTGAATGCGGCGACGGCGCGGCCGCGGCGACGAAGCTCGGCGACGAGCCCGCAGGCGACGAAGGTCTTGCCGACATCGGTGCCGGCGCCGGTGACGAAAATAGCGCTCACGCCAACACACGCTCGCGCATCAACGCCGCCAGCCGGTTGATGTCGGCGTCGGCATGACCGGCGGTGAAGGCGAACCGCAGCCGCGCTGTGCCGTCGGGCACGGTCGGCGGCCGGATGGCGACGGCGAGGAAGCCTTCCTCTTCGAGCCGGCGCGATGCCGCAAGCGCCTGCTCCGCTTGGCCCAAGATCACGGGGACGATAGCGCTCTGTGCATCGGGCAGGCCGGCGGCGCGGGTGAAACGGCGTGCATTGCGCAGCGGCTTCGCCGCCAAGTCAGGATCGCCGGTGATGATGTCGAGCGCGGCGCTGGCGGCGGCGACCGTCGCCGGCGGCAAGCCGGTCGAGTAGACGAAGCTGCGGGCGCGATTCGCGATCAGGTCGATCACCGGGCGCGACGCGCACAGATAGCCGCCATAGCCGCCGACGGCTTTCGACAGCGTGCCCATCTGCAACGGAATGTCTGGCAACACGGCGTGCGCGAACCGCGCACCACGACCGCCGCCGACGACGCCGAGGCCGTGCGCGTCGTCGACCATCAGCCACGCATCGTGACGCGCGGCCAAGGTGGCGAGGTCCGGCAGCGGCGCCAGATCGCCGTCCATCGAAAACACGCCGTCGGTCGCGATCAGCGTGTTGGCATGTTGTGGCCGGAATTCGCCGAGCAGCACCGCCGCGTGCTCTATGTCGTTGTGGCGATAGGCCAGGACATTCGCTCGCGCCAGCCGTGCCCCGGCCCAGAGGCAGGCGTGCGCGAACTCGTCGATGAGCACGAGATCGTCGCGGCCGATCAGCGCCGGAATGATGCCGGCATTGGCGAGATAGCCCGAGCCGAAAACGCAGGCGGCTTCCGCATCCTTGAGTCGCGCCAGGCGCGACTCAAGGGTGGCGAACAGCGGATGATTGCCGGTGACCAGACGCGACGCGCCGGCGCCGGTGCCGTAGCGTTCGAGCGCCGCGCTTGCCGCCGCCTTGACCTGCGGATGATGCGACAGGTTGAGATAGTCGTTGCATGAGAATGATACCAGCTGCCGTCCGTTGCGCAGCACGTGAATGCCATCGGTGCGCGCGGTGTCGATCAGGCTGCGGCGCAGCTGCCGCGCTTCGAGGTCACGCAATTTCTGGGCGGCGAACTGATTGAGCGCGGTCACGGGAGCTTTCGCTTGACGCTGGGTCCTTGTAGCCTTAACCCGGCATCGCATGAAAGCAAGACCGGAAGGGGCGGGAATGCCGGAAGACGCCGAGCGGCACGACGTCCGGCACGACTGGACGCGGAACGAGATCGCGGCGCTCTACGATTTGCCGTTCGGCGAACTGCTGTTCCGTGCGCAGACACTGCAACGCCGTTATTTCGAGCCCAATCAGGTCCAGCTTTCGACCCTGCTGTCGATCAAGACCGGCGGTTGTCCGGAAGACTGCGCCTATTGTCCGCAAAGCGCGCATTACGATGCCGGCGTCGACGCCGCCAAGCTGATGGACGTCGACGCGGTCCTCGCCGAGGCGCGCGCCGCCAAAGCACAAGGCGCGCAGCGCTTTTGCATGGGCGCGGCCTGGCGCGAACCCAAGGACCGCGATCTCGACGCGGTCTGCGCCATGGTCGCAGGGGTCAGGGCGCTCGGGCTCGAGACCTGCGCGACGCTCGGCATGCTGACCGGCGACCAGGCGCAGCGTCTCAAGACTGCCGGGCTCGACTACTACAACCACAATCTCGATACCGCGCCTGAATTCTACGGCACGATCATCAGCACGCGGCAGTATCAGGACCGTCTCGATACGCTCGCGCACGTGCGCACGGCGGGGATGAAAGTGTGCTGCGGCGGCATTGTCGGTATGGGCGAAAATCGTGCGCATCGCATCGGCTTGATCGCGGCGCTCGCCAATCTTCCCGAGCATCCCGACAGCGTGCCGATCAACATGCTGGTCAAGGTCGCAGGCACGCCTCTTGCTGACGCCGATCAGCTCGACGAGCTCGAATTCGTGCGCACCATCGCCGTTGCGCGCATCTGCATGCCGAAATCGGTGGTGCGGTTGTCGGCCGGACGCGAGGGCATGAGCGAGGCACTCCAAGCGCTGTGTTTCCTGGCGGGCGCCAATTCGATCTTCTGCGGCGCGCGCCTGCTGACGACACCCAATCCGGCGCGCGACGTCGACCGCGCGATGATGGAGCGGCTCGGCCTGTCGCCGATGGCGTCGTGAAACGCGCCGAAGCGTCCGTCGATGCCGCGCCGCTCGCCGGTCTCGGCCATCTCTGGCTGCCTTATACGCAGATGCGCATGGCGCCGGCGCCGTTACCGGCCGTCCGCACCGAAGGCTGCAAGATACACCTCGCCGACGGCAGCGTGTTGATCGACGGCATCGCATCGTGGTGGACGGCGTGTCACGGCTACAATCATTCGCACATCTGCGACGCGATCCGGCGCCAGCTCGACAGCCTGCCGCATGTGATGATGGCCGGCCTCGTGCACGAGCCCGCCGTTCGGCTGGCGCAGCGCCTCGCGGCCTTGCTGCCGGACGATCTCGATCATGTGTTTTTCTCGGATTCCGGCTCGGTCGCCGTCGAAATCGCCTTGAAGATGGCGATTCAGTTTTTTCTCAACCGCGGCGAGGCGGGCCGCGACCGCTTTGTCGCGTTCACCGACGGCTACCACGGCGACACGTTCGCGGCGATGGCGGTCAGCGATGGCCGCACCGGCATGCACGGTCGTTTCGGCGCGGCGGTACGCCACCATTACCTATGTGAACTGCCGCGCGACGGAGCCGGCGAAAGCGTACTCGACCGGTTCGTCACCGAACATCGCGGCGAGTTGGCCGGCATCATCGTCGAGCCGCTGGTCCAAGGCGCCGGCGGCATGGTCTTTCATGCCGCGGAGGTTTTACGCCGTCTCCGCCGGCTTGCCGACCGACATGGCCTGCTGTTGATCTTTGACGAGATCTTCACCGGCTTCGGCCGCACCGGCCGCCTGTTTGCCATGGAAGAGGCCGGCGTGGTGCCGGATATCGTCACGCTGTCGAAGGCGCTCACCGGCGGCACGCTGCCACTCGCCGCGACGGTTGCCCGGCGCCGGGTCTACGAGGGATTTCTATCCAACGATCCGCAGGACGCGCTAATGCACGGACCGACCTTCATGGGCAATGCGCTCGCCTGCGCCGCGGCAAATGCGTCGCTCGATCTGTTCGAGCGCGAACCTCGGCTCGAGCAGGTCGCGGCGATCGGCCGCCAGATGGAAGCGGAGCTCGCCCCCTGTCGCGGCGGACGCGGCGTTCGCGACGTCCGCGTCAAAGGCGCGATCGGCGTCATCGAACTTGGATCGGCGGACATGGCGGCCGCGCTGCGCGATCGCTTTATTGCCGCCGGCGCGTGGATCAGGCCGTTCGGCCGCATCGTCTACCTGACGCCGGCCTTCACGATCGCGCCGGACGAGTTGGCGCTGCTCACGCGTGCGATCCGGCACGCCCTTGCCGATTAATGGAGCCGCGGCGGCGTATCGGTGCGGTAGGTTGGAATGATCGCGCTCGCCTGATGATGGATCATGCGCCAGGTGCCGTCTTCACGAATGAAAACATTGGTGGCGGCCAATAAGCCGCCGGCAAGCTCTTCCTCGCACAGCACGATCGCGACGTCGCCGTAGAGGTGAACGCGCTCGTCGAGGCACCGGATGCGGAAATCCGGATCGCCGAGCACGTGCCGCCAGCTTTCCATGACGGCATCGCGGCCTTCGATCGCGGCCCAGCCGGGATGGAGACAGACGACGGCGGCGCGGCGTGCCCAGATCGCATCCATGCTGGCGTAATCGCCGTCGACGAAGGCGCCATAGAATTTGAGATTTGCCGCCAGAACGGCATCCGCATCGGTCATGGGCTGGTCCGCGACCAGTCGGTCATCGCTTAGACTCCAGGAACCAAAAAATAGCCGGCCGAATGATCATGCATCCGCCGGCGCCCTCTGTCCCGATTTTGGGACAGCGCACTATATGGCACTGGCCCCTACCGAGTGCTTGCCGTTGGCCTGCGGCATATTGCGCGCAAGGCGCTTCAAACCGCGGGCGCCGATTGCTGCTTGCGCCCTGGCGGTGCGGTGGTTATATTGCGAACGCTTCGCATTTGCATCTCAGGCCAAGTCAGTCCGTCCATGCTTGCCGTCGCCGTCATCGTGTTTCGCGAGGTCCTCGAGGCCGCGCTCATCGTCAGCATCGTGTTGGCCGCGACAGTGGGCGTGCCGCGTCGAGGCCGCACAGTCGCGCTGGGAATCGCCGCCGGCGTCGCTGGCGCGGCCCTGGTGGCGGCATTTACCGGCGAAATCGCGTCGGCCGTCGCCGGCATGGGGCAGGAACTGTTCGACGCCGCCATCCTGTTCACTGCCGTTTGCATGCTCGGCTGGCACAATGTGTGGATGCAGCGGCACGGCCGCGAACTGGCGGAGTCGGCGTCGGAGGTCGGCGACGCGGTGCGGAGCGGTGCGCGGCCGCTCTATGCGCTCGGGGTTGTGGTCGGGCTGGCGGTGTTGCGCGAAGGCTCCGAGATCGTGCTGTTCGTTTACGGCATCGCGGCCGCGGCCGGCACCAGCACACTGGCGCAGCTGGGCGGCGGTCTGCTCGGCCTAGCCTGCGGCGTCGCCGTCGGCGCCGGACTCTATTGGGGCCTGTTGCGGATCCCGA
>JBOHLR010000103.1:0-8378 GCA_050729555.1 Allostellaceae bacterium
ACGCCGAGATAATCCTGGCCGCGCCAATAAGCGAGGTTATGACGGCATTCCTGGCCGGGACGTGCATGATTCGAGATTTCGTAGGCCGGCAGGCCGGCAGCTTCGAGCGAAGCTTGCGTTGCCTCGTAGAGCGCGCCGGCGGTGTCCTCGTCGGGCAGCGCGAAATCGCCGCGCGCGAATGACGTGGCGAAGGCGGTGCCGGCTTCGATGGTGAGCTGATAGACCGACAGATGATCGCCCGCGAATGCCAATGCCGCCGCCAGTTCTTTCTCCCACGATCCCGACGTCTGGCCCGGGCGGGCATAGATGAGATCGAAGGAAAAGCGCGGAAAGGTCGCGCGCGCGAGTTCGACGGCATCGCGCGCCTCGCGTACATCGTGGCCGCGGCCGAGAAATTTAAGCGCGGCGGCGTCGAGCGCCTGAACGCCGAGCGAGACGCGGCCAACGCCGGCGTCGCGCAACGCGCGGAAGCGCGCGGCCTCAACCGACGTCGGATTGGCTTCGAGCGTAATCTCGCAATCGGTGACCATCGTCCAATGCCGGCCGATCGCCGCGAGGATCGCGGCGACGGTCGCCGGCTCCATCAGCGACGGCGTCCCGCCGCCAAAGAAGACGCTGGTGATGCTGGCGCCTTCGGTCTGTTCGGCCCACCAGGCCAATTCGGCCAGCAACGCCTCGCGCCATCGCACCTCGTCGATGCGTTCGCGCACATGGCTGTTGAAGTCGCAATAGGGGCATTTCGACTTGCAAAACGGCCAATGGACGTAGACCGCGAGCGGGCTCATGCCGCGGCCCCGAAACACGAAGCGACCAGCTTGGCGAAGGCGCGGGCGCGATGGCTGACCGCGTGTTTGGCGGCGGGTGCCATCTCGCCGAACGTCTGGTGACCGCCTTCGGACACGAAGATCGGGTCGTAGCCGAAGCCGTGCGTACCGCGCGGTGGAAAGACGAGCGTGCCGTGGACCTCGCCGCGGAAGATTTCGACATGGCCATCCGGCCAGGCGAGCGCGAGCGCCGCGACGAACGAAGCACGCCGATCGGGTTTGCCGCCAAGCTCGCGCTCGACGCGTTGCATCGCCGCGGCAAAGTCCTTTTTCGGTCCGGCCCAGCGCGCGGAATAAATTCCGGGCGCACCGCCGAGCGCAGCAACCGCGAGACCCGAATCGTCGGCCAGCGCCGGCAGACCGCTGGTGCGCGCAGCAGCCTCGGCCTTCAACCGTGCGTTCGCCTCGAACGTCGTCCCGGTTTCCTCGGGCTCGGGCAGGCCGAGTACGGCGGCCCCGACGGTTTCGACGCCATAGGGCCGCAGCAGCTCGGCGATCTCGACCAGCTTGCCCGGATTATGCGTCGCGATCGCCAGGCGTCCCCCGGTGATGCGCCGCGCTTCAGCCAAGACCGACCGCCGCGCGCTGGAGCTTGGCGAGCTCGGCGATGCCCTGGCGCGCCAACCCCAGCATCTCGCCGAAGCGCGCTTCGGCAAAGTGGCCCTTTTCGGCGGTCGCCTGGATTTCGACGATGCCGCCGGTGCCGGTGATGACGAAGTTGGCATCGGCGTCGGCGTTCGAATCCTCGGCGTAGTCGAGATCGAGCACCGGCTCGCCGGCGACGATCCCGCAGCTGACCGCGGCGACCGAATCGCCGAGCGGGAACGCGGTCAGCGCCGCCTGCGCCATCGGGCTCTTGAGCGCGAGGTAGAGCGCGACGTAGCTGCCGGTGATCGCGGCGGTACGGGTGCCGCCGTCGGCCTGGAGGACGTCGCAGTCGATGCGGATTTGCCGTTCGCCGAGCGCGTTGAGATTGGCGATGGCGCGTAGGGAGCGACCAATCAAACGCTGGATTTCGTGGGTGCGGCCGGTTTGGCGGCCGCGCGCCGCTTCGCGTTCGGTGCGGGTATGGGTCGAGCGCGGCAGCATGCCGTATTCGGCGGTGATCCAGCCGCGACCGGTGTTACGCAGGAACGGCGGCACCTTCTCCTCGACGGTGGCGCAGCACAGGACGCGGGTATCGCCGAACGATGCCAGGCACGAACCTTCGGCGTATTTGGCGACGTTCGGCTCGAGGCGCACCAGACGCAAGTCGCTCGGGCCGCGGCCGGAGGGGCGCGGCATGCTTTGTCCCTTTCACGGAGTGGCGGCAGGCAAGCTAATCCGCGGCGCCGTACAGGACAAGCGCTTGGGTTGACCCCAATGCCGGACCTCCCTAGATAATGCGCGCCGTGCCCGACACTGGAACCAACAAACCCGCCTCGGTCAAATTGGCCACCGCGGACAGTTTCGCGATCGGCGAGCTCAACGAGCGCTCGCGCGAAATCTTCCGCATGATCGTCGAAGCCTATGTCGAGACGGGCGAGCCGATGGGCTCGCGCACACTCGCGCGACGCAGTGCCCTCGACCTGTCGGCCGCGACGATCCGCAACGTCATGGCCGATCTCGAAGAGCAAGGTCTGCTCTTCGCCCCCCATACGTCCGCCGGCCGGCTGCCGACGGAGGCCGGGCTGCGCCTTTTCGTCAACGGTCTGTTGGAGCTCGGCGGCATTTCCGAAGATGAGCGGCTCAACATCGAGGCGCAATGCGCTGCCGGCGGCAAAAGCCTGCCGCAGGCGCTCGAGCAGGCGACATCGATGCTCGCCGGCCTGTCGCGTTGCGCCGGCCTCGTCATCGCGCCCAAGACCGAGCGCGCGCTCAAGCACGTCGAGTTCGTGCCGCTGGCGCCAGGCCGCACCTTGGTCGTTCTGGTGACCGAGGATGGCCTGGTCGAGAACCGCATCATCGACACGCCGACCGGCACGTTGCCGTCGTCGATGACGGCGGCGAGCAATTATCTCAACGCGCGCATGGTCGGCCGCACGCTCGACGAATCGCGCGCCGCCATCCTCGTCGAGATCGTCCAGCGCAAAGACGAGATCGACGAGCTGACGGCCAAGCTGATCGCCGCCGGATTGGCGTCATGGTCCGGCAGTCCGGCCGAAAGCGCGCTCATTGTCAAGGGCCAGTCGAAGCTGCTCGAAGACGTGACGGCGCTCGCCGATCTCGAGCGGCTGCGCGCGCTGTTCGAGATGCTCGAAACAAAAGAGGCGGTGGTGCGTCTGCTCGACGCGACCCGCATCGGCGAAGGCGTGCAGATTTATATCGGCGCGGCTACGCCGCTCTTCGGCGTGACCGGCTGCTCGATGATCGTCGCGCCTTACACCAATTCGCGCGAGCAGATGGTGGGAGCGATCGGCGTCATCGGACCGACCCGGCTCAACTATGCGCGTATCATTCCGATGGTCGATTACACCGCTAAGGTGATCGGCCGACTCATGGGTTGAAGGACATGAACGGCGAAGAAGACGCATTCGACGAACCGGCCGATGCGCAGCCAGAGGTTGCGCCCGAGCCAACCGCGGCAGACACGACGGTGGCCCGGCTCGAAGCCGAGCTCGCGGAGAGCAAAGATCGTCTGCTGCGCGCGCTGGCCGAGGCCGAGAACCAGCGCCAGCGCCTTCAGCGCGACCGCCAGGAGGCGCAGCGCTATGCCGCGTTCGAGTTCGCGCGCGAGCTCTTGAACGTCGCGGACAATCTGCGGCGCGCCATCGACGCGGTGCCCGAGGCGGATTCGACGGCGCGCGGCGTGGTCGAGGGCGTTGCCGCCACTGAGCGGGAGCTGCTGGCGATCTTCGAGCGCCACGGCGTCAAACGCGTCGAACCCAAGCTGGGCGAGCGTTTCGACCACAATCTGCACGAGGCGATGTTCGAGGTGCCGGGCGCGCCGCAGCCGCCGGGCACGGTCGCCCAGGTGTTGCAGGCGGGCTATGTCATGCACGACCGGCTGCTGCGGCCGGCTTTGGTCGGCGTTTCCAAGGCCGTGGCCGGTGCCGCGACGCCGGAATCCGATCAGGGGAAATAGCCGGAAAAAGGCGCGCCTAGCGCGCGGTCGAATCCACCAGCGACGCGGTTTGCGGCGCGCGCACGGCGGCCACCAGCTTCGGATCGAGCTTCGCCGCCTTGGCGAGATCGGCCGCCGCCGCCTTGTGGTTGCCGAGCTGCTCGAGCGCGAAGGCGCGGCCGAGATAGGCCGACGCGTATTTCGGCGCCAGCACGATGGCGCGATCGAAATCGGCGAGCGCGGCCGCGTAATCGCCGAGCAGACCGTAGGTCACGCCGCGATTGCGATAGGGAAACGGATCGCTCGGCGCGAGAATGATAGCGTTGTTGTAGTCGTTCTTGGCTTCGTCGAACCGATTCAGCGCGCGCAGCGCGTTGCCGCGATTGTTGTAAGCGATCGCGACGTCGTTGAGGCTTTCGCTGTCGTTGGCGATCACTTCGGAACAGCCTTCGACGATGACCTGGGGCGGCACGCCACCGGTGCCGTTGCACAATTGCTCCCAATCGTGCATCTGCGCTTTGGCCGAGCCGGGAACGAAGAGTAGCGCCGCGACCGCGACGGCTGCCGGCACTGCGAGGCGCGTCAGCGCACGTCGGCGCTCGATCAACAGGATCATCGGAATGGCGACGAGCAGCAGCGCGAGGCCGCTGGGCTCGGGCACGGGTGTCGGCGAGCCGCCAGGACCATTGCCGGGATTGCTGCCCGGATTGCCGCCGGGGTTGCCACCAGGACCGCCGCCCGTGGTCGTGCCGGGATTGCCTGGATTGCCACCACCGGGATTACCGCTGCCGGGATTGCTCGTGCCGGGATCGGTCGGCGTGCCACTGCCGCCGCCCGGTGTGTTGTTGCCGGTGAGACCAGAGGGATCAGGAATGAACATCGGCACGCCGTCGAACGGCGGCGGTCCGTCGCTGGCGGTGTCGTGCTCATAGCTGCCGCTGTTGAAGCTAGCGAATTCCAACTCGACGGCGTAATTGAAGCCTGCACCCGATCCATGCATGCCGGAATCGGCAGCGATCACGTTATGAACGATGGCGCGGCCATCGCCGCCCCAGGTGCCGAGAGAGAAATATGGATTGCGGTCGAGGCCGCCGTTCGCGATCGATCGGCCGTCGGATTCGCGGAGCAGCGCCTGGAAATTGCCCATGCCGTTGGTCGGCTGCGTATTGGTCTCGTGCGATGTGCCGGCGTTGCCGCTGCCGTCGCCCGTCCAAACACGCGCGATCGACGCCGCGTCCACCGACATGTCGCCCAACGGATCGAGCGTGATGCCGGCGTCATGTGTCTCCATCGCCTCGAAGCCATTAATCGGCAGGGCGCCATCGACCGGCGCAGCGAGGGCGGGCGTGGCAAGCGCGATGGTGACGCTCGCGGTGAAGGCGGCAAGGAGCGGGGCGCGGATCATGCGCTCCAAACTCTATGGACCTCGAATTAAATCCTTCTTTATTTAGAAGAAAGTTTGAGCCTAATGCGTTTGAATTGTCAGTAATCATTGACAATGAAACCCGCGGATCGCCGTCACGCGACTGTGCGGCATGCGTCCGCGCGGGGCAATTTTGGACGAACGCGCTGTTTAACTGCAACACGCGCGGCCACCGCACCGGTTCGAGCGACCAACCGCCGGCGTCCATTTTTTGGTGCGCGCGGCTCATGACCATCGAATTTGCGCGTTGCAATTTTCCCGTTGATACGCTCGCGACGATCGTCGTGCGATGCGACGCCGCGTTCGACGCGCAATCGGCGACCCCGATCGCCGCCGGTGCCGGTCCGAATCCGGGAGAGCCGCCGGCTTCCTGCCGGCCACCCCTTGAGCCAGATCGCCGGATTACCCATGTATTACGCCGGAATCGGCCGGGAAAGGCCAAGCGGACGTTGCAGCAAGGTCCGCCGGTCCATATATATCCCTCGGCTTTCGGGATGGCCCCTTTAGAACCGGGGGTTCAGGCGGCGCTTTGGGCCGCGCGGACCCGCCGTAGGAGAGACATATATGGCGAAGGTTATCGGCATCGACCTCGGCACGACCAATTCCTGCGTCGCCGTGATGGAAGGCAAGCAGGCCAAGGTCATCGAGAACAGCGAGGGTGCGCGCACGACCCCCTCGCAAGTGGCCTTTACCGAGAGCGGCGAGCGGCTGGTCGGTCAGGCGGCCAAGCGCCAGGCGGTGACCAACCCCGAGAACACCTTCTACGGCATCAAGCGGCTGATCGGCCGGCGGATGACCGACCCGATGGTCAAAAAGGAGATGGATCTCGTCCCCTTCAAAATCGTGCCGGGCGACAACGGCGACGGCTGGGTCGAAAGCCGCGGCAAGAAATTCGCGCCGTCGCAGATCAGCGCCTTCGTCCTGCAAAAGATGAAGGAAACCGCCGAGGCTTATCTCGGCGAAAAGGTCACCGAAGCCGTCATCACCGTCCCCGCTTACTTCAACGACAGCCAACGCCAAGCCACCAAAGACGCCGGCAAGATCGCCGGCCTCGATGTGTTGCGCATCATCAACGAGCCGACGGCCGCCGCGCTCGCCTACGGGCTCGAGCAGAAGAAGACCGGCACGATCGCAGTCTATGATCTGGGCGGCGGCACCTTCGACATCTCCGTCCTCGAAATCGGCGACGGCGTGTTCGAGGTGAAGTCGACCAACGGCGACACCTTTCTCGGCGGCGAAGATTTCGACAGGCGCGTGATCGACTATCTCGCCGATGAGTTCAAGAAAGAGCAGGGCATCGACCTGCGCAACGACCGGCTCGCGCTCCAGCGCCTCAAGGAGGCGGCGGAGAAGGCGAAGATCGAGCTCTCCTCGTCGATGCAGACCGAGGTCAACCTGCCCTTCATCACCGCCGATCAGGCGGGACCGAAGCATCTCAACATCAAGCTGACGCGCGCCAAGCTCGAGGCGCTGGTCGACGATTTAATTCAGAAGACGATCGAGCCGTGCCGCAACGCGCTCAAGGACGCGGGGCTGAAGGCGAGCGAGATCGGCGAAGTCATCCTGGTCGGCGGCCAGACCCGCATGCCCAAGGTGATCGAGGCGGTGAAGACCTTCTTCGGTCGCGAGCCGAATCGTTCGGTCAACCCGGACGAGGTGGTGGCGGTCGGCGCTGCGATCCAGGCCGGCGTCCTCAAGGGCGAAGTCAAGGACGTGCTGTTGCTCGACGTCACGCCACTGTCGCTCGGCATCGAGACGTTGGGCGGCGTGTTCACGCGCTTGATCGACCGCAACACCACCATCCCGACCAAGAAGAGCCAGGTGTTCTCGACCGCCGAAGACAATCAGACGGCCGTCACCATCCGGGTCTTCCAGGGCGAGCGCGAGATGGCGGCCGACAACAAGCTGCTCGGCCAGTTCGATCTGGTTGGCCTCCCGTCGGCGCCGCGCGGCGTGCCGCAGGTCGAGGTCACCTTCGACATCGACGCCAATGGCATCGTCTCGGTCCAGGCCAAGGACAAGGCCACCGGCAAGGAGCAGCAGATCCGCATCCAGGCGTCGGGCGGTCTCGCCAAGGACGACATCGACAAGATGGTGAAAGACGCCGAAGCACATGCCGCCGACGACAAAAAGCGGCGCGAGCTGGTCGAAGCGCGCAACCAGGGCGAGGCGCTCGTCCACGCCAGCGAGAAAACGCTCAAGGAGAACGCCGACAAGATCCCGGCCGACGGCAAGCAGGCGGTCGAAAGCGCGATTGCCGACCTCAAGGGCGTGCTGAGCGGCGAGGATATCGGCCAGATCCGCGCCAAGTCCGAGGCGCTGGCCCAGGCGTCGATGAAGCTGGGCGAATCGCTCTACAAGCAGCAGACTCCGCCGTCAGGCGGCGGTGGGCCGCAACCGGGCGCGGGTGCACCAGGCGGCGATCAGCAGGCCGGCAACGAGAAAGTGGTCGACGCCGACTTCGAAGAAGTCGACGAGCAGAAGAAACGCGGCTCCGGCTGACGGCGCCGCGTTTTTTCGTCGCCAGCGTGAACCCAAAAGCGTCATAACACGGCGATGGCGAAGCGGGATTTTTACGAGACCCTTGGCGTGACGCGTGACGCCTCGGCCGAGGAGCTCAAGAAGGCATTTCGCAAGCTCGCCATGGCGTGCCACCCGGACCGTAATCCGGGCGATGCCAAGGCCGAGCAACGCTTCAAGGAAATCAACGAAGCCTACGACGTCCTCAAGGACGAGCAGAAGCGCGCCGCCTATGACCGCTTCGGCCACGCCGCGTTCGAGCACGCTGGCCGTGGCGGCGGCGATTACGGCTTCGGCGCAGGCTTCGGCGCCGGCTTCGCCGACATCTTCGACGAGATGTTCGGCGAGTTCGTGGGCGGCCGCCGCCAGCAAGGCGGCGCCAACCTGCGCGGCAGCGACCTGCGCTACAACCTCGAGATAACGCTCGAGGAAGCCTTCAACGGCAAGCAGACCACCGTGCGCGTGCCGACGCTCGCGCCCTGCGACGCGTGCAAGGGCAGCGGCGCCGAGGCGGGTTCGCGGCCTATCAATTGTCCAACGTGCCATGGCCAAGGCCGCGTGCGTGCAC
>JBOHLR010000104.1:0-8278 GCA_050729555.1 Allostellaceae bacterium
TCCCATTTCCTTGACGTACGGCACGAGGATCTCGGACAGCTCGCGATAGGTCAAAACGCGATTGCCTTCCTCCGGTCGCCGGCCCCACGAGCCGAGATGCGCCTCGTAAATCGTCAACGGCCGACCGTAGAGATTCCGGCCGGCGCGCGCGGCCATCCAGGCGCCGTCTTCCCAGCGGTGTTGGTCGATTTTCGCGACGACCGAGGCGGTCGCCGGCGGCCGCTCCGCGAAATACGCGACGGGATCGGCTTTCAGCGGCAGGATCGCGCCGACGCGGTCCTTGATCTCGTATTTGTAACGCACGCCCTCGTCGAGCCCCGGAATGAACAGCTCCCAGATGCCGGCGCCCGGATGGAGCCGCATGACGTGACGCCGCCCGTCCCAGAAATTGAAGTCGCCGACGACGCTGACGCGCTTGGCGTTCGGCGCCCAGACGCAAAAGACGACGCCCGCGATCCCATCGATAGTCACACAATGCGCGCCGAACCGCTGATAGGCCTCGAAATGCGTTCCCTCGCGCAAGAGATAAAGATCCATTTCGCCGAGCCATGGGCCGAACTGGTATGGATCGACAAACTCGGCGCTGCTGTCGCGCCAGGCGGCACGAAAGCGATACCGGTGCGGCGGCGGCGCGGCCAGCGGCACAACGAAGAATCCACCGCTCCCGGGCACGGGACGCGCCGATGCCAGCGCGCCGCCGGTCGTCGGATCGATGAGCTCAAGGCCGATTGCGTCCGGCAGGAACGCGCGCACGACGAAGCCGGAATCCGTCAGATGCGGTCCCAAATAGGCGAATGAATCGGCGTGGTCGCCTCGAAGGATCGCATCGGCCTCGCGATCGAGGGCGGACGATGCAAACGTCATGGCGCGGTCAGCGCTTTCAGCCCTCGCAACGGAATGTCGATCCAGTCGGGGCGGTTCCCGAGTTCGTACGCGGCTTCGAGCGCGGCCTTTTCGATCAGGAACAGACTGAGAAGGCGGCGCGCGACTTCCTCGTCGGCTGGCCACAGCGGGCATCCAGCGATGGCACGGCTGTAGCTGTCGAGGAAGCTGCGGGTGGCGTCGTCGCGCCATAACACGACGGCCTTGAGCAGATCGTTGCGTAGATCGGGCTGATTGGCGGTGGCGTGTTCGAGTGCGGTCCAGGCCGCATAGTCGAGCGAGCGCAGCATACAGGCGACGTCGCGGACAACCGATTGCTTACGGCGGCGCTGTTCGAGCGGTAGCTGGGGGGCCCCCTCGAAGTCGACGATCTCGACGTCGTTTTTCGCGACCAGGATTTGGCCGAGATGGTAGTCGCCGTGCAGCCGCGACAGGACGATGTCGCAGTCGACAGCGGCGAGCGCACGAACCTGCGCGACGATCGCGTCCTTGCGTTGAAGAAGCTCGGTGGCGAGCGTGCCGGCTTCGCCCGCGAACGCGGCCTGGCCGCGCGAAAGCCGCTCGAGTGTTTCGTCGACCGTGCGGGCGATGTCGTCGCCCCAAGCCATGACCTCGGAGGGCGAGGCGCGCACGGTGCGAAAGGCCTCGTCGCCGGCCTCGACGTCGAACGCGCGATGTAACTCGGCCGTCCGCAGCGCCAGCTGCTCGATTTGCGAGCGATAAACGGCGTGGGCGTCGCTCGATGCGGTCTGCTCGACCACCGGCGCAACGCGCGATTCCTCGAGGAACCGGGCGAGATAGCCGAGCGTATAGGACCACGCGTCGCCCTGGTTCTGGACCCAGCCGTGGAGCACGCCGAGCGCGGTCTCGCGGCCGTCCGCTTCGATCAGCGCGAAATGACCGAGAAGCGGCGGCACGCTCTTGAAGCCGACCTGCTCGGTAAGGAATGTGCCGATCTCGATCTCGGGATGGATACCGGGCGCGACTTGACGATAGAACTTGATGATTGCGGCGCCTTCGACGACCGCCGAGCTATTCGACTGCTCGACACCGCCGATGCGGATGACCGGCTGCTCGGGGCATGAATTTTGGGCGAACGCTTGGCTCGGCCGGAAGGCTAGTCGTCCGTGCGGGGTCTCGACCGTGCGCGCGTCGCGCACGGCGGCGATGGTGGCAGCAACGAAGGCCTCGTTGTGCAGCGCATCGGTCAAATAGCCCTCGCGCGGACCGTGGCGGAGCTTGGCCAGCGTGACGGCGGGCACCGGCACCGCTGGCGGCTGCCATTCGTCCATCAACGGCAACGAGTAACGCGCCGTAAAATGGCGGCCGCGCGCTTCGGCAATACTCCACAGCCAATCGCGCTCGCCGAGCTGGAACGTCGTCGACCATGCGACGCTGGTGGCGAAGGTGCGCTCGCCTTTGTGGGCGAACCAGCGGTGTTCGGCGAGAAATTGGGGCAGGATATCGCGCTCGAAAATACCGCGGTTGCGCCCTTCGATCGCGGTTGCCAAGCCGCCCAGCGCGACGAGCGTATCGAGGTCGCGCGTGCGAATAGTCGTCGACGATCCTTGAACCGGCAGCGCCAATTGGAACCAGAAGAAACCGTGACCTTGCAACGTGACGGTGTATACGCCGCCGTCGCTGATCACCGGAAACGCCGTCTGACCGAGCAGCTCGACGGGAATTCGACCGGCAAATGCCGTTAGATCGAGCTCGACCGCTTGCGCCGAACGCGACAGGTTCGACACGCAAAGAACGGTGAGATCCTCGTACTGGCGCAGATAGGCGAGAACCGAGCGGTTCGACGGGTAGAGAAAGGTCAGCGTGCCGCGGCCGAAGACCTTGAGCGACTTGCGGACGCCGATCAGCCGCTTCATCCAATTGAGCAGCGACGTCAGGCTGCTCGCCTGCGCCTCGACATTGACCGCCTGAAAACCGTAAACGGCGTCCATGATCGGCGGCAGATAGAGCGTGGCCGGGTCGGCGCGCGAAAAGCCCGCGTTGCGGTCGGGTGTCCATTGCATCGGCGTGCGCACGCCGTCGCGGTCGCCGAGATAAATATTGTCGCCCATGCCGATTTCGTCGCCGTAGTAAAGGATCGGCGTGCCCGGCAGCGACAACAGCAAGCTGATCATCAGCTCGATACGGCGCCGGTCGTTCCCCATCAGCGGTGCGAGCCGCCGGCGGATGCCAAGATTGAGCCGCGCGCGGCGATCCGAAGCGTAGGTCGACCATAAATAGTCGCGCTCGTTGTCGGTCACCATTTCGAGCGTCAATTCGTCGTGATTGCGCAGGAAGATCGCCCATTGCGAGGATTCGGGAATTTCCGGCGTCTGACGCAGGATGTCAGTAATCGGGTGACGGTCTTCGCGCGCGATCGCCATGTACATGCGCGGCATCAGTGGGAAATGGAACGCCATGTGGCATTCGTCGCCATTGCCGAAATAATCCTTCACGTCCTCTGGCCACTGGTTGGCCTCGGCCAGGAACAACCGGTTCGGAAATTCGCTGTCGAGCTGTGCGCGCATCTGTTTGATGACCGCGTGCGTCTCGGGAAGGTTTTCGTTGCTCGTGCCTTCGCGCTCGCAAAGGTAAGGCACGGCATCGAGGCGGAATCCATCCACGCCGAGGTCCGCCCAGAACCGCATGTTGTTCAAGACCGAGCGAATGACATGCGGATTGTCGAAATTGAGATCCGGCTGATGCGCAAAGAACCGGTGCCAGTAGAACGCCCCGGCGATGGCGTCCCACGTCCAGTTCGACTTCTCGGTGTCGTTGAAGATGATGCGCGTATCCTTGTATTTGTCCTCGGTCGCGCTCCAGACGTAATAATCGCGATAGACCGACCCGCGTTTCGCGTGCCGGGCACGCTGAAACCACGGGTGCTGATCCGACGTGTGATTGACGACCAGCTCAACGATGATGCGCATGCCGCGGCGATGCGCTTCGCGCACCAGCTGGCCGAAATCGCGCAGCGTGCCGTAGGCGGGATGGATGTTGCGGTAATCCGAGACGTCGTAACCGTCGTCGCGGAACGGCGACGGAAAGAACGGCAGCAGCCAGATGGCGGTTACGCCGAGATCCTGAAGATAATCGAGCTTGGCGATCAGCCCGGGGAGGTCGCCGATGCCGTCATTGTTGGCATCGAAGAACGCCTTGATATGCAGCTCGTAGATGATCGCGTCCTTGTACCAATCCGGCGCATCGGACTGGACCCGGGCCTCGGGTAGGACCGTTCGCGCCGTGACGTCAGGCATCGCCGGGCCCCGCCAGCTTGAAGGCGAAGATCGGTTGGCCCGGCCCGATCCAGATCGGCTGGTGCGCACCGGTCCATTGCAAGGTCTCGTCGGTGAACAGATTGCGGACGACGAAACGTGCGTCGTTGTCTAGCCCCAGACGCGTCAGAGGCATGTCGATTGTCGTCACCTCGTCGGCGGCGGGATTGAGGCTGACCGCAATGAAAACGCTCTCATGCGTGGCCGCCGCCACGCGGGCATAGAAGAGGACGCGCGGATTGTCGGCCGTCAGAAATTCCAGATTGAGCCCGTCGGTAAAGACGGCGTTCTCGCGCCGGATGCGGTTGAGCTCGGCAATGAAGGATTTGATATTGCCAGGCCGATCCCAATCCCACGCCTTGAATTCGTACTTCTCGGAATCGGCGTATTCCTCGGAATCGGGCAGCGCGCGGTTCTCGCACAGCTCGAAGCCGTTATAGATGCCCCAAAGTCCGCCGAGCGTGGCGGCAAGCGCCGCACGAATGCGGAACGCCACCGCGCCGCCAGTCTGGAGAAACTTCGGCAGGATGTCGGGCGTATTGGTGAAAAGGTGCGGGCGGAAATATTCGCGCGCGCCGCCGCGCGTCAGCTCGGTGAAGTAATCTGTCAGCTCGGCCTTGTCATTGCGCCATGTGAAATACGTGTACGATTGGGTGAATCCGAGCTTTGCGATCTGGTGCATCGGCTTGGGCCGCGTGAAAGCCTCGGCTAGGAAGATGATGTCGGGATGCGCCGCCTGAATCTCGCGAATCAGCCACTCCCAGAACGGGTACGGCTTGGTGTGCGGATTGTCGACGCGAAAGACGTGCACGCCGTGCGCGATCCAGAAGCGAACGACGTCGCGCAGCGCGCGCCAGATGCCGCGCCAATCGGCGGCGTCGAAATTGAGATTGACGATATCCTCGTATTTCTTAGGCGGGTTCTCGGCGTAACGGATCGAACCGTCGGCGCGGAACTCGAACCAGTCGGGATGTTGCTTGATCCACGGATGGTCGAGCGAGCATTGCACCGCGAAGTCGAGCGCGACTTCCATGCCGCGTTCGCGACAGGCGGCGACGAAAGCCTGGAAATCGGCGAGGGTGCCGAGCGCCGGGTCGATGGCGTCATGGCCGCCGACGGCGCTGCCGATTGCATAAGGGCTGCCGGGATCGTCGGCGGATCCGCCGACCGCGTTGTTGCGGCCTTTGCGGTTGGTCAGCCCGATCGGATGAATCGGCGGCAGATAGATAGTGTCGAAACCCATCGCCGCGACGTCGTCGAGCCGCGCGATGCAATCGGCGAATGTCGCGCTCTGGCCGAGCAGGGTGCCCTGCGAACGCGGAAACATCTCGTACCAAGCGGCAAAACGCGCCTGGGCCCGGTCGACGACCAGCGGCCGCGCGGGCTCGAGCCGCGTCACGTGGCGGCGCGGACACCACTCCGCCATGGCGGCTTCGAGCGCCGGCGCGAGAAACAGATCGACGGCGGTTGCCGCATCGCGCTGGGCGCTCGCGAGTGCAGTTTCGATGATCGTCCGACCCTTACCGTCGGCGTAGTGCACGGCCTCCGCCAGCATTGCGACGCCTTCCGCGAATTCGTCGATCAACGGTTGCGCCGCCTGATGCTTCGCGGCGAGCCGGTCGCGCCAGCTCGCGAAGGCGTCGGTCCAGGCCTCGATGGTGTAAAGATGCCGGCCGGGTTCGGTCAGTGCGATTGTGCCCGACCAACGATCGTTGTCGACCGGTTGCATCGTCGCCATGCGCCAGTCGATCGTGCCGGCACGGCACAACAGCAGCGCAGCGCGCAGCCGGTGATGGCCTTCGCCGAAGATATCGGCCGATATCTCAAACTGATCGCCGACGACGCGCTTAACGGGATAGCGGCCGCACGCGATTTGCGGCGCGATGCTTTCGATCGCGATGCGATGGTTGCTGGCGACCGGCCGGAGGCGCGGCATCTGGGCCTTCGCCTCGGCCGCCGCCGGCGCGGGCGCAATAACCGCCATCGGTCGAGACACTCAGGCGACGCTGCGTGACGCCACCGGCAGCGACGTCATAGCCGACTCGCGCAGCGAGCCAAGGAAGCCTTCGTACCAGCGATTGATATTGCCTCCGCGCAATGTCTTTACCATCGCGTTCCAACGCTCAATGCGCTCCGCGCGTTCCATATAAAGTGCGCGGTAAAGCGCCTGCGCCAGTTCGCCGATGTCGTACGGATTGACGACCAGGGCGGCGTTGAGCTCTTTGGCGGCGCCGGCGAATTTCGACAACACGAGCACCCCCGGATCCTCGGGATCCTG
Source organism: Allostellaceae bacterium (assembly GCA_050729555.1). GTDB lineage: Bacteria > Pseudomonadota > Alphaproteobacteria > ATCC43930 > CGMCC-115725 > REEB95. The sequence continues at coordinate 6,436 of JBOHLR010000104.1, forward strand.
CGAGGCGACATATTCCTTGGCGACGAGGTTCATGCCGTCGCGCAGCGGCGTCACGCAGCCGACCTTGCTGACGCGATAGAGCGCCGCAAGTCGGTCAGGCGGAAAGCTTTCGTTGATGTAGCGCAATACCATCCAGTCGACGTCGCCGTAACGCGCACTGATTTCGCCGGCATGGCTCGCCAGCTCGGCGCGGACGCGACGATAACTGTCGACCGCCGAACGGGTCGGCGGCGTGATCTGCAGAAACGAGACGCGCTTGCGTTCGTCCGGATAGATCGTGAGAAACCGCTCGTACGCGGCGAAGCGCTGGGGTAGGCCCTTGCTGTAATCGAGCCGGTCGACGCCGATCACCATCTTGCCGTGGTGCAGGCCGCGCTTGATCCGGCTGATCTTGCCGCTGTCGATATTCGCGCGTGCCGCGTCGGCGAAGAAATCGACGTTGATGCCGACCGGAAAGACGCCCAGCCGGACGCGACGTTCGTCGAATTGCAGCTCGGTCTGGCCGACCATGGTGGCCGACAGTTTCGTCGTCGCGTAGTCGCGGAACCGCAGCAGATCCTCGTCGGTCTGGAAGCCGATCAGATCGTACGCCGACAGCGTCTTGAGCACCGTGCGGTGCTCCGGCAAGCAGATCAGAACCGACTTGGTCGGGAACGGCGTATGCAGGAAGAAGCCGATCGGGCCCGCGAAGCCGCGCTGGCGAAGAAACTCGCCCAGCATGAAATAGTGATAGTCGTGGACCCAGACGACCGAATCCCGCTGCACGCGCTCGAACACGACGTTGGCCATGATCCGGTTGATCGCGCGGTAAGACGCGACGAATTCGGGCTCATAACGCAGCAGGTCGGCGCGATAATGCAGGATCGGCCACAGCGCGGCGTTCGCCATCCCGTTGTAGAATCGCCGATAATCCGTAACCGGCAGGTCCACGGTCGTCAGGGTGCCTGCGCCGAGCCGCTTCGAATGAGTCGGCACGCGCACATCCTCGGCCGGCGCGAACTTGCCGCTCGCGCCGATCCAAGTCGCGCCGGACGTCTTCACCGCCGACAACAGCACCGCAGCGAGGCCGCCCGAAACGGCGCCCGTTCGAGTCGGTTCCGCGACACGGTTTGAAACTAGAATGGTGTCCATCGCAATGACCCCTTCGTTTCGGTTTGTTCTGCCGGGGTAGATGATGCAGCTATCTGACTGGAAACGTCAGAATGCGTTAATTGTTCCGACGTCTGTCACGGAAATAGCCCGCCTTTGCGCCGAGGGAATTCGCGCAAAGGCCTTACACGCAGCTAATAACATAACAAGGTGGGAATTAAATATGGCGAAAGTGAGATTACGGCGCGGCGATATTTCGCGTTCCGCTGGCGCGCAATCGCGCCGCGTCAGCGTTGTCCGACTTCGATGGAAACCGCTGCCGCGGATTGCGTCTCCTGATGGACGATTTCGATATAAACGGGCGCCGTGCCATGCCTTTTCATGCCGAGCGCTGCCGCCCCCCTCGGCGTCAGGTCGACAACGCGTCCGTGTATGTACGGTCCGCGGTCGTTGATCCGCACGACCACGGATCGGCCGTTCCACAGGTTGGTGACCCGGATGCGCGTGTTGAACGGCAAGAACCGCGATGCCGCGGTCAAGTCGCCGGCGCGGAAGGCCTCCCCGCTGGCTGTGCGGAAGCCCGCATACCACGAGGCAAAGCCCATGCGGAGTCTGCCGCTGTCATGGCACAGCAACGGTCCCGCGAGGCGCTCATACATGCGGCGCACAACCACCTTCGGCGGTAACGGCGTTTGCATCTGCTGTGTGACGCCGGCCTTGGCTGGCGCCGCGTTGGTGGCGTCGGCTCGCGGTG
>JBOHLR010000105.1:0-8223 GCA_050729555.1 Allostellaceae bacterium
AATCGGCGGTCTGCTGCGCTAGTGAGCCGCGGCGTCGGCGGCGGCGCGCGTCTGCGCCATCGCGACGCTCCGCTGCTCCAATTTCACCAGCATGGTCTCGAGCGCGCCGCGCTCGTTGGGTTCGAGCGTGGAGAGGATATCGTCCTGGAACGCGCGCAGCCACGGCATGATCTGCTGATAGGTCGTCGTCCCTTGTGGTGTCAGATCGAGGATCGCCCGCCGGTGATCGGCCGGATCGACCCGTCGAGTGAGGTGACCGGCCGAAGTCAGACGTGCCACGGCGCGGCTGACGCGCACCTTATCCATCGCCGTCCGATCGACGACGCTATTGGCGGTCATCGCGCCGTAACGGCCGAGCACGGCCATCGTCCGCCATTCGGGCGCCGACAGTCGGAACCGCCGCGAATAGACGCGTGCGGAGGCTCGGGTCAATCGGTTGCTCAGGACGGACAGACGGAAGGGCAGAAACTGTTCGATTGTGAACGCAGGCGTCGTGCGGGTTTCTGCCACTACCACCCCCGAAGAATTAGTTTCATTGTTAACCGTCGTCCTTTTTGGGCACCGCCGTCAAGGACCGCCCGGTGGCTTGCGCCGCCGCTTGACGGAACCGGTCATGCCGACGACAACCACGGAAATCATCAAATCGCGAGGCGCCCGATGCTCAAGCTCCACGGCTATTTTCGCTCTTCGGCGGCGTTTCGCGTCCGCATCGCGCTCAATCTCAAGCGGCTGTCCTACGAGCAGGCCTTCGTGCATTTGCGCAAGAACGAGCAAGGCGCGCCCGGTTATCTCGCCAAAAATCCCCAAGGCCTCGTGCCGCTCCTCGAAAACGGCGACACGCGGTTTATTCAGTCGTTGGCGATCATCGAATATCTCGACGAGATCCATCCGTCGCCCAAATTCCTGCCCGAAGGTCCGGAGGATCGGGCGCGGGTGCGTGCGTTGGCGCAGATCATCGCCGCCGACATCCACCCGCTCGACAATCTGCGCGTGCTGCGCTATCTCGCGAAGCCGCTCGGTCACGACGAAAAGGAGGTCGAGACCTGGTTCAACCACTGGATCAGGCTGGGTTTCGAGGCGATCGAGCCGATGCTGCGCGACCGGCGCACCGGCGAATTCTGCCACGGCGACGCACCCGGCCTTGCCGATATCTGCCTGGTGCCGCAGATGTTCAATGCGCGGCGCTACCCAAGCTTCGACATGACGCCGTTTCCGACCATTGCCCGGGTGTTCGACAACTGCATGCGGCTCGATGCATTCAAACGCGCCGCGCCGGATCAGCAGCCCGACTTCGAGAAATAGCTAGAGCCGCGCCCAGTGCAGCCGCAGCGCGTTGCCCACGACCGACAACGAGCTGAGGCTCATCGCCGCCGCCGCCACGACCGGGCTGAGCAGCAGTCCGAAGGTCGGGTAGAGGATGCCGGCAGCCAAGGGAATGCCGAGCGCGTTATAGACGAAAGCAAGCGCCAGGTTCTGTCGGATGTTGTGCATGGTCGCGCGGCTCAGGCGCCGTGCCCGCGCGATGCCAGCAAGGTCGCCCTTGACCAGCGTGACGCCGGCGCTCTCGATGGCGATGTCGGTGCCGGTACCCATGGCGATGCCGACATCGGCCTCGGCTAGGGCAGGCGCGTCGTTGATGCCGTCGCCGGCCATGGCGACGATCCGGCCTTCGCGTCGCAGACGCTGGACGACGGCGTTTTTCTGTGCCGGCAGGACTTCAGCCTCAAGCTCTGAGATGCCGAGTTTCGACGCGACTGTGAGCGCCGTCGTCCGATTGTCGCCGGTCAACATCACGATGCGAATGCCTTCGGCGCGTAGCTGCGCCAGCGCGGCCGGCGTTGTCGCCTTGATCGGATCGGCGACTGCGATCAGGCCGGCGGCGTGGCCGTCGATGGCAACGAATACGATTGTGGCGCCGTCGTGCCGGAGCGCGTCGGCGCGCGCTTCGAGATCGGCGCTGGCAATGCCAAGACTGTCGAGCAATGCGGTGTTGCCGGCCGCAACTGCTTGGCCGTCAATGCGGCCGGTGACGCCGTGGCCGGAGATTGCGCGGAAGTCCGTAACCTCGCGCAAACCCAAGCCCCGTTGCGTGGCGGCCGATACGATGGCGGCCGCGAGCGGGTGTTCGCTCGCGCGTTCGAGACTGGCCGCGAGCGACAGGACCGTGCTCTCGTCGAATCCGGCGGCGGTGACGATGGCGACGACGCACGGCTCGCCCTCGGTCAAGGTCCCGGTCTTGTCGATGACCAGCGTGTCGACTTTTTCGAACCGCTCCAGCGCCTCGGCGTTCTTGATCAGCACGCCGACGGCCGCGCCTTTGCCGACGCCGACCATGATCGACATCGGCGTCGCCAAGCCGAGCGCGCACGGGCAAGCGATGATGAGGACCGAAACAGCCGCGACCAGCGCATGGGCAAAGATCGGCGCCGGTCCCCAAACCAGCCAGCCGACGAAGGCGATTGCCGCGACGCCGACGACCGCCGGCACGAACCAAGCGGCGACGAAATCGGCCAACCGCTGGATCGGCGCACGGCTCCGCTGCGCCGCCGCGACCATCTGGACAATGCGCGCCAGCATCGTCTCGGCGCCGATTTTTTCCGCGCGCATTACCAGCGCGCCGGTGCCGTTGATCGTGCCGCCGATCAATTTGTCGCCCGGCGCCTTTTTGACCGGCATGACTTCGCCGGTCGCCATGGATTCATCGACGGCGCTCGCGCCCGTAAGCACGCTGCCGTCGACGGGCACGCTGTCGCCCGGTCGGATGAGCAAACGGTCACCGACCTGCACCTGGTCGAGCGCGATTTCATCGTCGCTGCCGTCGTCGCGCAACCGTCGGGTGATTTTGGGCGCAAGGTCGAGCAGGGCGCGGATGGCGCCGCCGGTGCGTTCGCGCGCGCGCAGCTCCAGAACTTGGCCCAACAGGACGAGCGCCGTGATGACCGCGGCGGCTTCGTAATAGACCGCGACCATGCCGCCGGCGCCGCGCAGGTCCGCCGGAAACAGTTGCGGCGCAACCGTCGCGGCCACGCTGTAGCCATAGGCGGCGCCGACGCCGAGCGCGATCAGCGAGAACATGTTGAGGTTGCGGCTGACGAACGAGGCCCAGCCGCGCTGAAAGAACGGCCAGCCGGCCCACCACACGACCGGCGTCGCGAATACGAACTGGATCCAAGCCGAGAGGTGCGGCGCGATGAAGCGATCCAGCCCCATATCGAGCGCCACGACCGGCAATGTCAACGCCACGCCGATCCATAGCCGCCGGCTCATGTCGGCAAGCTCCGGATTCCGTTCCGCCGTGGCACTTGGCATCGTCGCCTCGAGGGCCATACCGCAGATCGGGCAGGCGCCTGGCGCGTCGCGCACGATTTCGGGATGCATCGGGCAGGTCCAGGTCGCGGACCCGGACACCGCGGATGCCGAATTCGCAGGCGCGAGATATTTCGTCGGCGCCGCGATGAATTTCATGCGGCAGCCGGCGTTGCAGAAGAAATAATCCGCGCCCTGATGGTGCGCGCGATGCCGCGTACCGGCCGGATCGACCATCATGCCGCAAACCGGATCGCGTGCGCGGCTCGGTTGGTGGTTGTCAGGCACGGTTGCCGGCGAGATCGTCGACGATCGGGCAGTCGGGGCGCACGTCGCCGTGGCAGTGGGCTGTCAAATGTTTGATCGTGCGCTTCATGGTCTCGAGCGCCGTGATCTTGCGCTCGATCTCGGCGATCTTGCCGAGCGCGATCGCTTTGACGGCCGCGCTCTTGCGTCGCTTGTTGCGCCATAGCGCCAGCAGATCCTCGACCTCGGCCACCGAAAACCCCAGTTCGCGCGCGCGATGGATGAAGCGCAGCGTGTGCAGGTCGGTGTGGCTATAGCTGCGGTAGCCGTTATCGCGGCGCGCCGCCGCGGGGATCAGCCCGACGCTTTCGTAATAGCGGATGGTCTTGGCCGGGACGCCGGCCTGAGCCGCGACATCGCCGATATTCATGACACGCCTCGCTGGTGGAACACCCGTATATAAGGGTTCCAGTGACTGGAAGGTCAAGGCGGTTCGAAAACGGCTGGCCGGCGGCGGCGCGCCAGCCCGTTCGGCGCGAGCGTTACTTCTTCTTGGCGGCTTTGCCTTCGAGAATGCCCATGAGGTCACTTTCCTTCATCACGAGGAGCTCGTTGCCGTCGAGCTTGATTTCGGTGCCGGACCACTTGCCGAACAGCACGCGGTCGCCTTCCTTGACCTCGGGCGGATGCAGCTTGCCGTCGTCGTCGCGCGCGCCCGGTCCGACCGCGACCACTTCGCCTTCCTGCGGCTTTTCCTGGGCGGTGTCGGGAATGATGATCCCGCCGGCGGTCTTTTCCTCTTGCTTCAAGCGGCGGACCACAACGCGATCGTGCAACGGGCGGAACTTCATGCGTGTCTCCCTCGGGTGCGACGGGCGAACGGCGAACGCCGCCGCCGATTCGGGCAATGGTGGGCGCTGTAGGGATTGAACCTACGACCCCACCCGTGTGAAGGGTGTGCTCTCCCGCTGAGCTAAGCGCCCGTGGGCCGTGAGATAGAGCGCGGGTGCCGCGCCTGTCAAGGAATCGCAGGCCACCCCCCGCGCCTATATAAGGCTAGACGCGCCCGGCGCCTTTCCTTATGAGACCAATCCCATGGCCGCCTCGTTTGCCGCTCTCATCCTGGCCGCCGGCAAGGGCACGCGGATGCGCTCGGCGCGTCCCAAGGTGCTGCACGAGCTTGCCGGCAAGCCGTTGATCGCGCATGTGCTGGGCGCGGTGGCGGCCTTGAAGCCGCAGCATACGGCGGTGGTGATCGCGCCCAACCGGAACGACGTTGCCGCCGCCATCGCGCCGGCCGATTTCGTCATCCAGCGCCAGCAAAAGGGCACCGGCAGCGCGGTCGCGTCCGCCAAGGCGCTGCTCGGCCGTTATCAAGGCGACATCCTGATCCTCGCCGGCGACGCGCCTTTGGTCACGCGCGAGACCTTCAAGCCGCTGTTCGAGGCGCGCAAGCGCCATCGCGACGCCGCGGTGATCGTGCTCGGCATGCGTTTGTCTGATGGAGAATCTTACGGCCGCCTCATCCTCGCCGGCGACGGCTCGCTCGCGCGCATCGTCGAGGCGGCGGATTGCAGCGAGGAAGAGCGCGCCGTCGATTTCGTCTCGTCCGGCGTGATGCTGGCCAAGGCGCCCATCCTGTTCGATCTCGTCGCGCAGCTCACCGCGCACAACGCGCAGGGCGAGCAGTACCTCACCGACGTCATCGGCCTGGCGCGCGGCAAGGGCCTGATCTGCCGCGCCGCCGAGGGCGATCCGGCGCAGCTCTTGGGCGTGAATTCGCGTGATGAGCTCGCCTATGCCGAAGCCGTGATGCAGCAGCGGCTGCGCTACGCCGCGATGGAAAACGGTGTCACCTTCACCGCGCCCGAGACCGTCTTCCTCTGCGCCGACACCAAGCTCGGCCGCGACACCGTCGTCGGACCGTTTGTGGTGTTCGGTCCGGGCGTGAAGGTGGGCGAGGGCGTCGAGATTCCGGCGTTCTGCCACATCGTCGGCGCCACCATAGGCGATCACGCCCGCATCGGCCCGTTTGCGCGGCTCAGGCCCGGCGCGCAGCTTGCCGACGAGGTCCACATCGGCAATTTCGTCGAGGTCAAGAACGCGCGCCTCGCGGCGGGCGTCAAGGCGAATCATCTCGCTTATCTCGGCGACAGCACCGTCGGCGAGGGCAGCAATATCGGCGCCGGCTCCATCACCTGCAACTACGACGGCATCGAGAAATTCCGCACCAACATCGGCAAGGGCGTGTTCGTCGGCACCAATGCGTCGCTGGTGGCGCCGCTCACCATCGGCCCCGGCGCGATGATCGCCGCCGGCAGCGTTATCACCGACGACGTGCCGCCCGACGCGCTCGCTCTGGGCCGCGCGCGGCAGCGCAACAAGCCGGGCGCGGCCAAGGCCTGGCGCGCCAAGCGCAAGGCCGAGATCGCCGGCCGCGAGGCCAAGCCCCAGTCCAAGGGCCGGCGGTAAGCTTGCGTTGGCGGTTTTTAGGGTATTCTCGGCGTTCGATGATCGGGATTTCGCTTGAACGGGCGGCCGCCTGATGTGCGGCATTGTCGGCATCGTCGGCAAGGGCGAGGCGGCGCCGCTGCTGCTCGAAGGGCTGAAGCGCCTCGAATACCGCGGCTATGATTCCGCCGGAATCGCCACGCTGGTCAACGGCCGCATCGACCGCCGCCGCGCCGAAGGCAAGCTCGACAATCTCGCCCGCCGGCTCGCTGCCGAGCCCGTGACCGGCCGCACCGGCATCGGCCACACGCGCTGGGCGACGCACGGCGTGCCGAACGAGACCAACGCCCATCCGATTGCGACCGACCGCGTCGCTGTCGTCCATAACGGCATCATCGAGAATTTCTCGGAGCTGAAGGCCGAGCTCACCAAGGCCGGCTACACCTTCGAGACCCAGACGGATACGGAAGCCGTCGCGATCCTGCTGACGCGCTATCTGAAGGACGGCGCCTCGCCCAAGGACGCGGTGGCGAAGGCGCTCGCCCGCCTGCACGGCGCCTTCGCCCTCGTTATGCTGTTTGCCGGCCATCACGACACGCTGATCTGCGCGCGGCGCGGCTCGCCGCTCGCCATCGGCTATGGCGACGGCGAGATGTTCGTCGGCTCGGACGCGCTCGCGCTGGCGCCGCTGACGCAAAACCTCGTCTATCTCGAGGAAGGTGACTGGGCGGTGGTGACGCCCGCCGGCGCGACCATTTACGATTCCGAAAATCGCGCCGCCAACCGCGAGATCCGCAAGACCGCGCTGTCGGGCGCGCTCATCGGCAAGGGCGGTCATCCGCATTTCATGAAGAAAGAGATTTTCGAGCAGCCGGCGGTGATCGGCGACACGCTGCGCGCGCTGTTCAATCCGGCGACGCGCTCGGTCCATCTGCCCAAGCTGCCGTTCGACCTCGCGAAGATCGAGCGCATTTCGATCGTCGCCTGCGGCACCTCGTACAACGCCGGCCTAGTCGCGCGCTATTGGATCGAGGGCCTGGCGCGCGTGCCGGTTGAGGTCGACATCGCGTCGGAGTTCCGCTACCGCGAGACCATCCTGCCGAAAAGCACGCTGGCGCTCTTCATCTCGCAATCGGGCGAAACCGCCGACACGCTCGCGGCACTCCGCTACGCCAAGGCGCAAGGCGCCCCCATCCTGTCGATCGTCAATCAGGCCGAAAGCTCGATCGCCCGCGCCGCCGACGCGGTGTTGCAGACCCTCGCCGGGCCCGAAATCGGCGTCGCATCGACCAAGGCGTTCACCACCCAGCTCGTCGTGCTCGCCTGTCTCGCCATCGCACTCGCCAAGGCGCGCGGCACGATTGACGCGAAGCGCGAAGCGGCGTTGACCGTGGCATTGACCGAGGTTCCCGAGCGCGCCGCCGAAATGCTGGCGCACGATGCGCGCATCGAGGCGATGGCCGCATGGTTGGTCGAAACCAAGGCGCGCGACGTGCTTTATCTCGGCCGCGGCACGGCCTATCCGCTGGCGCTCGAAGGCGCCTTGAAATTGAAGGAGGTCAGCTACCTCCACGCCGAGGGCTATGCCGCCGGCGAGATGAAGCACGGCCCCATCGCGCTGATCTCCGACAACGTGCCCGTTGTCGTGCTGGCGCCGTCCGACGCGCTCTTCGACAAGACGCTCTCGAACGTGCAGGAGGTTTTGGCGCGCGGCGGCAAGGTGATGCTGATCTCCGACCGCGACGGCCTCGCGCGGCTCAACGGCCAATCCGCGCACGAGATCGAGGTGCCGCGCTGCGATCCCTTTGTCGCGCCGCTTTTATATGCAATCCCGGTGCAGTTGCTGGCCTATCACGTCGCGGTGCACAAGGGCACCGACGTCGACCAGCCGCGCAACTTGGCGAAGAGCGTGACGGTGGAGTAGAGGACTACAACGGTATGTAATTTAGAGACGTGACAGTCACGCATTAATGTTGGCAGAATGATTGCTCTCGCCCGGGGGATGCATTGTCTGCGATCGATCTGGACCATTTGCGCAAGATTGCCGGCGCAAAGAACCGATATGAGCAGCAAATAAATCGACTGACTCAGCAGAAGAAACAGTGTCCGACATCAGCACCTGTGAGACAGATTTAGCGGGTTGAGGAATGGAGGATTTCTGGCTCATCGTAGCCCGTAGGAGAGGCGGAGATGAGACAGAAATCCGCAGCAGGCAAAGGT
>JBOHLR010000106.1:0-8151 GCA_050729555.1 Allostellaceae bacterium
CGCGCGAAAAATGATACGGGCTCAAGCGCACGAGCTCGGCCATTTCGCCAACCGATATACGCGAATCGAGCTGCGTTTCGATAAAGTCGGCGACACGTTTCTGCTGCCAAAGCGCAAGACCGCCGTGGCGCGGCGCCGCGATCGAGATCCCGTTGAGGCGGATCAGCTCGTGGCAGAGGACTGCGCCGAGCGCCTCCGCATAGAGGCTGGCGTCTTGCCTATCGATCTGCGCCTTGAGTTTCAGCGTCGTTCCCCACAGATCGGCGTCGAAAAAGAAGAGCCGCGGTTTGAATTCGGTTTCGCCAAAGCGAACCTCGGGATCGAGCAACGGGCCGCACGGATCGATATAGAAGAAATTGACCCGGCTCAAAACGCTCGGCTTCTGCCAGCCGTGAAACCGGCTGCCGGCAGGCACGAAGGTCAATTTACGGGTGAGTTCGCGCAGGTTCGACTTGGGCAGTCCCTCGAGCGCGGTCTCGCCGTCAGAGCGGCGCGACAACTCCGGAGCGATCAGCATGTGGCAGGGGGCCCGGAACTCATATTCGTAGGTTTGCGGTTCGGTAAATTCGACCGTTTCCACTTCGAGGCCGAGCCAACTGGCGGGGCGGCGCTTGACGATATGGGAGGGCGAAAAATCGATTCGCGGCGACCCCGTAACGGGGATGTTCATGGCGCAATCCTTCCAAGTATCTAAGGCATAACTCCGATTCGCTTCCGGCTTAGCTTATCGCGGCGATATGGCGCTAATCTCCTTCATTTTCAATGACGTTCACGGCGAGGTTGGCCAGCTGATGGACGCCAGCTCGGCAAATTGCCTCATTCCGGCCCGGCGCCGAGAGCGCCGGCTAGCGCAAAGCGGGCCCGGATTCAGCAAGGGCGAACAAGCAAGCCGGGCGCGGCGTTGCTAGATTTTAGGCAAACCTCGGGCTGCGGAGGCCGGGGGCGATGTCCCCTGCCCGCCTGCAGGCCATCACGCGATGCGGCATCATATATCACCCCAAGCGTCCTTCAGCCGGAGCTGAGGTATGGGATTCGTTCGCTTTGCCCTGCGCTACCCGCACACGTTCTTCGTGATGGCGTTGGCGATCCTGTTTCTCGGCGTGAGCGCGATCATCACGGCGCCCAAGGACATTTTTCCGGTCATCAACATCCCGGTGGTGACGGTGATCTGGCAATACACCGGCCTCACCCCGCGCGAAATGGAAGCGCGCGTCACGACCTATAGCGAATATGCGATCAGTTCCAACGTCAAAAACATCCGCAATATGGAGTCGCAGACCCTTTCCGGATTGGCGGTTCAAAAGATCTATTTTCAGCCCAACGTGAACATCGATCTGGCGATCTCGCAGATCGTCTCCGCGACCAACTCGATCCGCGCCTTGATGCCGACCGGCATCCAACCGCCGGTGATCGTCCAATACAACGCTTCGAGCGTTCCGGTTCTTCAAATCAGTCTCAGCTCGGACCGGATGAACGAGCAGCAGCTCTATGATTATGGCATCTATCGCCTACGCCAGCAGCTGGCGCCGATCAACGGCATTACGCTACCGACACCTTACGGCGGCAAATATCGGCAGATCATGGTCGATCTCGACCCGGACGCGCTGCGCGCCAACGGTCTTACCCCGACGACATCGTCAACGCCGTCAATGCCGAAAGCCTGACGTTGCCTTCCGGCGACGTCAAGATCGGCAACACCCAGTTCATCGTGAGCGTCAACGCCATGGCGCGTACGATCGACGCGCTCAATCAGCTGCCGGTCCGGCAGGTCGGCGGCACTACTGTCCGCCTAAGCGACGTCGCGCACGTCCGTAACGGTTGGGCGGTGCAGCAGAATATCGTGCGCGCCAACGGTCGCCGTTCGGTGCTGCTGACGATCATCAAGAATGGCGACGCATCGACGCTCAGCGTCGTCAATGCGGTGCGCGCCGCTATGCCCGAGTTGCGCAAAGCGGCGCCTCCCGGCATGAAGATGGACCTCCTCTTCGATCAATCGATCTTCGTCAAGCAGGCAATCGCCGGCGTGCTGCGCGAAGGCGCCATCGCCGCCGGATTGACGGCGCTGATGATCCTGATCTTCCTCGGCTCCTGGCGTTCGACCCTGATCGTCATGGTATCGATCCCGCTTTCGATCTTGAGTTCGATTGCGGTCTTCCACGCGCTCGGGCAGACGATCAATACGATGACGCTCGGCGGCTTGGCGCTGGCGGTCGGCATTCTCGTCGACGACTCGACCGTAGCCATCGAAAATACGCACCGTTTATTCGAAGAACGTCTGCCTTTCTTCGACGCCGTTCTACATGGCTCCGCCGACATTGCGCTGCCGACACTCGTTTCGACGTTGGCGATTTCCAGCGTTTTCGTCTCCGTGTTCTTTCTGCAGGGGCCGGCGCGCTTTCTGTTTACGCCGCTTGGCATGGCCGTCGCCTTCGCCATGCTCACGTCCTACGTGCTGTCGCGGACGCTGACGCCGATCATCATCCGCTATCTGATGCGCGGCGAGCAGGAGCGGCATTCCGAAGGCCGCTCGTCGGGATGGCTCGACCATTTCCACGACGCGTTCAACCGCGGCTTCGATCGGTTCCGCAACGCCTACGTCTATGTGCTCAACGGCGTGCTGAAGAGCCACGTCATCGTCATCGGGATTGCGCTTTGCGTGCTCGGGGGGCGGCCATCCTGATGATGTCCGACGGCACCGACTTCTTCCCGCAGATCGACGCCGGCCTGATCCAGGTGCACGTCCGTGCCCCGCCGCGCACCCGCATCGAAGTCACCGAGGGAATCTTCCAGCAGGTGGAGGATAAGATCCGGCAAATCATTCCGCCGAAATACCTCGGCCTGATCATCGACAACATCGGCCTACCGGCGCGATCGTACAATCTCGCCTTCACCGACGGCTCGACAATCGGCGTGAACGACGGGCTGATCCTCATCTCGCTCAACGAGGGTCATCCTCCGACCGCCGATTGCATCAAGAAAATCCGCAACATACTGCACAAGGATTTTCCCGATGTCCTGTTCTATTTCCAGCCGGCCGATATGGTTACGCAAATTCTGAACTTCGGGATTCCCTCGCAGATCGACGTCGAGGTGCAGGGGCCGGACCGCGCCGGAAACCAGGCACTCGCCAAGACGCTGCGACAGCGCATGGCGAAAGTCGCCGGTCTCGTCGACGTCCACATCCAGCAGGAGCTCAACGCTCCCGAACTCTATTACAAGATCGATAGGGTCAGAGCCCGGCAGCTCGGGTTGAGCGTCACCAGCATCGCCAACAATCTCGACATCAGCCTGAGTTCCTCGGAGCAAGTGTCACCCAACTTCTGGACGGACCCGACGAGCGGCATTCCCTATTATTTCGCCGTGCAGACGCCCGAATACCGCATCGCGAGCGTCAACGACCTCGACAACACGCCGATCGTCAGCGAAGCCTCGGCACAGACGCCGGTGCCCAACGTGCTGGGCAACGTCGCGACGATGCGGCGAATTCCGGTGCAGTCGGTCTATAATCATTCCAACATTCAGCCGCTCTATGACATCTACGCGAGCGTGCAAGACAGCGATCTCGGCTCGGTGGCGAAATCGATTCAATCGATCATCAAGGATCTGCGGCCGAAGCTCAAACCTGGGAACCAGTTTCGCATCCGCGGCCAGATCGAAAGCATGAATTCGGCTTTTCAGGATCTCGGCATTGGGCTGATCTTCGCCGCCGTCTTCGTCTACCTGCTGATGGTCGTGAACTACCAGAGTTTCCTCGATCCGCTCGCGGTGATCCTTGCGCTGCCCGGAGCGGGGGCCGGAATTCTGCTGATGCTGTTCGTCACCGGTACGACGATCAGCGTGCCTTCGCTCATGGGGGCGATCATGTCGGTCGGCGTCGCCTCGGCGAATTCCATTTTGCTCGTCACCTTCGCGCGCGAACAGCGGCAGGCGGGCGCGAGCGCGCACGACGCCGCCATCGCGGCGGGACGCACCAGAATTCGCCCGGTGCTGATGACCGCGGCGGCGATGGTCGTCGGCATGATCCCGATGGCGATCGGCACCGCCGGCGAAGAACAGAACGCCGTCCTCGCGCGCGCCGTGATCGGCGGCGTCCTGGTCGGGACCCTAACGACACTTTTGTTCGTGCCCTATCTATACTCGATCATCGGCCGGTTCGAACGCGAGCCGGAGGGCGATGACGAGGCCGAACCGCAGGAAGAGTGAGCCATGCTACGATCGTTCCCGAAGCGAAGGATGATGTCCGATGCGCGATGAAGTCCGCCGGCCGGAGCAAAAGGGAGGCCAGCCGGCCGTATCCGATCGAACGAAGCGCAACGTGCGCATCGCCGGCATCGGTGCGCTGATGGCCGTCGCCGGCATGGTCGGCTTCGGCGCCTGGGGGCACACGCAACGTCGCGAAGCGGCGCTCGAGACCTTGCGGCAGCAAGAGGACGAGATTCCGCTGGTGCGCGTCCGCAAGGTCGGTTCGACCGACGCGCCGTGCACTCTCGATCTGCCGGGCAGTATGGAGGCGTTCGATCAGGCCACAGTCTATGCCCGCGCCACCGGCTACATCTCGAAGCGCAACGTCGATATCGGCAGCCGCGTGCACGCCGGCGACGTGCTCGCGATTATCTCCGCGCCGGATCTCGACCAGCAGCTCCTTCAGGCGCGGGCGCAGGTCACGCAGCTACAGGCCGCTGTGGCCCAGGCGCAATCCAACATGCAGCTTGCGAAAGTAACCAACCAACGCACCCAGGTGCTCGTCGTCCAGGGCTGGCAGACGAAACAACAGGGCGACGTCGATCGCCTGACCTTGCAGGCACAGAGCGCCGCGCTTCAGGTCGCCGAGGCCAATCTGAAGGCCGGACAGGCGCAGGTCTCGCGGCTCGGGGAACTAACCGGCTTCGAAAAGGTAACTGCTCCCTTCGACGGGGTGATCACGCAGCGCCACATCGACGTGGGCAGTCTGGTGACCGCCGACGTCAACAGCGGCACACAGCTTTTCGACATCGCCCATAGCGACGTGCTGCGCATCCAGATCTGGGTTCCGCAGGACGCCGTCTTCGGCTTAAAGGACGGAGATATGGCGGAAGTCCGCGTGCCGGAGATCCCGGGGCGCGTGTTCCACGGCCGTGTGGCGCGCAACGCCAACGCGCTGCAGCCCGGAACGCGGACCAGGCTAACCGAGGTCGACGTCGAGAATTCCGACGGCGCGCTCTTTCCAGGACTCTATTGCACGGTGCGGCTTTTCATCCGACGGCCGCAGCCGGTGATCTCCATCCCTTCGGAAGCCGTGATCTTCAATAAGAACGGGCTCAGTGCCGCGGTCTATGAAGACGGACGCGTGCGGATCAAGCCGCTCGACGTGCTGGCCGACAACGGCGCCGATGTCGAAGTGCGCGCCGGGCTCAATCCCGACGACCGGGTGATCCTCAATCCGCCCATCAACATCACGGACGGGATGCGCGTCAGCACGGCGGACGAGAACCAGCGCCTCGGTAATGCCGGCAATACGACGCACGAAACCGCATCGAAATGAGTGGATTCGCGCCTGTTGCTCATCCGGCGGTCGAAGACGGCGCTCCCCGCTGTGATGCGAAGCAAATGATTTTACTCACAGAATTCGACCTGGCCAGACTCCAATCGAATCGTTGCCAAGGGTAAGCCGGTAAGCGTCGTACTCGTGATGCAGGAGCTTTCCATGGGCATGGACCACACTTCGATTCGTCGCGTGAGTCGGTTCGTTCTGGCGGCGTCGCTAAGCTTGGCGGCTGTTGCCAGCGCCAAGGCGTTCGAAGTGACGGCCGAACAACGCGCCGCCTGCGCCCCCGACGCCTTGCGGCTTTGTTCCTCTGAAATTCCGGACATCGGGCGGATTACGGCTTGCATGGAGGCCAAAGAAGCCAGCCTCAGCCCGCAATGCCGCGCCGTATTTCAGACCGCGAGCCTGCGGGCTTCCGCATCGCATCGCCACCCCGCGCACCGAATCGCTTCGAGCCATGCGAGTTACCGCGTGACCCGGTCTTATCATCTGCACGGCCGGCATTGGCGCGAGGCAGTTCAGGTGGCTTCGCGTTATCGCGAGTCGCACAGATTCGGTTCGGCCTATGTTAGCGGGCAAGAGCTGCTTTCTTCCGGGAACCGTCGCTGGATGCATTCGCGCCAAGGGCGGCGAGCGCTCGGCATGGCGCGCAAGATCTTGGTCGGCTTTGCGATGGCCTGCCAAAACCACAGCATACCGGACGACCTTTGCAACCTGTCGGAAAGCTCCTCTCAAGGCTATGCGCCGTCGGGCTACCACCCGGAGAACAATTCGTCGGGAAGTTTCTTCGGCCTATCTTTCTAAGGAGAAGCTTTCCTAACGATGGTTCGGCCCGAGGGGCCGCCGCTCGCGGGTCCGCCCCGACCGTGCTCACGAAGGCTGACCGCTTGGTCAGTTAGCAATCGTCCGCGATTTCTCACAAGGACGCGCGGATACCGGAGAGATCAAGGGGACTATGCTCGCCAAAAAGAAAGGCCGCGAGAATTCTCGCGGCCTTAAGCCATCGCGCCCGAAGTGGGCTCGATCAATATTTGGCGACCACAGGCAGCGGCGGCGCAAACATATCGAACTTGTAGCTGAATCCCGCCTCGACCCGATTGTCGGTATTGCGGAGACGAATGGCATCTCCAGCGAAGGTGTTATACAGCGGGAAGGCATAAGAGCCATAGTCGGTGTAGCGATATTCGGCGCGCACCGACCAATTCGGATCGAGAGCGTATTCAATGCCGCCGCCCGCCGTCCAACCCGCACGCCCGATGGTCTGCGAGTCTGACAGCGCGCCAACAGTATTGATATCGCGAATCGAAGCGAAGGCGACACCGCCCGTGCCGTAAATCAGCACGCGATCCCAGGCCCAGCCGACGCGACCGCGAACCGATCCTTGGATCTCGGCGTTCTCATGAAATGTATCGCCGACACCTTCGAAAGCCGAGGCACTGGCGCTCGTTCCTTCGAAGTCACCCTCGATACCGACGACGAATTGGCTGAACTGATAGTTGTAGCCAATATGGCCGCCGCCCACGACCCCGGTGGGGGAAACGCCGCTGGCGGTCGCAGCAAAGACGTCACCCGGATAGGTTTCGAGATAGGCAGACGTGGTGCCCCACTCGTAGCCGGCTTGGGCACCGACGTAGAGGCCGGTCCACGTAAATTGCGGCGGGGGCGGCGGCGCGAAAGCCGGCGGCCCTTTCGTATTCGGCAGATCCGCGGCCCAAGCGCCACCGGTCATCGTCGCGAGTATCGCGGCCGAAACGAGCAATTTGCGAATCGTCATTAGAGCCCCCTCAATGGTACGTTGCGGGAAGAATACATCCCCTCTGACGGAAATCTATCGCAAAAGGCGGTCTCCGCCAGGTTCCGCCCCCAATTTGCAGATACCTGTGCCTTATGTGACACATTCGCTGGGCTCGAATAATCCCCGCATCTCCTTCAATTCGTTCACGACTACGTGTTGGCGAGCGCGTCACTTGAACACCGCGTGGAAAGCCTGCGTTCGGATGCCGCGAAGGGCAGAATGGGGCTTTTTCTGGACGGCGCGACGTGCGCCCACCCGGCGCACGGCAAGACCGCTCGTTACGTTAGGCGACGAGCAGACTTAATGCCTGAAAAGCGGCCGCGACGCCTGCCGCCGCGGCGGCCGCCGTGCTCCAGGATGCCGAGCGTGAGGAAAGCGGCTGCGGCGCATGCCGCGTTGAGCAAAACCGGCACCAACTTGTCTCTCCTCTTTGCACCAGGCCCAGTGCAATCCTTGCAAATGCGAGGCCGCATGTTCACGAAAACGGAAGGCTGCGGCGAATTCCAAAGTCCGTGGCCGACCGACCCCATGTTTCTGCGTAGGGCCTCGGGATGTCCGCAGCAGCCGGGAGCACTCCGAAGGGAGCCAATTTGGGTTGCAGACCCGCGATGCGCCAAGAAGAGGCGCGGCGCGCCGAAGAATTGGGCTGTTGCTGCGAAGGCGCGCAGCGACACGATTCTCTTGGGCGCCGTCTAAACCGGCTCGGCGCCCTGCGACGGCGGGGCTGCCGCCAACTGATCGACGGCGCGCACCACCAATTCCTCGAGTGCGTCGCGCGGCAGGGATACGATGAGGGCTTGCGTCCCTTTCACGATCCCGAGCGCCGCAAAAG
>JBOHLR010000107.1:0-8047 GCA_050729555.1 Allostellaceae bacterium
AGCGTCATGCCGCCGGCGACGAGCTTGGCCTCGCTCTTCTGCGCGATCTGCGTCGAGGCGTCCGCAACCGATTTGGCTTTGTGATATTCGAAATTATACATCGCTGGGTTCTCCGTGAATGCGCGGCGGCGGCACGCTCACCGCGCCTTCGCCATGGCCTCGGCGCCGGCTTTGATCGCCTTGACGATGTTGTGATAGCCGGTGCAACGGCAAAGATTGCCATCGAGCCATTCGCGGATCTGTTGCTCCGATGGATTCTTGTTGTGCTTCACCAGGTCGAGCGCGCTCATCACCATGCCCGGCGTGCAGAAGCCGCATTGCAGCCCGTGATGCTCGCGGAACGCTTCCTGCATCGGATGGAGCGTGTCGCCGTTGGCGACGCCTTCGATGGTCTTCACGTCGGCGCCGTCGCATTGCACGGCAAGGATGGTGCAGCTCTTGATGCCGTCGCCGTTGACGTGCACGACGCAGCAGCCACACTGGCTGGTATCGCAGCCGACATGCGTGCCGGTGAGGCCGAGCGTCTCGCGCAGGAACTGGACGAGCAAGGTGCGCGGCTCGACATTGCCGGACATCTTCTTGCCGTTCACCGTCATGGTGACGTTGGGCATCTTCGGAACTCCTCGATGGCGCGCGCGGCGCGGCCTTATTGGTTGGGAGGATTGTCGTGCGGGAAATCGGCCTGGGTCAAGCGTCAGCGGGTAAAGAAATAGAGGATTGCCGCGACCAGCACGGCCAGGGTCGCAGCCCACACCGCCGGCGGCAAGCGACGGCCTTCGGCCGGTATCGGGGTCGTGGTCGGCAAGGGCGCTGTTGGGGCTGGTGACGCCGCTGCGGCCGACGGCGCTGCTGCCGGCGCGGGCGCGCCGACGATCGCCGCGAACTTGGCGAAGAAATCGTCGGCATATTTACGCGCGGTGCTGTCGATCAGCCGCGAGCCGATCTGCGCCAGCTTGCCGCCGACCTGCGCCGTCACCTTATAGGACAGCTTGGTGGCGTCGCCGTCCGGCGTCAGACGCACTTCGGCGCCGCCTTTGGCGAAGCCGGCGACACCGCCGGTGCCTTCGCCGCTGATCTTGTAGCCGTTCGGCGGATCGAGGTCGGACATTGTCACCTTGCCGCCGAAGCGCGCGCTTACCGGCCCGACGCGCGCCTGCACCTTGGCGGTGAATTCGGTCGGCGACAGCTTCTGCACTTCCTCGCAGCCGCTGATGCATTGCTTGAGGATGTCGGGATCGTTGAGCGCGTCCCAGACTTTCTTTTGCGGCGCGGCGACGCGGTATTCGCCGGTCATGTCCATGCGGGCACCCCTGGTCTTTTGCCGGGGAACCGTAGCGCCCGCCTCCGGCAGCGACAAGCGCGCGGCCCGCCGGGGCGGGTTGCGTCCGGCGCGCGGCCTCGGTCATAGTCGGTGCCGATGCCGGGGGGCCTTCCATACGACAGCTTGGCCTGGGGCCTGCCGTTTCTCGGCTTGCTGCTGACGCTGGCGATTGCGCCAGTCGTGGCGCCGCATCTTTGGCATCGGCATTACGGCAAGTTCGTCGCGATCTGGGCGCTAGCCTTCATCGTACCCGACGTCGCCGTCGAAGGCGCGGGCGCTTCGTTCACGCGCTTGCTCGACATGGCGCTCAACACCTACGTACCCTTTGTATTGTTGCTGGGCGCGCTGTTCGTCATCACCGGCGGCATACGCATCCGCGGCACGCCGCACGGCTCGCCGGGCGTCAACACCGGTTTGCTCGCGCTCGGCACGGTCGCGGCAAGCCTGATCGGCACACCGGGCGCGTCGTTGTTGATGCTGCGGCCATTGGTGCGCGCCAACCGTCACCGCGCGCACACGGCGCACGTCTACGTGTTCTTCATCTTCCTGGCATGCAACGTCGGCGGCGCGTTGACGCCGCTCGGTAATCCGCCGCTGTTCATCGGTTACCTGCGCGGCGTGCCGTTCTTCTGGCCGGTGCAGCATCTGTGGGCGCCGACGCTGCTGCTGAGCGCGATCCTGCTGGCGATGTTCTACGCCGTCGACCGTCACTACCATCGCCGCGCCGCGCCGGCTGTGCTGCCCGAACTCGAGAAGCTCGGCATCGACGGCGGAGTCAACCTATTGCTGCTGCTCGGCGCGGCGCTGACCATGATGCTGCGCACCTATTACCCGATGCCGGGCACGGTGACGGCGTTCGGCGTGACGTGGGGCTTCAACGACATCGTCGCGGACGGATTGTTCGTCGTGCTGACGCTGCTGTCGCTCACGCTGACCAAGAAGGCGACGCGGCAGGAAAACGAATTCGTCTGGACGCCGATCGCCGAGGTGGCGATTTTGTTCGCGGCGGTGTTCGTTACGCTGGTGCCGCTCGACGCCATCGCGCGGGCGGGAACGGCGGGGCCGGCCGATCCGTTGCTGGCACACATGTTTGCCGGCGGCGCGCCGAACAACGCGCTGTTCTATCTGCTGCCCGGCGGCCTGTCGTCGATTCTGGACAACGTGCCCGCCTATCTGGTGTTCTTCGGCCTGGCTGGCGGCAGCGCCGGTTTGCTGACCGGCAAGCTGGCGCTGACGTTGGCGGCGATATCGGCCGGCGCATCGTATTTCGGCGCGCTGACCTATATCGGCAACGCGCCCAACCTGATGGTGAAATCGGTGGTCGAAAGCTATGGCGTCAAGATGCCAAACTTCATCGCTTATATCGGCTGGTCGGCCGTGTGCCTGTTGCCGCCGTTGCTGCTGACCGGCTGGCTGTTCTTCCGATGAGCCGTGTCGTCCTGTTCGTGCTCGCGGTACTGTTGGCCGTGCCGGCCTACGCCCAGCCAAAGACCTTCCAGACCTTCACGTCCGCGCCGCTCAGCATCGACACCGCCAAGGGTCGGCAGCATTTCACCGTCGAGCTCGCCTTGACGCCGGATCAGCAGGAGCAGGGCCTGATGTTCCGTTCGCGGCTGGCGCCCGACGCCGGCATGCTGTTCGTCGTCGCGCAGCCGCAAATCATGACGTTCTGGATGCACAACACGCTGATCCCGCTCGACATGCTGTTCATCGCCGCGGGCGGCAAGATCGTCGACCTGCACGAGCGCGCCGTGCCGATGTCGGACGCGACCATCGTGTCGCATGCGCCGGCGATCGCCGTGCTCGAACTCAACGGCGGCACGGTGGACCGGCTCGGCATCAAGATCGGCGACGTCGTACACGCCGCCGCGCTGGGCGACGCCGCGAACTAACGCGCGGTCGCCCCGGCGCGGCTATTTCTTCGCGTCGGCCGGCGGCTTCGGCAGGTTGTTGTAGACGTCCGGCGGCTGCACCGACATGACGAACACCGTCACTTTCTCGTTCGGGCCGAACGGGCCGGCGACCTTGTGGCTCACCGGCGGCAGGCTCTTGAGATAGGCGACGATCGCCAGCGCGTCGGCGTGCGTCATGTGCGCGTAAGCCTCATACGGCATGACCGGCGCGAGAACGCGGCCGTCCGGCAGCTTGCCGGTGGTCAGCGCCGTGATGATCTGCTTGGTCGTCCACTTGCCGAGGCCGGTTTCCTTATCGGGCGTCAGATTGGGCCCGACGAAGACGCCGAGACCCGGAATGGCGAAGCCGACGTCGGAACCGCCAAGCTGATGCGCCATGTCGGGCTTGCCGAAGAAATAGCCGGCCGTGTGACAATCGTTACAGCTACCGATGGTGACCAGATATTTGCCGCGCGCCACTTGGCTGCTGCTGTCGGCCGCCTGCGTCGTCGTTACGCCGGTTACGGCCAGCAGCAGGCCGCATGCCACACCGATCCAATTTGCGTGTTTTGACGCCACGGACACCCCCCTTGCCCAATGAACGGGCCACAACAGCACGAACCGCCATTCGTGCCAATCGGATTAAAGCGATTTCCATCGAAAAAATGCGGCGGCCGGGGAGGGTGCATCCCGGCCGCCGCGCCATCGAGGCGCGCGTGGCGCCCACCGTGAATGTCAGTCGCCGACCGTCGGCGCGGGCGCATCGTACGGACCGGCCAGGCCCAGGGATTGCGTTACGGCCGATGTCGGCGTCATCGCCTGCTGTGTCGGCACACCGGCGAGGGCGGTCCGGGCCAGGGGCGCCGCCAGCAACGCGGCCAGCGTCAAGGCGCGCAAAAACGAGTGCTTACGCATGAGAAGTCTCCTTCGGGTCATGAATGAAGCGGCGGGGATCGTCGCTTTCATGCCGACAAGACCGCGTTGGCGGTGGATTTATTTGCACAGGGCGCCGGAAATATTTCTGAGCGGCGGCGAATAAATCGGCGCCAATCCCGATCGATGTCGGCCTAGCGTTTACGCGCCAGCGTCACGCCATCGCCGATATAAAGCAGCGACAGGTCGATGCGCTTGTCGTTATGCAGTTTGGCGTTCAAGGCCTTGAGCGCGAGCGTATCGACGTCGCGCTTGCGGCCGTCGGCGACCGCGCCGCCCCACAGCATGTTGTCGAAAACGATGAGGCCGCTGGCGTGCACCAACTCGAGCGCGCGCTCGTAATAGGCGTCGTAGTTCTCCTTGTCGGCGTCGATGAAGACGTAGTCGAACGTGCCGGCGCCGCCCGACTCCAGCAACGCCTTGAGCGTGTCGAGCGCCGGCGCCAGGCGGAGCTCGATCTTGCGGTCGACGCCGGCTTCCTTCCAATAGCGCCGCGCGACCGCGGTGGTCGTCTCGTTGACGTCGCAGCAGATGAGCGTGCCGTCGTCCGGCAACGCCGACGCCACCCACAGCGCGCTGTAGCCGGTGAAGGTGCCGATCTCGATGCCGTGCCGCGCGCCGATCAGCGCCACCAGGAAGGCGAGGAACTGCCCCTGCATCGGCGGAATTTGCATGCCGGCGCCGGGCATCTTGGCGGTTTCGTCACGCAACCGCGCCATCAGCGCGGTCTCGCGCGCCGAGACCGAGAGCATGTAGTCGTAAAGCTTGGGCGTGATTTCGAGCAGGCGAACGGTCATGCGGAACCTCGTTTACCGGCGCTGTCCTTGCGCTTTTCCGCCGAAGCGTATAGCAAATTCCGACCTTCGGGGCGTAGCTCAGCCTGGTAGAGCATCAGCTTTGGGAGCTGAGGGCCGCAAGTTCGAATCTTGCCGCCCCGACCATAAGAGAGGATTTCGATGCCGCACGCGCGCATTTATCGCCCGAGCAAGCCGGCCACTCAATCGGGCCGCGCGCCGACCAAGGAATGGCTGCTGACCTACGAGGAGGCGACGCCGCGCGTGCCCGATCCGCTGATGGGCTGGTCGAGCGCCGCCGACACGCTCAACGAAGTGAAGCTGCGCTTCGACACGCTCGACGAGGCGGTCGCCTTCGCCAAGAAGAACGGCATGGATTATTCGGTGATCGAGCCGAACGATCCCAAGTTCAGACCGAAGAGCTACGCCGACAATTTCCGCTGGCAGCGTCCGAGCTGACGGCGGCGTTCGTTTTGCGCGCCCATAGCTCAGAGGATTAGAGCAGCCGCCTTCTAAGCGGCAGGTCGCTGGTTCGAGTCCAGCTGGGCGCGCCAATTTTTGCCGGCGCGTCACGGCTTTTGCGCCACCAGGACGTAGCCCATCGGCATCGCTTCGCGCGTGCTCGCCGAAAGCTTTTTGACCGCGCGCAACGACAACAACGCACGCGTGAACGCATAGGCGATGCGCGCGAGGCCGCGACGACCCGACAGCGTCTTGGTTGCGAGATCGGCAATCACCTCAGGCGCGCCGGCGAACGGCGTCAGCGACACGACCGTGAGGCCGGCGTCCGTCGCGAGTTTCTCGAGCGCGAAGCGCGTGTAGCGGTGGAAATCGTGCGGCGCCTCGTGCACCCAGTAGAGGAACGGTACGCCGACGATCAGCTTGCCGCCGGATCTCAGCGCGCGGGCGACGCTCGCAAACAGCGCTTCCGGCGTGTGCAGGTGCTCGATCACGTCGGTGGCAAGGATGGTGTCGTAACTGTCGGGGTCGAGCGCGAGCGGCGCGTTGAGATCGGCGAACGTATCGACGTGCTGCGCGCCGTGCAGGCTGCTCGGCCAATCGACGCAGACGACCGCCGACGCCTTGTCGCGATACATCCCGTAAAGCGGCACCTTGCCGCAACCAAGATCGGCAAGCCGTCCCTTCGCATGGGTCGCGATGGCGTCGGCATAAGCCGCGGCGACGAGATCGACCATTAGCCGCGAAGTGACCGGCACGTCGCGCCGGCTCGCGCGCCAGCGGCCGCTTGCGTCGCGCTCGAACTTGCTTTGCACCCAAGCTTCGACGTTCCGCATGCGACCAATAGTCCCCGCTACGCGTTTCGCCGGCGCGCCCGCGCCGCTTTAGAACGCCTCGTCGCGTGCGAAGTTCCGTCGTTAGCGGCGGCTGTTGCGGGCGCGATCCAACGCCTGCCATAGCCGGCCCGGCGTCGCCGGCATGTCGAAGTGCGTCACGCCGGCGCGCCGCAGCGCATCGAGCACCGCGTTCATGCACGCGGGCAGGGAGCCGATGGTGCCGGCTTCGCCGACGCCTTTGACGCCGAGCGCGTTGTTGGGGCTCGGCACGCTCACTTCGGCAATGGTGAAATCGCCGACGAGGTCAGCGTGCGGCGCGACGTAATCCATGAAACTGCCGGTGAGAAGCTGTCCGGTCGCCGGATCGTAGACGCATTGCTCGCCGAATACCTGGCCGGCCCCCTGCATCACCGCGCCGTGGATTTGGCCTTCGGCGAGGGTGCGGTTGATCAGCGCGCCCACATCGTCGACCGCGGTGTAACGCACCACCGCGACCGCGCCGGTCTCGGCGTCGATCTCGATCTCGGCGACATGTGCGCCGCTCGGAAACGAACGTTGCGCCGGCTGTTCCGCGATGGTGTCGAGCGGATGCGGCGTTTCGTCCTGATAATAGTCGTCGACGAGTTCCGCCAGCGTGATCGCGCGGTCGGTCCCCTTGACGATGTAGCTGCCGTCGCGGAATTCGAGATCGGCGGCGGCGCATTCGAGCGTTTCGGCGGCGAGCGCCAGGCCTTTGCGGATCACCTCGACCGAGCCGAGCTTGAACGCGCCGCCTTGCGCCAGCATCGAACGCGAGCCAATTGCCGCGTTGCCGATCAGCGGTGGCGCGTCTGGATCGTTGACGTGCGCGATCACGCGCGCCGGATCGAGACCGAGCCAACGCGCCATCAATTCGGCGAACACGGTTTCGTGGCCTTGGCCGCTCGGCCCGGCGACGTTGTAGAGATTGGCGCGACCATCGCGGTCAAAGCGGATGGCGATCTGGTCCTTGGGTGCCGCGCCGCCGCCCGATGGTTCGACGAAGACGGCGCAGCCGATGCCGCGCAGCTTGCCGCGCTGCGCCGCCGCCGCGCGCCGCGCCGCAAAGCCTCGCCAATCCGACGCCTGTTCGGCGCGGTCGATCAGCGCCCGGTAATCACCGCTGTCGAAGGTGCTGCCGGTCGGCGTTTTGTAGGGAAACTGATCGCGCGTCAGCACGTTGCGCCGGCGGAGTTCGAGCGGATCGATGCCGAGCTGTGCCGCCGCCTCGTCGACCAGCCGCTCGACGATCAGCGCCGCTTCCGGCCGCGCGGCGCCGCGATAGGCGCTGGTCGGCGCCGCGTTGGTCATCACCAGACGATGATGGCCATAGACCGCATCGACGCGATAGGCGCCGGCGCCCATCTGCTGCGGATTGAGGCAATTGGTCATGGCGCCGCTCGGCACCAGATAGGCGCCCTCGTCGCACAGCCATTCGGTGCGCAGCGCGACGAACTTGCCCTCGCGGTCGATGCCGAGCTCGCCGCTGACGCGGATGCCGCGGCCGTGATTGTCGCAAAGGAAATCCTCCGAGCGGCTCGATTGCCATTTAATCGGCCGGCTCAGCCGCCGCGCGGCGTGCAGCAGCAGAGCGAATTCAGGAAACGGCGAGACGCGTGCGCCGAAGCCGCCGCCGACATCGGTGTGATTGACGCGCACGTTTTCGGGCGCGACGCCGAGCATCACGGCAAGCTGGTTGCGCATCGCCGGCAGCCCCTGATGCGCGCACCAGATCTCGTAACAGCTCGCCGCCGCGTCATGCGCCGCGAGCACACTGCGCACTTCCATCGGGTT
>JBOHLR010000108.1:0-7865 GCA_050729555.1 Allostellaceae bacterium
GCCGGCGCGCCATCGACCTTGAGAATGCCGAGGCGCAACGCGCCGACCGTCGCCGCCGCACGGATGAGATGCGGCATGAAATCGGGAAAGGGTTCGGCCGACTTCCAGCTTTCGGCGTAAACGGCTTCGTAATCGCGCACGCAGTCTGCAAGCGCCGTTTCATCGTCGTGGAAGACGTAATCCAGCCGATGTGCGGCGGCGAGGGCCTTGCTCTTGCGTTTCCAGGTGTTGCGCAGAGCGCTTGGCCGTGCGGCGACGTAGCGATCGAAATCGACGCCCGCGGTCTCTTCATACCAGGTGCCGCTGTCGAAATAATGCTGTGGTCGCAGATCGGCCGCACCGAATGCGTCGACCAGCTCGGCGAACGATTTGTCCTGAGGATCGAGTCCCGAAAGCTGCACCGCGTCGTAGCGCGCGTCGGCGATTTCGCGCGCTAGGGGGCCGAGCGCCTGGCGTAGCGCCGCGCCGCCGGCGGCATAAATTCGGCCATGCTCGGTGCTGTAATAGTTTGAAAGACTGAGCAGACGGTGGCGGCCGGGCGACAGGCGGCAGACCAGCGCGGCGCGCGCATGCGCGTCGGCATAAACGCGCACGCGGCTCCCGGTCTCGGTTCCGTAGCGCGCCAGGACGTGGTACCAGAGCGGCAGAGAGAAAAAACTCCGCTCGGCCGCGCGTGCGAACAGATCGGCCAGCGGCGTCGACAGGCGGCTGAAATCGGGATTGTCGTGAACGGCCATCTTGTGTCGGTTTATTCCGGACCCGACAGCTTACACCGGCGCGGCGCGTGCGATAGCGCGATTCGTCGGTCCGGCGGCCGCCCATGAGCGATTTGACTCTGGCGGTCGAGCCTGTCGAGTCGCGCTCGGCACTCGAGCGCGAATGGACAGCTTTCGAGACGCAGGTGCCGGCCGGATTTTTTTCTGTCGTCAGCATGGATCGGAACGTGGCTGGCGACGCTGCCGCCGCGGCTGCGGCTTTATCGCGCCACCGCGCGGCGCGGCGGCGACCGTGTCGGCCTTGCGGTGTTGGTCGCCAATCCGTTGCGACCATTGTTGCGGGCGCCGTCGCGCGGCGTTGTCCTCAATGCCACCGGCGACGAGCGCTGGGATTGCATCGCGGTCGAGCATAACGGGTTCCTGGCGTCACCCGCCGACCAGCCGACGTTGCTCGCCGCGCTGGGCGATTGGTTCGCCGGTGGCGCTGGCGCCCTCGGCGACGAGCTGCGGCTGCCGGGCGTCGCGGCCGGCCTGTCCGTCGAGCGTTTGGCGCGTCATCGTTTGCTGAACAGCAGCCAGATGCGTCCGGGATTTGTGGTCGATCTCGCGCGCGTGCGCACGGCCGGCGATTTCGCGACGCTGCTGTCGGGCAACGCGCGCCAGCAGCTGCGGCGTGCGCAACGTGATTTCGCCCAGGATGGCGACGTGGCCATCGCCGAGACGCGCGATGCCGACGAGGCGCTGGCATTCTTCGCCGCGCTCAAGGCGTTACATGTGCAATCATGGGGCCGGCGCGGTCGTCGCCACGCCTTCGCCGCACCCTATTTTGAGACGTTCCACCGTGCATTGATTGAGCGAAGCTTCGCGCACGGCGCGGTCCAGCTGTTGCGCATGACGGTGGCAAAAAAGGCGATCGGCTATCTCTACAATTTCAAGCACGGCGGCCGCATCTATTCTTATCAGAGCGGCTTCGACGACGCCGATCGCAAGCGTCGGCCCGGCGTCGTCAGTCATGCGTTGGCGATCACGCACAATGCTGCCGCCGGCGCGGCGGTCTACGATTTCCTCGCCGGCGAGAATCAACTTAAGGCGAGTTTCGCCACCGACCGTTACGAACTGACCTGGCAGATCGTGCGGCAGCCGCGGCTCAAGTACCGGCTGGAATCTGCGGCGCGCCGCGCCAAGCAGCGCCTGTTCGGCCGGGCGACGGCGTAAGCGCGGCCGCGGCCGCGCGCGCCGCTTCCTCGCCCGACAGATAGGCGCCGTGTGCCGTGCCGAAATGGGCGATCGAGCAGGCCTCGCCGGCAAAGAACAGCCGGCCGTCGACCGGCGCCGCGAGAGTCATGCGATCGTCGGCGTGACCGGGCAACGCCATCGAGTACGAACCGCGCGCGCACGGGTCGAAGCCCCACGACGACGATACGATCGGCGACAAATGCGTTTTGATGTCGGTGCCGAACAGGCCGACGATTTCGTCGACGGCGAATGCCGCAAACGCCTCGATGCCGCCGCGCTCGAGTTCCGCTGACAGCGCGCCGCCGTAAAATCCGGCAATCATCGGCCAGCCGTGCGGCTGGATTTGATAGCTGCCGGTCTTGACGCGGTCGAGCGCGCCAACGAGGTGACGATCGGTCTCGCGCGCCAATGCGCGCGCGCCGGCCTCGTCAAGCCGCAGGAACAGCTTGTTGGCGATGCCGAGCGGCAAACCGGCGGCGGCGGCAACCTTCGCCGGGAGTGCCGGCACGAACTTCACGCGCTCTTCGGCGATGACAGTCGTTGGCAAGGTGACGATGACCGCCCGCGCAGACAACGTGCCGCGATCGGTGACGACGCGCACGTCGGGCCCATCATGCTCGATGCGTTCGACCCGGGTGTCGAACGCCACCGGCAGTCCCTCGCCGTAGCGGGCAATCAGCGTGCCGTAACCTTCGAGCACCCGCCAATTGACGTACGTTGGATCGTAGCGGCCGTAATCGCGCACCGAAACCTTGTCGATTTCGGCGCCGTTAGCCCAGTTGCTGATCGCCCCGAGGAGCGCGTTCCACTTGCCGTTGGGTTCGAGCAGGTTGGAAGCAGGCTGATCGTCGGGCGCGTCGGCGGCGCGATCGAGGCGCGCATAGAATGTTTCCATCGCGGCCTGCCACTCGCGCTGCGCGGCGTCGCCTTTGAGCCAGGCGATCCGGCGGCCCCAATCGGGCAGCGTCTCGTCGATGGTGAAGCCGAGCTGGCGCGCGATCGAAACCCACGGATTGATATCGGCCGAGTGAAGCCATTCGCAGCCGAGATCGACGGCGAAGCCAAATCCTGTCGGCATCGTATGCGCCCGTCCGCCCGCGCGAGTGCGCGCTTCGACGATCTTGATCGCGTGCCCGGCCGACGTCAAATGCTTGGCAGCCGACAAACCGGCCGCACCGGCGCCAATAATCACGACGTCGAATTCGCCGCCGCTTTCCGTCATAGTGAGCCTTTCCACCGCACCTGTTCGTAAATCCGACACCGCCGATGCCCGATCCCGATCCCGAAGCCGTCGCCCGGCTTATCCGTGAAATCGCGCAGAGCGTCATACTGCCGCGCTTCGGCACGCTCAAGCGCGAGGACATTCGCGAGAAGGCGCCGGGCGATTTGGTGACGGTCGCCGACCTCGAGACCGAGCGCAGGCTGACGGCCCGGCTATGCGAAATCGTGCCCGGTTCCGCGGTTTTGGGCGAGGAGGCCGTTGCCACCAATCCGGGGCGGCTGAGCCTAACCGCCACATGTGACAGTTTGTGGATCGTCGACCCGGTCGATGGCACGGCCAATTTCGCCCGTGGCCAGCCCGGCTTTGCCGTGATCGTCGCCTATCTCGAACGCGGCCGCACCCGTACCGGTTGGATCTTTGATCCGCTTGGCGACCGGCTGGTCTGGGCCGAAGCCGGCGCCGGGGCCTGGTCGGATGGGCGGCGGCTGCGTATTTCGCCGGCGCCGGCCGAGCCGATCGGGGCGGCTTACGGGCGCGCCGTCTCGGGCATGCGTTCGGCGAAAGCAATCGAGCAAGCCGGTATGCGCGCGCGGAATGTCGGCTCAAGCGGCATCGAATACCTCGACCTGGCGCTCGGCACGTTGCACTTCGCGCTGCACTCGCGCTCGCTGCCGTGGGATCACGCTGCGGGTATGCTGATTGCCACGGAAGCCGGCGGCCACGCCGCATTCCTCGACGGGACCCGTTACGATCCAAGCCTTCACGATCGGACGGTGTTGGCCGCAAGCGACGCGGCGTGCTGGGCACGCGTGCGCGATGCCGTCACCGTGTCGGCCCAGGGCGCGACAACCGCATGAGCGCAATGCGCGGCAAGACTGTCGTCGTCACCGGCGCGACAGCCGGCATTGGCCGCGTGGCGTGCGAACGACTGGCCGCCATGGGCGCAACGTTGGCGTTGGTGGCGCGCGATCGGCCGCGGGCCGAGGCGCTGGCGGCGGCGCTGGCGCGTGCCGGCGCGCCGTCCGTTAGCGTCCACATCGCCGATTTGTCGCGGCTGGCCGAGGTGCGGCGCGTTGCCGGCGAGCTCGCGTCGTTGCCGCGCATCGACGTGCTGCTCAACAACGCCGGCGCGATCTTCAATCGGCGCGAACAGACGACGGACGGTTTCGAGCGAACCTTCGCGCTCAATCACCTGGCGTACTTCACGTTGACCAACCTGTTGTGCAATCATCTGAAAGCGATGGCGCCGGCGCGGGTCGTCAACATCGCATCCGAGGCGCATCGCGGCGCCGTGTTGGCGTTCGACGATCTGCAAACGACGCGCGGCTACAGCGGGTGGCTCGCCTACAAGCGGTCGAAGCTGTGCAACATCCTGTTCACGCGCGCGCTGGTGCGCCGGCTCGCCGGTTCCGGTGTCACCGTCAATGCTCTCCATCCGGGGTTTGTCGCGACCAATTTCGGCAATAACAACGGCGGCATATTCCGCGTCGGCGTCGGGATCGCCAAGCGATTCATGGCGATTCCGCCGGCGGACGGCGCCAAGACGTCGGTCTATCTCGTATCGGCGTTGGAAGTGGCAAACCTCTCGGGCCTCTATTTCGATAAATGCGCGGTACGCGAACCGTCGGCCGAGGCGCAAGACGACGAAGTCGCCGAGCGGCTGTGGCATGAGAGCGTCCGCATGACGGGAACCGGATGAAACAGCGACTGCGATCGTCAGTCGAGCATGAAGAAGTCCACGGCCTCGGTGGCGATATTCTGGCGTGCGGTTTCATCGGGCCGCTGTGCCGGATTGGGCGCATAGATCGTGGCGCCGAAGATGCCGTCGCTGCGGACGCCGTCGGTTGCCAACGGCATGATGATGCGCTCGCCCAGACCGTAGCGGCCGGCGTGAATGAACACCGGCCCGGCGCCGTGTGCAAATGCCGGCGTCGAAACGACACGCTTGTGCCGGGCGAACATCATGTCGTATTGCCGGCCGCGGAAAAATTCCTTCATCGGTTTGCCGCGCAGGCTCTCGCCGAATGCTTCCGTGATCGCGTCGCCGCCGAGGCGCCCGGTGAAAGTGTCGGTGACGCTGTCGTACTTCCACGACCAAACGATCGACAGAAACGGCGCGATGGCGGATGGGTCGATGTCGCGCCAGGCCGGCATGCGCTTGCTGCCGCGCGCGGCATTCCAGTGCCGAGCGACGCTGCAAAGGTCGGGCGATTTGATCGCCGCGAAAAAATCCTGAAAGCTCATCGGCACCACCTGACCAGGCTGACCATCGTGCGATTGGGCCCTGATTCACCGGTGCGCCCATGGTGGAGGCGCTGTGGCGGCAGCATATATGGGTAGGACCGTTCCGGCGACGGACCATTTGAGCCTGATGGCACGGCCCGCCAACGGCAGAGAAGGAGGCGCGATGACCCGGCGGACGGCGATTCTGCTGAGCGTTCTGGCGCTGGCCCTGATACCGGCGTCGGGCTGGGCCGCCGGCACGCTCCGTTATGCCGGCCGGTTCTATGCCGGCGGCGGCGAACTCGACCTCGCGCGGTATTCCGACGGCAAAACGAAGATCGGAATCGTCGGAATCAATCGCGACCGTGAGCGCCTGTCGGTCGCATTCGCTTCCGACGAGTGGCATTCCTTCGTCGAACTTTGGGACAAAGCGCGCCGGGCGTCGTCGGCGACCTGGCAAACGATCGGTGCGTTCAAGGAAACCGGCACCGTCGATGCGAGGTCGTTGTCGGTCGCGACGGGTCCAGGCGTGCAGTTCACGATCGTCGGCAAAAAGGGCTCGTTCACCTTCGTGCTGTTGCCGCGCGATTACGCCGCGTTCGATACAGCGGTGAAGCAGATGACGATCTGGTTCGCGCACTAGCCGCGCGGCGGCCGAGCCCTTATATGATGGGGCCATGGCGCGGAACCCTTATGAAGTGTTGGGCGTAGCACGCGACGCGAGCGAGGACGATATCCGCCGTGCCTACCGGCGGCTCGCCAAGCAGCATCACCCCGATCTCAATCCCGGCAACAAGGAAGCCGAGGCGCGCTTCAAAGAAATCGGCGCGGCCAACGACCTGTTGTCGGACGCGGCGAAACGCGCGCGCTTCGATCGCGGCGAGATCGACGAATCCGGCGTCGAAAAGCCGCAGTACCAGCCCAATTACCGCGGTTTCGCGGACGGGCCGGACGGCGCGAAATACTATACGGCCGAGGGCGTCGCGCCGGAGGATCTCGAGGATCTGTTCGCCATGTTCGGCGGTCGTGGCGGTTTCCGTTCCGCCGATGGCGACGGATCGTTCGCGCGGCGCACCCACGTACGCATGCGTGGCGCCGATCAGCATTACATGCTGACGATCGATTTTCTTGAGGCGATCAACGGCGTCAAGAAGCGACTGCAACTCGTGCCGGACAAAAGCCTCGACGTCACCATTCCGCCGGGCTTGCGCGACGGCCAAATTCTGCGACTGAAAGAGCGGGGCGGCGATGGTGTCGGCGGCGGACCGAAAGGCGACGTGCTGATCGAGGTACACGTCGCGCCGCACGCGCTCTTCCGCCGCGACGGCGACGATATTCACGTCGAGCTGCCGGTGACGCTTGCCGAGGCGGCGCTCGGCGGCAAGATTTCGGTGCCGACGCCGACGGGTCCGGTGACGATGACGGTGCCGGCTGGCTCGAACACCGGCACGCGGCTGCGGTTGCGCGGCAAAGGCGCGCCGAAGGCGGACAGTGGTTACGGCGACGAATACGTGACGCTCAAAATCGTGCTGCCCGAAGGCGGCGACAAGGCGCTCGCCGACTTTCTGCGCGATTGGGCGCCGCAACATCCGTATGACCCGCGCCGGGCGATGGGGTCGTCATGATCACCTTCGAAGCCGTGTGCCAAATGGTGCAGCTCGAGCCGGTCGAGCTCGAACGCTGGATCGCTCAACGCTGGGTCCTGCCGGAGAACGAGGGCTCGCACTACGTATTCAACGATCTCGATGTTGCGCGCGTCCGCCTGATCGTCGAATTGCATCACGATCTCGCCGTCGGCGAGGATGCGATGTCCGTCGTGCTGCGGCTGCTCGATCAGCTGTATACGACCCGCCGGCAGATGCGGTCGCTGTTGCGCGCGCTCGAGACGCTACCCGAAGACCATCGCGCCGCCGTGCTGCGCCACTTCAGCGAACGCTGACCAGCGGCCGGTAAAGGCAGCTTTCGCGCCCGCGCCGATGCCGCTAGACTGCCCGCTGCCATGATCTTCGCGCTGATCCTCCATATCCTCGGCGCCGTCATCTGGGTCGGCGGCATGTTCTTCGCTCATTTCATATTGCGGCCAGCGGCGGCACCGCTCGAACCGGCCATTCGCTTGCCGGTAATGCGGCGCGCCTTGGCGCGGTTCTTTCCATGGGTCTGGGTGTCGATTGCGCTACTGCTGCTGTCGGGCGGCGGCATGATCAAGCTCGGCGCCGGCGGCCTCGCCGTCGAGATCATGATGGGCCTCGGCATCGTCATGATGCTGGCGTTCGGTCATGTCTATTTCGCGCCGTGGCGGCGTTTCCAGCGTGCGCTCGACGGCAGCGACTTGCCGGCGGCCGCGGCGCAGCTCAAACGGATCCGCTACATTGTCTTGGCCAATCTGATTCTCGGCTTGGTGGTGGTTTGCATCGGCGCGACCGGGCCGTATTGGTGACGCAGCGCGATGCTCAAGCTCTTTGATCTCG
>JBOHLR010000109.1:0-7794 GCA_050729555.1 Allostellaceae bacterium
TCGGGCGGCACGATGGTGTCGAGCGGCGCCGAGGCATAGGCCGCGTAATAATCCGGCACGCCGGCAAAGGCGATGCGATCCGCGGTCAGCCAGAAATCGCCGAAGGGTCCACGCCGCACGACCGCCTCGGCGTCGGGACCGCGCACCACGATGACGATGTCGCCCGGCGCGTCGATGGTGCCGAATAGCGTAACCGCGCGGCTGGCCGCATCGGCACCGAGCGTAACGTAGTGGGCGGAGAGATCGGCGGACAGCGACGATTCGGCCCATGCCGTCGGCACAAGGCCGACAAGGACCGCAAACGCGGCCAACGCGCGCCTCCTCACAGCCGATGTGCAGCACCCCCCGGCGCGCATCGGGCGCAATTCTACAAGCGCGGCCCACCCGCGACAACGCGCTTGGCCGCCGCGCGCAAACCTGTCGCGTCGGCCGCCGCGCCGGCTATGATCGCCATCCGCTTCGCAACGGAGACCCCACATGGCCGCCCTCGCCGACAAGAAAGCGCTGACTCTCACCGCCGCCCGCGCCATCGTCGCGGCGGCCGAAGCCGAGGCGCGCAAGCACAACCTCGCTGTCACGATGTCGGTGGTCGATGACGGCGGGCATCTGCTGCATCTGGCGCGGATGGACGACACCGGCCTTGCCAGTATCGAGGTCTCGATCGCCAAGGCGCGCGCCGCGGCGATGTTCAAGCGCCCGACCAAGTTCTGGGAGGACGCTCATGCCAGCGGCAAGACGCATCTCGCCAATCTGCCGGGCGTGCTACCGATCGAAGGCGGCGTGCCGCTGATGGCCGGCGGCAAAGTGATCGGCGCGTTCGGTGTTTCGGGCGCATCGTCTGCGCAGGACGGTCAGGTCGCCGCTGCCGGCGCCGCGGCGCTCGGTTGAGCGTCGAATGAAATGCGCGCCTAGCGCCGATGGCTCGGTGGCATCTTGAGCCAGGCGTAGGTCGCCAGGCCGAGCCCGACGACCCAGATCACGCCGAGGACCGCGCCCATGGCGCCGCTATGACCCGTAATGCCGTAAAATTCGTTCCACATCGCAGCCTTCCTTGCCGGCTATGCCGGCCGGTCTTGATGCCCGAATTGATGCGGCGTTCCGCCCCTTTTTCGGTTCGGGATCAGGCGAGAAGCCCTTTCCCGGTATAGATTTAGGTCACTTCGGCTTGCGTTGTGTGCAGGCGTGACCTGTATTGGTATACCACTGGTATACCAACGTGTCAAATCCGTGACCGGGCGCTAAGGCTCGATACCGAGCCGGCAATATTCAGGGCCGCAGCAAACCCATGATGTCGAAGACGTCGCGCAGGATCGGCGCGGCGATGGCATTGGCGCGCTCGGCGCCGCGGTGCAGGACGCCGTCGATATAGCCGGGATCGGCCATCAGCCGCTTCATCTCGGCGCCGATCTTACCCAGCACGTCGCCCGCCAGGCCGGCGAGCTCGCCCTTGAAGGCGGAGAAATTCTTGCCGGCGAAGCGCGCGATCGCCGCCGGCCTGTCGAGGCCGGCGAGCGCCGCATAGATGCCGAGCAGGTTGTCGGCTTCCGGCCGCACCTCGGCCTCTTTCTCGGTCGCCGGCAGCGGCTGGGGGTCGGTCTTGGCCTTCTTGATCTTGAGCGCGATGGCGTCGGCGGTGTCGGTCATGTTGAGGCGCGAATAGTCCGACGTGTCCGACTTGGACATCTTCTTGGTGCCGTCGCGCAGGCTCATCACCCGCGTGCCGGCGCCGAAGATTTGCGGCTCCGGCAGCGGGAAGAATTCGACGCCGTAGCGGCGGTTGAATGCGCCGGCGATGTCGCGCGCAAGCTCCAGATGCTGCTTCTGGTCCTCGCCGACCGGCACGTGCGTCGCTTTATAGAGCAGGATGTCGGCCGCCATCAGCACCGGATAGGAATACAGGCCGAGGCCGGCTTCCTCGCGATGCTTGCCCGCCTTCTCCTTGAACTGGGTCATGCGGTTGAGCCAGCCGAGCGGCGTCAGGCACCCCAACAGCCACGCCAGCTCCGCATGACCCGGCACGGTGCTTTGATTGAAAATCACGCACCTCTCGGGATCGATGCCGGCGGCAATGTAGGCGGCCGTGACCTCGCGCGTCTGGGCGCGCAATTCCTTCGGATCCTGCGGCAGCGTCAACGCGTGCAGGTCGACGATGCAGAAGATGCAGTCGAAATCCTTCTGCAGCTGGACCCAGTTGCGGATCGCGCCGAGATAGTTGCCGAGGTGGAGATTGCCGGTGGGCTGGACGCCCGAAAAGATGCGTTTCATGCCGTCGTCGCTGATGGAGGGCGCGGGCGCGACCGTTATCGCCGCCGGCGGGCCGCGAGGTCAAGCCCGAGACGCTGGCCAAGCTCAGTGCGATCGGCCGCGCCCAGCACCAGCGCGAAGATCGCGAAAGCGGCGAGGCCGGCAACGATCAGCGCGACCAGCGCGGCGAGACGCGCGGCCAGATGCGCGCCGATATAAGGCGCCAGCGGGATTTTGAGCGCGACCAGAACGATTCCCATCAGCAGCGACGCGGCGAGAATTCGCGGGATGCGCGAGCGCGACCGCGCGTCGAGCCGGAAATGGGCGCGCCGATGCAGCAGCCAGAGCAGCGCCAATGCGTTGATCCAGCCCGCCGCCGACGTCGCGCTAGCGATGCCGACATGGGCGAAAGGCAACGCGACGCCGAGCGTCAAGGTGAGCACCAGATTGGCGGCGACCGCGACCATCGCGACTTTCACCGGCGTCGCCGTGTCGTGGCGCGCGAAGAACGCGGGCGCCAGCACTTTGACCAGCACGAAGGCAGGCAAGCCCGCAGCATAGGCGGCGAGCGCGCCCGCCGTCGCCGTGACTTCGACCGGGCCGAAAGCGCCACGCTCGAACAACGCCGCCAGGATCGGCCGCGCCAGCACGCCGAGCGCGACCGCCGCCGGCACGGTCAGCAGCAGCGCCAGCTCGAGACCGCGATTTTGCGTCTGCACCGCGCCGGCTTCGTCGCCGGTGCGCACCTGGCGCGACAGCGGCGGCAGGATCGCGGTGCCGACGGCGATGCCGACGACCGCCAGCGGCAGCTGATTGAGCCGGTCGGCGTAGTAGAGATATGACACCGCGCCGGTCGGCAGCAGCGAGGCGACGGCGGTGGAGACCACGAGATTGAGCTGCGTCACGCCAGCGCCGAAAATGCCGGGCCCCATCAAGCCAACGAGCCGCCGCAAAGCCGGCGTCCAGCGCGGCCGTGGAAAGCGCAGCGCCAGTCCGGCTTGGCCGCACGACGCCATCAGCCAGACGAACTGCGCGAAGCCGG
Organism: Allostellaceae bacterium; assembly: GCA_050729555.1. GTDB lineage: Bacteria > Pseudomonadota > Alphaproteobacteria > ATCC43930 > CGMCC-115725 > REEB95. The sequence goes on from JBOHLR010000109.1 coordinate 3,287, forward strand.
CGGCCGTCACCGCCCAGCTCAACGCCGCGCCGCTCACCGGCCGCACCAGCAGCAGCGTGCCGATCAGGAACAGGTTGAGCAGCACCGGCGTCGCGGCGGTGGCGGCGAAGCGTTCGAGCGAATTGAGCACGCCGCCTTGCAACGCCACCAGCGAGATGAACAGCAGATAAGGGAATGTGATGCGCGTCAGCGTGACGGTGAGCGCGAATTTCTCGGGCTCGGCGGCAAAGCCCGGCGCCAGCACGTGCAGCAAGGCCGGCGTGACGATCTCGCACACCAGCACGAAGACGAACAGCACCGTCGTCAGCGCCGCCATCGCTTCTTCGGCAAAGAGCCGTGCCGGTTGCCGGCCTTCCTTGGCGATCATGCCGGCGAAAATCGGCACGAACGCGGCGCTGAACGCGCCTTCGGCGAAGAAGCTGCGGAACAGATTGGGCAGACGCAGCGCGACGAAAAAGGCGTCGGCCACCGGCCCGGCGCCGAGGAATTGCGCCGTCAGCATGTCGCGGACGAAGCCCAGCACGCGGCTCATCATGGTGTAGCCGCCGACCGTCGCGACCGAGCGCAGAAGGGCCATGAAACCGATGGTGTAGAGGATGCGGCGAGTCGTGGGAAGAGGCCGCCGCCCCGGGCGGCGCCGCGCTTGCATTTGCGCCGTCCTTCGCCGAGTTTCAGGCGACAGGAGCAACCTATGGCCGAGCTTAAGATCGGGGTTTCCGGCTGCGGCGGGCGGATGGGCCGCATGGTCGCGCTCGAATTGCTGGAGACCAAGGGAACGCGTCTCGCCGGCGGCATCGACGCCGCCGACAGCCCCTATCTCGGCCGCGACCTCGGCGAAATGGCCGGTGTCGGCGCGCTCGGCATCAAGGCCGGGAGCGATGCGCTCGCGCTGTTCCGCATCGCCGACGCGGTGATCGATTTCTCATGGCCGGCGGCCAGCGTCGGCCATGCGAAAATCGCCGCAGCGACGGGCAAGGCGCTGGTCATCGGCACCACCGGCCTCGACGCGGCGCAGGAAAGCGCGCTCAAGCAGGCGGCGCGCAAGGCGCCGATCCTGTGGGCGCCCAACATGAGCGTCGGCGTCAATCTGCTGCTCGAGCTGGTGCGCGACGCGGCGGCGCAGCTCGGGCCGGAATACGACATCGAGATCCTCGAGATGCATCACCGCTACAAGGTCGATGCACCCTCAGGCACAGCGCTGGCGCTCGGCCGCGCCGCCGCGGCCGGCCGTGACGTCGACCTCGGCAAAAAGCACGCCGCCGCACGCAACGGCGCGACCGGTCCGCGCAAGCCGGGCGACATCGGCTTCGCCGTTTTGCGCGGCGGCGACGAGGTTGGGCTGCACAAGGTGATGTTCGCCGGCGCCGGCGAGGTTATCGAACTGTCCCACCGCGCGACGTCGCGCCGCGTCTTCGCGCGCGGCGCGGTGCGCGCCGCCCAGTGGCTCGCGCGGAAGAAGCCCGGCCTCTATTCGATGGCCGACGTCCTGGTGAAGCGCTAGCTGCCGCCGGAACGTCCGCTGTCGTCTTCGCCTCGTAGAGACAGAGATCGCGCACGACGCAAGCGGCGCATTTTGGATTGCGCGCGGTGCAGACATAGCGCCCGTGCAGGATCAGCCAGTGATGCGCGTGGCGGAGATACTGTTCCGGCACGACCGCTTCGAGCGCTTCCTCGACCGCGCGCGGATCCTTGCCCGGCGCCAGGCCGGTCCGGTTGCCGAGCCGGAAGATATGCGTGTCGACCGCGATGGTCGGCTGGCCGAAGGCGACGTTGAGCACGACGTTGGCGGTCTTGCGCCCGACGCCGGGCAACTCCTCCAGCGCCTCGCGGCTCGCCGGCACTTCGCCGCCGTGCTTCTGCGCGAGGATTTCCGACAGCCGGATGACGTTCGCCGCCTTGGTGCAATAGAGGCCGATCGTCTTGATCGCATCGCGCAGCTTGGCTTCGCCGAACGCGATCATCTTGGCCGGCGTGTTGACGGTTTTGAACAATTCGGCGGTTGCTTTGTTGACTCCAACGTCGGTCGCCTGCGCCGACAGCACGACCGCGACCAGGAGCGTATAGGCGTTGATGTACGCGAGTTCGGTGGTCGGATCGGGCCGTTCGGCGGCCAGCGCCGCAAAAAACCGGCCGACATTCTCTTTTGACATGCGCGTCATAGCGGGACCCTAATATGGCCGAGATCATGAGCGCCACAGAAGCCACGACAATCTTCTTCGACGCCCGGCTGCAACCTTATCGCAGCTTACCGCCACGCGGCTTCGGCATCGTGATGGCGGTGCTCGGCGGCGCGTCGTTCGCGATGTCGGTCGGCTGCGTCATGTTCGGCGCCTGGCCGGTGACCGGCTTTTTCGGTCTCGACGTGGCGCTGGTCTATCTCGCGTTCCGCGCCAGCTATCGCAGCGCGCGCAAGATCGAGCACGTGCAGCTGACCGAGGCCGCTTTCACAGTTGAACGCATCGGCGTGCGCGGCGATTGCTGCCGCTGGCGTTTCGAGCCGGTCTGGGCGCGATTGGACTTCGAGGAAATCGACTGGGACGAGAACCGCCTGGCAGTCACGTCGCATGGCAAGCGGCTGGCGCTCGGCGCGTTTCTCTCGCCGGTCGAGCGGCGGCGGCTCTATCGCGACCTGTCCGACGCGCTGGCGCGCTGGCGCCAGGCGCTGACCGGCCGCTGAACCCAGCTTCCGCCACAGCCAGGCACGCGATAGGCTGCGACCCAGCGCACGAGGGGGAAGCATGGTCGCGCGCATTCGCACCGTCGCGTTCCAGGGGATCGAGGCGGTGCCCGTCGAAGCGCAGGTCACCATTGCCGGCGGCCTGCCGGCGTTCACGGTCGTGGGCCTGCCTGACAAGGCGGTCGGCGAATCACGCGAGCGCGTGCGTGCGGCACTGACCGCGATGGGCCTGGCGCTGCCGGCCAAACGCATCACCGTCAATCTGGCGCCGGCCGCCCTCCTCAAAGAAGGCAGCCACTTCGATTTGCCGATCGCGCTTGGCCTGCTGGCGGCGATGGGCGTGCTGCCCGCCGAAGAACTCGAACGCTACGTCGCGCTCGGCGAGCTCGCGCTCGACGGCTCGCTGCTGCCGGTGGCGGGCGTGCTGCCTGCGGCGCTTGGCGCGGCAACGGCGGGCCGCGGCCTTATCTGTCCGCGCGACACCGGCGGCGAAGCGGCCTGGGCCGGCAAGATCGAGGTGCTGGCAGCGCCGTCGCTGCTGGCGCTGGTCAATCACTTCAAGGGCGCGCAGCTCTTGGCCGCGCCCGAACCCAAGATCGCGGCCGCCGCGCCGGCGACGCTCGACCTCAAGGAGATCAAAGGCCAGGAGAGCGCCAAGCGCGCGCTCGAAGTCGCCGCCGCGGGCGGCCATAACCTGTTGATGATCGGCCCGCCGGGCGCAGGCAAATCGATGCTCGCCCAGCGTTTACCCGGCCTCCTGCCGCCGCTGGCGCCGGACGAGGCGCTCGAAGTCAGCATGATCCATTCTGTCGCGGGCTTGCTGCGCGACGGCTGCCTGATGCGCGCACGGCCGTTCCGCGATCCGCATCATTCGGCGTCGCTGCCGGCGCTGGTCGGCGGCGGCATGCGCGGCAAGCCCGGCGAGATTTCCCTGGCGCATCTTGGCGTGCTGTTCCTCGACGAATTGCCCGAGTTCCAGCGCGCGACGCTTGAGGCGCTGCGTCAGCCGATCGAATCCGGCCGGGTCAGCGTCGCCCGCGTCAACGCACACGTCACATACCCGGCACGGGTGCAGCTGGTCGCGGCGATGAATCCCTGCCGCTGCGGACACCTCGACGATCCGGCACTGGCGTGCGGCAAGGCGCCCCGCTGCGCGCAGGATTATCAATCGCGCATCTCCGGACCGCTGTTCGATCGCATCGATCTGCACATCGACGTGCCGGCGGTGAAGGCCGCCGATCTGTCGCTGCCACCGCCGGCCGAGGGCAGCGCCGAAGTCGCCGCGCGCGTGGCATCGGCGCGCGAGCGCCAAGCGAAGCGCTACGCCAAGCTGCCGGCGGAACGGCGCATCCGCAGCAACGCCGAGCTCGATGGCAAGCTGCTGGATGAGATCGCCAAGCCCGACACCGACGGCACGAAACTGCTCAACGATGCGGCGGAACGGTTCGGTATTAGGTAGCAAACGCACCTAGGATTTTTTACGCGCCGTCAGTCGCTTCCGACGCAATTCAAGTCTACGCCGTTTCGCTCTCTGCTGACCTTTGCGGTGAGCCTTTTTCATACTGCTTCCTGATTAGTTGTTTCGATCACGGAAACCGGAAGATAAACCGCTCCTGTTTCCATATCTCGAAGCCATCTGGTGGCTTACCACCACTTTTGGATTTTGATGCTTGGCGCTCGGCGAGCAATTTCTGGGCGCGTTTAATTGAGCTGGTCCCGGTTGGTTGGACAGGTTGGCAGCGAAGTTAAGGTGTACTCCGGTTGCTGATCACGCTGCCAGAATCCCATTCATGTGGAGAGCCTTTTGCTGCGGTTGGGCCTGTGGAGATGT
>JBOHLR010000110.1:0-7739 GCA_050729555.1 Allostellaceae bacterium
CGCTACGCCCGATCCGCCGCCGCCTTCGTCCGTCTCGCCATGATCCGCATCATGCTCCGCCGCTTGACCAGGCCAGCCCGTTGCTCCTGAATCCTAACTTCTTGGATCGGCTCTTAGACAGAACGTTCAGTGCGCCGCGCAGTGCGGCGACCTCGGCACCCTGGATGTCGAGCTTCACCAGATAAGAGGGCGGCAATGTGAATTCGGCCGCAACTTCGTCGAGTGTCACAGCGCGCACCTTCACCGTGCCGACGACGGCGCCGCTGAAACGCTCCCAATAGGGATCGCCGGGCGGACGCATCGAGCTCCATGCCGGATCGAGCGAAGTCGTGATCTCGATCTCGCCGCGGCGATCGGCGACGGCGGCTATCAGGAAATGACCGCCTACGGCATCGCGCACGCGCGCGAGGTGGTCGGCGTATTGGGCGCAAGCGTCGATGTTCATGGCGACCGCTCCCGCGAATGGTCCCATGACGTGGTGCTGGACGAAGAAATTTCCTTCGGTGCAGCCGGCATCGATGACAGAACCGTAGCGCACGCCGTTCTCCGCAAGCATCACAAGCGACGCGCTAAAGGTTCCGAGTTTTATATCGACCATCGCCGCCGAGGATGCCACGGCCCATGACGCGTAGGCAACGCGCCACCGAGCTCGCGCGGGACGCCCAGGCCCCGCTCAAAAAGCACTCACCGTTTCTTTCCGGGCTTCGCTCGAACCCGGGAGGCGCTCGCCGGTTTGCCGGTCGCGGGCCGCTGGTCGCGCGGCGTGGCCGATTTCAACCGCGCGTCGATTGCGAGAATCCGGCGCTTGATCCGATCGAAAAACCGCGGCGGCAGCATTCCATAGGCGTATCGGGGTGGCTTGCGGCCCGGAATCGGGCTGAGATCGAATCCCGGCCAGATGAATCGGTTCAAGTCGGTCACGATCGCCCAGGCCGGCGCGGCGTCGAGTCCCAAATGGGATTTGATGGCGGAGAGGATTTCGATTCCTTCGCTTGGCGCCGTCGGCGGCGTATGGGTGATCGGCGCGACGATGGTTTCGGTTTTCCCCGTGCTATCGGTCACGGCAACGATGATCGCGCATGGACGTTGCTTTTGCCCGTATTCCAACCCGCTCCGCGCTTCGTCCCGCCACAGGAACTCGTAGCAGACGACAAGGCCGGGTTCCGGCCTGGGCAGCGGCATTGCGTCGCGCCGTCGCTACCGCGTGCCGAGCAGTTTGTTCAGGCGCCGGTGTTTCGGATGAACCTTCGCCGTCTTGATCGCGCTGACGATGGCCTCGGGCAGCGCGCCGACCTGAAGATATTGACGAGCGCCGGCGCGAACGGCCTGGAACTTTTCGTATTCGTCGGCCGAGATCAGATAGGCCGTCGGCCGGCCATGATTGACCACGCCGACCGGCTCGCGCTGGGCCACGGTCTGAAAATGGCCGAACCGTTTGCAGAACTCGGTCGCCGGCACGGTCACCATGGGCCCTCCTGGTACATTTACGTAAATTACGGAATTTACGGAGAATGTCAAGCTCGTCGATCGGCCGCCGCCGCTATGGACGCCGGCGTCCGCTGGCCGCTTTCGTTTTGAGCTTATATGGCTTTATCAGACTCTCGGCCGGAATCCCCCATTTCCGGCTCAGCTTCCATATGAGGTCGATGGTCAGCCGTCGGCGACGATTGAGGATTTCCGACGCGCGCGAACGCGAGCCGATCAGCTTCGCCAAATCCGCGCGCTCGAATCCCTTCTGTTCCATCCTGAACTTGATTGCCTCGACCGGATCGGGCGTCTCGATCGGCCAGTGCCTATCCTCGTAATCCTCGATCACCAAGGCGAGAAGATCGAAACGATCGGCTTCCGGAGTGCTGCGTTCGGGCTCGCGCTCGAAATAGCGCTCGATTTCCTTAAGCGCGGCATCGTATCCCGCCTCATTCCGGATCGGACGAATTTCCATATGTGCCATTTCAATCTTCTCCACTCAAAATCGTCGCCAATCGCCGAACCCAGGTTGGGGTCATACTTTCTCCGGATCGATCGCGTCGTACTCTTTATGCGTTCTGACGAATTTGACCAACACGCGTTTGAATCGATATGCCACGTGTACGACCAACCGGAACTTATTGCCGTCGATGTCGAAAATCAGTCGATTATCGGCGACGAAATCGACCGCGTTCCCGAACCGCTCTTTAACGTCGGCGGGGCCTTTCCAGCTTGCCGCCTTGACGATCATGTACCAAGCCCTGAGCGGCGTTTCGGCCTGTGTGTGCCGCTGCCAGAACTGCCTGAGCGTGCGGCGCGCGATGATCTGCATGGGATAATATAGCGTGTTCCCATTATGGGAATAAGAGACAATTCCCAAATTGGGAATATTCTGTGCCTGAACGCTCTTTGACCGAAAGCTCCCCCCATGTTCTCCCGCACCTATGACGACGCCGCGCGGGCGCTCGAGCTCGCGCAGGCGGCCCGCGCGCAACTCGAAAAGCACGAGGCGGTCTGCGCCGAGCGCTATACCGAGATCAGCGAGGCGCTGCAATCGATCCGCCTCTTCCTGACGCGCTCGGTCCTGTCGCTGGTCGCCGGGCTGCTGCTCACCATGGGCGCGATTCTGCTGCGTCTCTTCGAAGCGCGCGGCATCCTATGAGCGACGATCCGGTCTTCGACGCCGCGGTCGCGATCGTGCTCGGGCACGAAGGCGGTTTTCAGAACGACGCGGCCGATCCGGGCAACTGGAGCGGCGGCGCCGTTGGCGCCGGCGCGTGCCTCGGCACGAAATACGGCATCGCCGCCGCGACCCACCCGGGCGTCGATATCGCCAATGTCAACGAGGACGACGCCCGCGCGATCTATCGCCGCGAATGGTGGGATCGGCTCGGCCTCGCGCGTCTGCCATCGCCCCTGGGCACGAAGCTGTTCGATGCTGCGGTCAATCTTGGCGCCAATCCGGCGGTCACCTGTTTTCAGCGTGCACTCAACCAAGTCGGCGGCGCGGTCGCCGAAGACGGTCTCCTCGGTCCGGCCACAATCGCCGCCGCCAGCCAAGCGCCCGCCGATGCCGCGCTCGCGGCGTTGCGCGAGGCGCTGGCCGCGCATTATCGCCAGATCGTCACCCGCCATCCCGATCGCGCGCGCTTTCTCGCCGGCTGGCTGGCGCGCGCTTATTCCTGAATCCCGTCCGTCCCCATCAACAACCCAGGAGTATTCCATGACCAATATCGAATCCGCCGCCAAACAGGATGTCTCATCCGCGCGCCGCGGCCTACGTGCCTGGATGGCCAATCATCCGTTCCTCTGGGGCGCGATCGCCTGCGGCGTCGGCGCGTTCGTCGTCGCCTTCGCCGTCGTCGCGTGGTGAAGGCGCGATGGCCTTCGGCATCGACGATCTCATCGGCAACGTCCTCGGCATCGTCAACAAATTCATTCCCGATCCGGCGCAGCGCGCTCAGGCCGAAAGCGAGCTGCGCAGCTCGCTGGTGTCGTGGGATTCGGCGCAGGACAAGATCGACACCGCCGAAGCCGCAAGCCCGTCGCTGTTCGTCGCCGGCTGGCGGCCCTTCATCGGCTGGTGCTGCGGCGGCGCGCTCGCCTATCAATATCTGATGGTGCCGCTCGCGGTCTGGGCGACGAGCTGGTCGGGTTATGCGTTTCCGCGTCCGCCCGCGCTCGACGACACGCTGTGGCAGCTCATGTTTGGCATGCTCGGCATGGGCGGTCTGCGGACATACGAAAAGCTCAAGGGCGTCGCCGGCACGCATTGATGCCGACGCGCCGGGAGATGAATTGTGCGCCCTTCGAGACGCCGGCTTCGCCGGCTCCTCAGGGTGAGGCGTTTTTCTCGATGCCATAAAGAAATGTCCTCATGCTGAGGAGCGCTGCAAGGCAGCGCGTCTCGAAGCACGCGGGATGGCGATGCAGTTTTCAAACCGATCCATTGGGCAGTCAGCCGCCCGCGCAAATCTGCCATTGCCGAATGGATGGTGACTTGGCCGCGCCGCCGCGATAGACCCTCTGCCCGAAGAGAGGGCAGACCATGGCCATGTCGGCCACGCGCGCGGCCGGGCCGCCGGCGCAGTTCAGCCATAACGAGATTCTGAAGATCCTGTCGGGTGCGCTTATCGGGCTGCTGCTGGCCGCGCTCGATCAGACCGTCGTGGTCACCGCGCTGCCCGCGATCGCCGACGATCTCAACGGCATTCAGCACCTGTCGTGGATCGTCACCGCCTATCTGCTGACCTCCACCGCCTCGACGCCGATCTACGGCAAGCTCAGCGATCTCTACGGCCGCCGCCGTCTCATCATCGTCGGCATCTGCGTCTTCGTCGCCGCGTCGGCGTTCTGCGCCTCGGCACAAAGCATGGGGCAATTGATCGCCGCGCGCGCGCTCCAGGGCATCGGCGGCGGCGCCCTCATCAGCATGTCGCAGGCGATCATCGCCGACGTCATCTCGCCGCGCGAGCGCGGCAAGTATCAGGTCTATATGAGCGGCGTCTGGGCGCTGGCCAGCGTCGGCGGCCCGGTCTTGGGCGGCGTCTTCGTGCAATATCTCACTTGGCGCTGGGTGTTCTGGATCAACCTGCCGATCGGCGCGCTCGGCCTCGTGCTGTGCTGGAACGCGCTGAAGCGCCTGCCGGTGCACGGCGGCTATTCGCGCATCGATTATCTCGGCGCCGCCGTTTTGATTCCGGGCGTCGTCGCGCTACTGCTCGTCGCCAGTTGGGGCGGCGTCGAATTTCCCTGGTTGTCGCCGCCGATCCTCGGCCTGACCGGCGCGGGCATCCTCTTGCTGGTGCTGTTCGCGTTGCAGGAGCTGCGCGCGCTCGAGCCGCTGCTGCCGCCGCGCCTGTTCGTCAGCCCGGTCATCCTCACCGCCAATTTGATCGGCTTCGTCGTCTCCGCCGGCATGTTCGGCGCCACGGTGCTGTTGCCGGTGTTCATCCAGCTCGTTCTCGGCAAGGACGCCGGCGACACCGGCCTCATGCTGATTCCGCTGATGGGCGGCACCGTGCTGGGGGCCTATCCCACCGGCCAGTGGATGCGGGCGAGCGGCCGCTATAAAAAGGCGCCGATGCTGACGCTGTGCTTCGCCATCGTGGCGTTCGGCGCGCTCGCCTTCGCCAATGGCGCCAGCTCCACCTGGTACGTCGACTGTTTCGTCGGCCTGCTCGGCATCGGCATGGGCGGCGCGATGCCGGCGACGCTGGTCGCGGCGCAGAATGCCGCCGAAGCCCGCGACATCGGCGCCGCCACCGCCAGCGTCGCTTTCTTCCGCTCGCTCGGCGGCTCGTTCGGCGCGGCTTTCCTGTGGGCGGTGCTGCTGGCCGCGCTCGAGGCGCGCTTGGCCCAGGTCGGCGCTGCCGGCATGGCGAATGCGCTGCTGCGCGGCGGTTCGGAGACATCGGCGGTCGGCGCCGCGGCGCGCGCCGCGTTGCCGAATGCGCTGGCGCACGGCTTCCATTGGGCCTTCGCCTGCGGCGCCGTGATCATGGCGGTGGCCTTGGCGCTCACCCTGTCATGGAAGGAAATCCCGCTGCGCGCCCACGTCGCGCGCGCCGAGCCGACGGCGGAGATTTAGCGCCGCTTCGTCCGCTTGGTCGGCGCCGCGGCCAGCGGATCGTCGGGCCACGGATGCCGCGGATAGCGGCCGCGCATCTCGCCGCGCACCTGCGGATAGGCGTTGCGCCAGAAGCCGGCGAGGTCCTGCGTCACCGCCAGCGGCCGTCCCGCCGGCGACAGCAGGTGGATCACCAATTTAATTCGCCCATCCGCCACCGCGGGACTTTCGCGCGCGCCGAACATCTCCTGGAGCTTCACCGCCAGCACCGGCGTGTCGCCGCCATAGTCGATGGCGATGCGCGAGCCGCTCGGCGCGGTGACATGCGTCGGCGCCAGCCGGTCGAGCGCGCGGCGCTGCTCGTAAGGTAACCGCGCCGCCAAAATCTCCGCCAGGTCCAAGCCGCCGAGCTGCGCCCGCCGCGTCACGCCCGTTAGATAAGGTGTGAGCCAGTCGTCGAGGCTCGCCAGCAGCGCTTCGTCCGACCAATCCGGCCACGCCGCGCCGTCGAGCCGCCGCAGCAGCGCCGCCCGCGCGCGCAAATTCTCCGCCTCCTTGCTCCACGGCAGCGCGCCGATCCCGAGCGCGCGGACTCCCGCGGCCATGGCCGCGGCGACCGTCGCCGGATCGGCCTTGGCGAGCGGCTTGTCCTCCAGCACCAGCGCGCCCAGCGTCGCGCGCCGCCGCGCCAGCACCGCTTCGGCGCGCGCATCCCACGCGATCGTGTCCGCGGTCGCGATCAACTCCCCGAAATCCTCCCCGATCGCGTCGCGCGTCAGCTTCGCCGCGAGAAAAATCCGCGCGGTGCGCTGCGCGCCGTCGAGATCGGCCACCGCGAGAAACTCCGCGCTCGCCAGCGGATCGGCCGCCGGCAATTCTGCGCCTTTGCCGTTGGCCAGCAGGAATTGTCCCGCCGCGCCCGGTCGTTTCTGTGCCACGCGGTCGGGGTAGGCGAGGGCGAGCAGCCGGCCGGTCTCGCCCGCATCGATACTCTCGTCGCGGATACCGAGCCGCTGGCGCAGCTGCCGCGCCGCGTCGCGCGCGCGTTCGAGCCCGCCGCGGTCGAGCGTCATGCCCGGCGGTAGATGCTTCGCCGCGCCGCGCTCGCCCATCAGCTCGACGCGCAGGCGGAAATCCGCGTCGCGCGCGGTGGGCGCCGCGCGCAGCACGTCGCGCTCCATCAGCAGCGCCGCAATCGCGCCGGCCGTAGCACCACTGCCGCGCTCTTTTCCCCGCAACGCCATGTGCGCCAGCCGCGGATGCAAGCCCAGTCCGGCCATCGCCTTGCCGTGCGCGGTGATCGTGTTGCCGGCGTCGAGCGCGCCGAGCGCGCGTAAAAGAGTTTGCGCTTCGACATAGACCGCGTCCGGCGGCGGATCGAGAAACGCCAGATCGCGCGGATCGCGCGCCCCCCATTGCGCCAGCGCCAAGGCCAGCGGCGCCAGATCGGCCTGGAGAATCTCCGGCGCATTGAACGGCGCGAGCTGCGTTTCCTCGCGCGCCGGCCATAGCCGGTAAGCGACTCCCGGCTCGAGCCGGCCGGCGCGGCCGCTGCGCTGTTTCGCCGACGCCTGCGAAACGCGCAGCGTGATCAGCCGCGTCATGCCGCTCGCCGGATCGGTGCGCGGCGCGCGCATCAAGCCGCCGTCGATCACGACGCGAATGCCTTCGATGGTCAGGCTGGTTTCGGCGATCGATGTCGCCAGCACCACTTTGCGCCGGCCTGCCGGCGCCGGCGCGATCGCGTTGTCCTGCGCCGCGGGCGGCAGGTCGCCATAGAGCGGCGCCACCGTGACGCCGGCCGGCAATGCCCCGTCTTCGAGTAAACGCGCGACGCGGCGGATTTCGGCGCCGCCCGGCAGGAAGACGAGAACGCTGCCGGTCTCGTCTGCCAGCGCGCGGCGCACGGAAGTTGCGACCACCGCATCGAAGCGCTCGGGCGCGGGGCGATCCAGATGCCGGATTTCGACGGGGAACATCTTGCCTTGGCTCGCGATCACCGGCGCGTCGTCCAACAGCCGCGCGACTTTGTCGCCGTCGAGCGTCGCCGACATCACGAGGAGCCGCAAATCCGGCCGCAAATGCTGGCGCGTCTCCAGCGCCAGCGCCAAGCCCAGATCGGCTTCGAGGCTGCGCTCGTGGAACTCGTCGAAGATCAGGCCGCCGATGCCGTCGAGCGCCGGATCGTCCTCGATCATGTGCG
>JBOHLR010000111.1:0-7700 GCA_050729555.1 Allostellaceae bacterium
CAGCGTCGGGCCGGGCATGACGACGATGCCCAATGCCATCAGAATCAGATATTTAAGCGGTGCAAAGCGCGTTCGCGTCGTCATCAGCCAGGCAAAGCTGAACAGCGTGTAGGCGAAGGTCACGGCCGACGGTTCGCTGGTGAACAGCTTCGGCCGGATGCGGCCATAGAGGATCTGGTCGCGCAGATCGGCGTCGTAGACGTCGACCGCCTTGTAGACGGCGTGGCGGAACGCGTCGCTTACCGACCGCAGGCTGGTGTAATCCTCCAGAAAACAGCCGATCAGGATGACGACGCAGAAGCCGAGAAACAGATGCGCGATCTGGTTTCGGTCGGCGCGCAAGATGGTGAGAAACAGCGCATAGCCGATGATCAGCGAATAAGTAATCTGAATCAGCCCAGTAAACCGCTTGCCGAGATGGGCGATGTCGGTCGCGGAAAGGATCGAGCCGACGTAGAGCAAAATGACGAAAAGCAGCGCGCCAAATTGCGCCGGCTGGATGTCGTTACGGCGGCGCCACAGCAGAAACAGGCCGGCAAGACCGGACGGCGCCGACGGAAACGGAATCCGCGTGCTGATCTGTATGGTGTAGCCGGTATAGATCCCGATCATGAAAATGATCAGGAGCAACATGTCGGCGATCCCGAGACGCGAATCGGCAGGCCCCAGCCGGCCGGCGGTCACAGGGCCGACACCGCCGCCAGGAAATGCCGACCGCGGCTCGGCCAGTCGAAGGAGTCGCGACATCGTTCAAAGGCCCTGTTCTGCAAACGGTTGAGGCGTCCCACATCGTCGATCGCGCGCCAAACGCCGAGCGCGAGCGCCCGCTGGTCCGGATAGAGCTGGATGCTGTCGTTGTGCTCCAGCGGCACGCCGGCGACCGATCCCTGAAGCGCGAAGATCGGTGTCCGGTTGAAGATGTACTCCAGCACCTTCAGCTTGAAGCCGCCGCCGTTGCGCTCGGGCACGATGGCGATCCGCGCGGACTCCATGTAACGGTCGATCCGATCGACCGTTCCGGTGAAGTGCGTGGCGACCAGCGATTTCCGGATTTGGTCGAAAAATGCCGGATCGCCGCTGCCGACGATCTCAAGCTCGACGCCATGTGCCGCGAAGATCGGATCGGCCACCTGGATGAATTCGGCGATGTTGAGCCGCTTGGCGATCCAGTCGAAGCTGCCGACGACCACGGCGCGACGCGGCAGATCGGGCGTGATCCGACGCTCAGGAAGCGCCCGGCCGCGGTAGCCGGGCGTCAGCACCTCAATCAGCTTGTGCGGCCACTCGCGGCCATAGAGCGCGCCGTCTTCGGGCGTAATCGCCGTGATCAGATCTGCCTCGGACGCCAGCGTGCGCTCGAGCCGCGTGACCTTGCGTGCGTCAAACTTCAGCCCTTGCCGCTTGAGAAAGCGCGGATGATTTTCTGCCAGTGCCTGCCGCAAGCTGCTTTCATGGTTATGCGAGACGTAAACGATCTTCGGCCGATCGAGGCTGCGCGACCAACGTTTCAGTACGCGCCGCAGAGCCCAGCCAGCGGAAATGCCGTCGAACACCACGATATCGAACGTGCCGTCGGCCAGAACCTCGTCGAGCAGGCGACGCATCGTCGGCGTGGTGCAGCGCTTGGCCATATTAGGCAACGGCGAAACCAAGCTCGCGCGGTGAGAAAGCGGCTCGTCATTGGCGAGACGCCAAAGCACGCGGCCGTCCTGCGCGCCGTCATGCCGCCCCGATCCCGCACGCGCGAGGCCAACGACGACGACCTCGGCGCCCGCTTCGGCAACGGAGTCGATCAGCCCTCCGGAGTAGAGATATTGGCCGTTATGTGCCGGCGTCGGATCCGCCAGCGTTAGCCAGAGACACCGCATGGGCCCGCCGAATTGCCGTCAATACGCACGCGCATCGGTGAACCCCACCATGATGGTACGGAGGATGATCTTGAGATCGAGCAGGATCGACCAGTGCTCGATGTAATAGAGGTCGTATTCGACGCGTCGCTGGATCTGCTCGACGGTCTGGGTTTCGCCGCGCCATCCGTTGATTTGCGCCCAGCCGGTGATGCCTGGCTTCATCCGATGCCGCGCGTCGTAGTAACGCACCGCGTCGTGATACAGCACGCCGCCGGCCTTGGCGGAGATCGCGTGCGGCCGCGGCCCGACGATCGACATCTCGCCGCGCAGCACGTTGATGAACTGCGGCAGTTCGTCGAGCGTCGTGCGCCGGAGGAACGAGCCGATGCGCGTCACGCGCGGATCGTCGCGCGTCGTCAGCTTCTCGGCGTTCGGATCGCGCGCATGATGATACATCGTGCGGAATTTCAGCACTTCGATGAGGTCACGATTGAATCCATAGCGCTTCTGCCGGAAGAACACCGGGCCAGCACTGTTGAGCTTGATCGCGACCGCGATCACCGCCAGTAACGGCGCAATCAATAGCAAGATCAAAGCCGCCAGGACGCGGTCTTCGGTCACCTTGGCGATCCATTTCCAATCGCTCACCGGCCGGTCGATGACGTTGAACATCGTCAGACCGTCGATCTGGCTGATTTCGCAAGAACCGACGTCGAAGGCGAACGATTCCGAGCACAGGCGGACGTCGACCGGCACCAGGCGCAACTTGCTCATGGTTTCGGCCAACCGAACGTCCGCCGCGGCCGGCATCGCCACGATTACCATGTCAATCCCGCCGTCGCGAATATCGGCGATCAGGCGGTCGATGTCGCCGACGACCGTGTGGCCGCCGCAATGCGCCGCCGTATGCGCGTCGCGTCGATCGCGATAGACGCCAACAATCTCAATTTCGGGGTCAGCAACGGCCGCACAGTGATGCAACAACCGCTCGGCAAGCCGGCCGGCGCCGACGACCGCGACCCTGCGACGCATACGTCCGGCCCGCTGCCAGATTCGGACTCGCCCCGAGAACGCTGTCCGGACCGCCGCCAAACCGGCGGAGCCGACGATGAGCCACAACAGCAGCCAGACGTGCGTGGCGAACGTGTTGAGACCGCTCACCCGCAAAGCGACGAAAAGCGCGCCGATCGTCGCCAGCCAAGCAACCAACGCTTGTGCCAGCGCCATCATCTGCGCACGCGCCAGATTTCCGAATCGATAACCGCCGAAGACCTGAACCATATTGACGAACAAAACCGTGCCAACCACCGCAAGAATGCGGAACAGTTGGGCGTCGACCAAAGCATGCCGTGAAAGCCAATAGAGTGCGAACAACCCCGCGCCAAAAATGATCGCGAGATCGCCGGCGGCGACAATTGCAGCGGTGACCCGCACCGAAACCGGTGGCGACCCGGTATGGCGCGATTTCGTTACCGTATCGCTGACCGGACCGTGTGAGACTTCATAACGATGCGACGATTCAGGTTCACCAGGCATACACAGCGCTCCAATTAAATTCGCCCCGTGGTCTTCTTCATCGATCCCTCTCGCCACGCGCAGCACCCGCTCAAAGGGCGGTCTTATTGACGTTAGCCGTAGATTCTCGCCGCACGCCGACGGCCAGAGGTGTGATTTTGTTGAGTGTCGTTGTGACTTTCCTAGGGCCGGGCAGAAATCGAGTTCGCTTCGGCGGCGCTGCCGAAGACCAGGGCGGCGAAACGTTCCGGCGTGTTACGGACGACGAAACGGTGCGCTTGCTGCGGATCGATGAAGCGGTCTGGTCCTTCCTGGACGATGCGGACGATTCCCGCGGCGAGCGCCTCCTGTCGATCGGAATCGACCGCCAAGCCCAGTCGATAGCGGCGCACCAGCGGACCGATCAGGCCGAAATCCTGGGTCAGCAGCGGCTTGCCGGCCCGCGCCGCCCACAGCAGAACGCCACTCGAGCCGACGAAACGCTGATAGGGCGCCAAGACGACGTCGGTGCGCGCCACCAATGCACCGATCTCGCCGGTCGACAAGCGACGATCGACGAGCGTGAGCACGAGGCTCGGTTGTACAAACTCGAGTTGCTGGCGCAGCGTCGTGACACGATCGGCGATCGCCGAATCGATTTTGCCAGCCAGGATGACAGTCAGGCGCGCCGCGATGGGTTCGGGAATCAGCCGCAGCGATTCAAGGAGAGTCAGCGTCCCCTTGCGCTCGGTCAGATGCCCGAACAAGAGCAACGTGACACGGCCCGGCGGCAACGAGTCGGCCAAGGCATTGTCGCCGTCGGCTCCCGGCGCCAGCGGATAAACCGGATCGGGAACCGCCCGCACTTTGCTGCCGGAACGATAGAACCGCGCCGCGTGACGCGGGAAGAATGGATCTAGCGTGAGCACGCAGCCGAGCGCACGGTTGGGCAGCATCAGGCGATAGAGCGCTGCCTTGCGCATGTCGCGTAGCCGCTCGCGGCGGCACGGGCGATACGCGCCGAGCAGCCGGTAGTGCACCGACGGCCGGAACAAGATGCCGCCGATGCGCCGGCCGCTCCCGGCGCCGAGGCGGAGCGCCAACGGCAGCGACAGGAGATCGAGCGACAGGAATTGTCCGGTCTGGGCGCCCGTGCGCGCGAGGAATCGGCGCATGTGCCACCAGCGCGCGAAACCATTGACGACCAAGGCGCGGTGCGTGCACAAGCGCGCCGCCACCGGAGACAACGGCAAAACGCGAACGCCCTCCGCCGGCGCCGCATCGAGCCGCGCCGCAAGATCGCGATAGAGCGCCGGCGATACGACAAATGAAACGAGCGGTGCAGGCGCCCGACGCGCAAAATCGATCAGATGGCAAAGCCACTCGTGCGGATGGCCGTCGCTGTCCGGCTCGAAGATCAGCACGTGGCGCGGCAACGCCCGGACGGGTTCGGCGAGCGTACGCGCCATTGCCGCAAACCGGCCGAGAACGAGCGATTTGGCGCACGTCCGGTTGACGAATTGCCGGCCGCGGTCGCCGAGCTCGGCGGCGAACGCCGGATCGTCGACCAGGCGCAAAACCGCCTCGGCAAACGCGCGCGCATCGTTCGGCGGCGTGCAGAGAAAGGCGCCGCTCGCTTCCATCATCCGCCACAGCGGGCTGCCGGGCCGCGCCGTGGCGACGAACGGCCGGCCGACCGCCATGATGTTGAAAACCTTGCTCGGCACGGCGAATACGGCGGCGTCCGGATCCTGCGGCACCAGATGGATGTCGGCATCGGCCAAGCCCTCGGCCAGCCGTTCGGCCGGCAGCAGTCCGGCGAGCCGGACGTTGCCCAAACCGGCGGCGGCAATCGAAGCGGCGACTGCGTCGCGGGTGCCGCCGTCGCCGCGAAGGACGAGCGTGAGCTCGGGCCGCTCGTGCTGCAGCCGCTCGGCCAGCGCAATGAGCTGGTGCAGCCCCTGCTTGCGGCCGAAATTGCCGCTGTAAAGCAACACAGGCGCAGCGCGGCGCGGCTGCGGCGCCTGCAGCAGCCGCCCGGTGTCGACCCAGATCGGCATCACTTCGATCGGCACGACGACGCCGTTGAGCCGCAGTTCGTCGCGCATCGCCGGATCGAGGACGACGACGACATCGGTGCGATTGAGCGCGATGCGTTCGCACCGGCGCATCGCCGCAACCAGCAAACGGCTTCCGACCATGCCCAGGCCGCGTGCCAGGCCCGATTGGATGTCGTGGACCACGGCGATATGCCGTCCGTCACGCCGTGCGAGCGCGCCAAGCACGACCGTGAGGATGGAGGGGCAGAGCGAAATCACGACCGGCCGGCGCGGGATGCGCCCGATCAGCAGCGCCCAGCAGCCGACGAGTAGAAAAAGCGCCTCGCTCAGAATACGCAGCGCCGCCGACGAGCGGCGGGGGATCCAATGGCGCAGGCGAACGACATCGACGCCCGCAACTGTCTCGCGCCGGGGCGACTTGCGGCGATAGGCCGGAAACACGCTATGGCCGGGATAATGCGGCAGGCCGGCGACGACGGTCACCGAGCTGCCAGCCGCCTGGAGCCATTCCGCGAGCTCGCCGCAATAGGGGCCGGAGCCGACGAGCTCGGGCCGGTAATATTGCGTGATCAACAGGATCGCGGGCGCCGCCGCCACGGCGTTACCCCAGATGGGCGAGCGACGGGCGCGCGTATTCGTAGTTGAGGTGGCTGTAGGCGAATTCGCGATATCGCTTGGCGTCGACACGCGAGACCAAGAGGCCGGGGACATCGGCGCCAGCCTCGAGCAGCTGCTTCAACCCGTCGAGCGCCACCTCGCGCCGTGTGTGGCCCCAACGCACCGTATAAAGGACCTTATCGACCAATCGTGCCAGTTGCAGCACTTCCGCCGCAACCAGAACAGGAGCCGTATCCAGGATCACCAGATCGTAGTTCTTGGCAAAGGTTTGCAGCGCGCTACGCATACGCTGCGACGTGAGCAGATGCGTCGCATTCGGCGTCCAGCCGCCCGAAACGATGAGATCGAGCCCGGACAACGGATCGTTGTAGATGACGTCATTCAGCGGCGTGCCTTCGTCCGCCAACAGCGATGCCAGGCCATTCTTGTCCGAACGCTGGAAGATGCGGTGTATCGTCGGCGCCCGCCAGTCGCAATCGATGACCAGAACGCGCTTGCCGTTGCGCGCCAGCAGCCGCGCCAGCGACGCGACGATCACCGACTTCCCTTCGCCCGGCGTCGCCGAGGAGATCATCACCGTTTTCGGCGCCTGCGCGGCCTCCGACAGTTGCAGGCCGACATAGATCTTACGTAGTGACTCGCTGAATGCAGAGACCGGCTTGCGCAGGACGTGGAGCGCGGGCTGGGTCATGCCCTTGAGATCCGGCACCATCGCGATCACCGGCAGTCCCGTCGCCTGCTCAAGCTCGTCGGAGCGGCGGAACGTGTGATCCGCGCTCTCGCGCAACAGCGCGGCCAGCGACCCGATCAGCAATCCACCGACGGCGCTCAGCAACAGGATCAGCGTCTTCGGCGGATAGGTCGGGGCAACCGGCGGAGCGGCCGCGGAAAGCAGCTTGGCGTCCGGCGTCTCGATCTCCTCGCGGCCGATCGTCTCCTTGGCGCGCGCCAACATGGCCTCGAGCAGATTCTGATTGACGGTCGCGTCGCGTTCTAGCGCCTCGAGATGGATCGCCTTTTCGTTGACGCCGCCCATCTGAGTTTCGGTGGTGTGGAAATTCTTACCGAGCGCCCCATAACGCGCATCCGCGGCGCGCGCCGTCCGCTTCAGACCATCGATGATCCGGCTGGTTTCAGTGTTGATCTTGCGGTTGATGTCGGCGACCTGGTTCTGCGCCTGCATCACCGCCGGATAGCGCGGACCGTAATTGGCGCTCACCTGGGCCAAGGTTTGGGCGGCCTGCGCCTGCTGCGCCTTCAGGGTCTGGATCAGCGACGAGTCGAGCACCGCGGGAACGGTCGCGTCGTTGACCACGCCGTGCTGCATTGTGATCGCTTCGTTGACTTGCGCGTCGGCAGTCGCTTTTTCGGTCTGCGCCTGAACCAGCTGCGTGTTGATCTCGGTCAGCTGTTGCGTCGTCACGTTGGCGTTGGTCATGCCTTCGTAGAGGCCATTCTGGCGGCGATAATCCGCCGCTGCCTGCTCCGAGGTTTCGACCTGCTGGCGCAATTGCGCGATGCGCGCCTTCAGGTACTGCATGACGCGGTCGCTCGACTTGATCTTGCTCGAGCGCTGCTGGCTCAGGTACGTGGTCGCAAACGCGTTGGCGATGTTGGACGCGAGAGCCGAGTCGACCGACTCGGCATCGATCGTCAGCACGTGCGAGCGGCCCTCGAC